>CAZMLK010000004.1:0-18279 GCA_964567265.1 uncultured Candidatus Saccharibacteria bacterium | reverse complement strand
GTTCCGCCCAAGCGTCCATAGCGACGGCGGAGTTCGGCACCTCGATGTCGGCTCAACTTATCCTGGGGCTGGAGAAGGTCCCAAGGGTTTGGCTGTTCGCCAATTAAAAAGTTACGTGAGCTGGGTTCAAACCGTCGTGAGACAGGTTGGTTCTCTATCTACTGCGGGCGTTGATTTTTGAGGAGATTTGTTCCTAGTACGAGAGGACCGGAATGAACTGACCTCTGGTGTACGGGCTCTGGTGCCAACTGGATCGCCCGGTAGCTATGTCGGGAATGGATAAGCGCTGAAAGCATCTAAGCGCGAAGCCAACTCCAAGATTAGAAATCGTTGAGGCTCGTAGGAGATGACTACGTTGATAGGCACTAGGTGTACGCACAGCAATGTGTTCAGCCGAGGTGTACTAATTCGCCAAAATGCTTCCACTTCAGGGAACTGGAAGCCGCATACCTGTGCTTTTGATTTTTGCGAAGATTTGTTTTTCCACACATTGCTGCAGTCTTGGAATCGCAATGATTGCAGCAATACAAAAAGAGTCTCTTAATCTGGTGGCTTGAGGCAGTGGTTACACCCGATCTCATTCCGAACTCGGAAGTTAAGACCTGTACTACCGATGGTACTCGCAAGGGAAGAGTAGGTAGCCGCCAGATTAAGATACTTTTTATTGTCATTTCAAGTGGCCGCATATACTCGCGGGGGTGCAAAAGCTCCGGGGGAGCTTTTGCACAAGGTTGCCGCTTGGATACTTTTTGAAGTCTTCTCCCGAAATACCCGATGGCACTCACGGGAATCACAAAGCTCCTGTGAGGCTTTGTGATGAGGCTGCACGCTCAGGTTACAAGATGCTTTTAGATATCATCGCTTCATGCCGATTTCATCCCGCGCATTTTCTGAAAGAAAATGCGCGGGATGGTTCCGTCCGATTGTAATCAAAAAAACGTTGACTTTTAAATCCAAATATGTTTTAAATTTATCAGAACCGTGTTCCCGTGCCGTCGATGTTTCCGACGGCGCACATTTCGTGTCGAACGCGCGGCCTGATCCCACGTGTGAACCCATTCCAAAAACGTGCCTGCAACGCAAGCAGCAATTGCGGAATGATGCATCTATTTGCCGCGTTTGAAACGGCACTGGCCAGAGCCCGGATGAAGCTGTCCCTGGTGTTGGCGGGTTGATGATCGCCGATTATCTCTGTCACCCGGGAATGGTTGATTCCGGAGAGGTGTTGAGAAGCTGTACGAAGGAAGATGGCAATTCCTTCCTATCAGGACGCGGGTGTGTGAGTAGTGCCTTGGGCCACCTATGCTGCTCTATTTTGATCAGCACGGCCGTTAAACCACAAGGACCGATCGCCCCAGCGTTCCTGATTCGAATGGAAACCCAATACTCTTCCCAGACAGGGAAGAGGAACCTGGGCGAGCTCGCCCCAATAGATGCGGGTGGAACCCGATCGCGAGTAAGCCTCTTTGTGTCAGGCATCACACTCCCCCCACGCGAGCATGCTCGCGTGGGGGCTTCATTTTTTGCTACACTGGTCACATATGAACTGGGCAACCCGGAGGCGCTCCCTCTATATCAGCATCATCGTTGTGTTCGCAGCTGCGCTCTCAGGCGTCCCGATCTATTATCTCTTTTTTACCGATGTGCCAACCTGCAGCGATGGCAAAAAAAACCAGGACGAGCTCGGTGTCGATTGCGGTGGCGGATGCGAACGTCTCTGTGCGATCCAGATCCGCACCCCTGCGGTCCTTTGGAGCCGCTCGTTTAAGGTAAAGGAAGGAACCTATAACTCAGTCGCGTACATCGAGAATTCAAACTTCGATGCGGGGGTGGATTCCATCGACTACGTCTTCCAGCTCTTCGACGACCGGAATGTCATCGTGGCGGAGCGCCGTGGCAAGACCTTCCTGACCACGAACGGGCTCACACCTATTTTCGAGGCGGGCATCGACACGGGGAATCGCGTCCCAGTCCGTACCTTCTTTGAATTCCGGAGCGACCCGTGGTGGCGGAAAGCCCAGAACGCGCCCGGCTACACGGTCTCAGAAACGCATCTCACCATCAAGGACAATGGGCTTCCACGCGTCGACGCTATCATCACGAATGACACGGTGAGCGACATCCGCGACATCGAGGCCGTGGCCACCGTCTTCGGTGTCGATGGGAACGCGATGGCAAGCTCGCAGACGACCGTCCCGTTGCTCGGCCCCCGAAAATCTGCCGCTCTGGTATTCACCTGGCCGACGCCGCTTCCTGGCGCATCTTCCCGTGTTGACGTGATTCCGCGCGTGCCGCTCATTCCGAATAAGAAATAACGCTATGCAGGCGATCCTGGCACGCTTCCGTCATATTGACTTTGTGCTTCTCGCGTCCGCGCTCCTCATCGTGGGCGCGGGCCTCCTCACCATGGATTCTTTCCAGGCGCATAACGCGTTCTTCAACCGCCAGCTGGTGTGGACGCTCGTGTCGCTCATGATCTTCTTCAGCCTCTCCGCGCTCGACTTCCATTTCTTGAAGCGGACCGGCGTCATCGTCGGCATCTTCGCGGGGACGATCAGCCTCCTACTTCTCCTTGCGGGCCTCGGATCGGTGTTCAAGGGCGCGCAAAGCTGGTTCAATGTCGGCCTCTTCGCGATCCAGCCAGCGGAATTCGCCAAGATCGTCATCATCCTCCTTCTGGCGAAGTACTTCTCGCGTCGGCACATCGAGATCGCGAATATCCGGCACATCGTGGTTTCCGGACTCTACGCAGGTCTGGTCTGCTTCCTCGTCCTCATCCAGCCGGACTTCGGCTCAGCGATTATCATAGGATCGCTTTGGTTCGGGATGGTCCTCGTCTCCGGGATATCTAAGAAGCATCTCTTCGGATTGATCGCGATCGGATTCGTCAGCCTCTTCATCCTTTGGAATTTCGTATTCCAAGACTATCAGAAGGCGCGCATCACCACCTTCCTGCACCCGTTCGCGGACATCCAGGGAGCCGGCTATAATGCATATCAGTCCACCATCGCGGTCGGATCCGGCGGTATCTGGGGGAAGGGTATCGGCTATGGAACGCAGTCGAAGCTCCAATTCCTTCCAGAATACGAGACCGACTTCATTTTTGCGGCATTCGCGGAAGAATGGGGATTCGTCGGCGTCCTCCTCCTGTTCGGACTGTATGCAGTTGTCATCTGGCGCATTCTCGAAAGCGCACTCCTCGGCGCAACCAATTTTGAAATATTATTCGGGCTCGGTCTCGCGATACTCTTCTTGTCGCATATCCTTATCCATGTCGGCATGAATGTCGGTCTCTTGCCAGTCACGGGGACCACCATCCCATTCATGAGCTATGGCGGATCACATCTCGTCACCGAGTTCGCCGGCCTCGGTATCCTCATGGGCATGCGGCGCTATGCCCGGGCGCTCCATCCGGGCGACATGCAGAACGAGTTCCTGGGAATGTGACCTAGAACGCGTTCGTTTTTGAAATGTTGTAGGTGATAGTCGCAGAGGTCACGGTACCGGTCATCTGGAGCTTTCCGCAGAGCGCGCCGTCCGATGCGTCGACTATATCGTCGAGGATTGTGAACATCGCGCCATTTGACGCGTTGAGAAGGATGTTCACGCCGCGGCCGGCGACACCGCCGCACGCTTGCGTATCCAGATCATTGTCATATCCATAGCTGGTGCCGTCCGTGTTCGGTGGCACAGGGATTTTCGGGAGGTATGCAGTCAAGGGATCTCCGGCATCAAGGAACGTGGAGATGGCGGGATTGCCGCCGCTTGTCGGGCCCCCAGGGAATGCATTTTCTCCCCACCAGTTCTGCACGTTCTGCGCATCCGCGAAGAGGACGAGCGCCTTCTCGATCTGCTTGAAGTCGCTGAGTATCTGGGCAGCGCGGGCTTTCTGGCGCGCTTGGCCGAGACTTGAGAGCACCACTGAGGAGAGGAGCCCAATGATCGCGATCACGACCAGGAGCTCGATGAGCGTGAAGCCGCGCGTCCGTGTTGAGGCACTAGACCTGCTCATAGGGAATATTTTGAATTCCGGGTACCTCGGCATTTTTATGTGATCCCCGATAGATGATCATCCCCGCAAGAAGGACGCAGGCAGCGGCGAATGCGAGGAGGATGATGTCCGCTTCGGCCTTGTTTTTCGCGATATGTTTCTGTATAAGAAAATTTCCCATCCGTGTCTCGCTTGCTGACGGCGTGATGATCTTTCTCCTGACGAGCCCGCCTTGCCCGTTGTCGTCATCATCGAACGTAACGTTGCCCATTTCTGCCTATGATACGGGCGAACGCGCTTTCCGCCAATCAGCGGGTGGGGAAACGGGCTTCATACACTGCCTCCGTCTCGCTGAACATCTTGGTTGCTGTGAATGAGGCGGTTATGGTCTGGTAGATATGGTGGCTAAGGTCATGTGCAAGTGACGAATCATCCATGAGTCTTTGAATGGCTTCAAATATAGCTTTTTCATCTCTCGATGGAATGAGGAGGCCATTCACACCGTCAGTGATGATTTCGGGGATGCCGCCGACCTTCGTTGCGACAATCGGGAGCGGCGCTGATCCTGCTTCAAGGAGAACGTAGGCGAGCCCTTCGGAAAGGGATGGAAGCAGGAATGCATCGAACGCGCGGAGATGTGTGGGTGCATCAGGGACGAATCCAGCGAGGAACACGTGTTCAGAAAGTCCGAGCTCGATAATCCGCGAGCTGAGTTCTGTCCGGAGGTCGCCGTCACCCATGATGACGTATCGGAACTTGTGGCCATCGTTCTTGAGAAGTGCCATTGCTCGGAGCGCGTAGGGAAGTCCCTTGATGGGATGGAGCTCCGCGATGGTCGCGATCCAGAATGTTTCTCCGTGGTCGGCGGGCAAGAGGCCCGGGCATTTCTCGGAGAGAAATGCCCGGGCCTCTTCGCGGGCCACGAACGACATCGGCTGCACGCTGTTCCGGACCACGCGGACCTTCCGTCGGAGTATTGCCGGCACCTGTATGCGGAGCGCGTTCGAGACTGCGATCGTCTCATGGGCGAGCGCAATGGTGAGCCAGGTAAAGGCCTTGATCAGCATCTTTGAAAGCATGCCTCGATCTTCGTTGAATGCGAATCCGTGCGCGGTGAAGATGACGCGCGGGACGAAGAGAAGGCGGCCCGCCACAGCGCCAAGTCCTCCGGCCTTGGCGCTGTTCACGTGAAGCACGTCGGGACGCACCCGCCGGATGGTGTGCATGAATGCGATGAGCGCGCGCAGGTCGGTCATCGGATTCACGTCGCGTTCGAGATAGGGGAGCGAGATGACCGGGATGCCTTCGTTCGAGAGTTTTTCCGTGAGGAGTCCCGTTCCGCCGACAAGCACGGTCACGTCATCGCCGGCATTCTTGAAATGACACGCAAGGTCGAACACATACCGCTGTGCGCCGCCGAAGTACGATTTCGTGATGACGAAGAGGATCTTCTTCGGGGCATGTCCGGTCTCCATGTGAGTACGATAACACTTCCCGGCGCCAAAATCGTACAGGGTACGGTAACCTTGCGGATACTAAAATGTGTTGTATAGTATGCATACAACGAAACCGACATGATTGGGCTCCGAAAACGAGAACTAGGCCTCCTCCTTCTGGGAGATATTTCACTGTTCGCTGCAGCGCTCTACCTCGCGCTCGTGATCCGCTATGGAGCGCTCCCGAGCCCCTACATCCTGTCACTTCACTTCGTCCCGTTCCCGTTCCTGTTCCTCATGTCGGTCGGCGTCTTCTTCATCTCGGGACTCTACGACCAGCACACGACCTTCTTCAAGAAGCGCTTGCCGCAGCGCGTGTTCCGGGCGCAGGCGGTGAATGCGGTCATCGCGACTCTGTTCTTCTTCCTCATCCCCGCATTCGGCATCACTCCGAAGACCACGCTCGCGCTCTACCTCGCGCTTGCAGCCGGCGGCATCATCCTCTGGCGCCTCGTCTTCTTCCATCGACTCTTCGGGCGGAAGAAGCAGAAAGCGCTCCTCATTGGAGAAGGGGAAGAGGTGGAGGAGCTCATGCGCGAAGTGAATGATAATTCGCGCTACGATTTCGAATTCGTCCGCGCACTCGATCTCGGCATGCTCAAGGATACGAGCGTGAGCCTCGAGAAGACGCGCGCACTCGTCGCACGCGAAAACATCTCGGTGGTGATCGCGGATATTGAAAGTCCTGAAGTCGCGCCGCTCTTGCCGCTTTTCGTCCAGGAGACCATCCTCGGGAGGAGTCTCACCTTCATGCAGTTCTCGCGCATGTACGAGAACATCTTCGAGCGTATCCCGCTTTCAGCGCTCCGCGCGGACTGGTTCCTTTTGAATATTTCGCAAGGGCACGCGTTCTATGATGCCGCGAAGCGAGCAATCGATCTCATCGGCGCAGCCGTCATGGGCGCACTCTTTTGCGTGCTGTACCCGTTCGTGTTCGTCGCCATGAAACTTGAGGGGGAGGGTCCAGTGTTTATAGATCAGGAGCGCATGGGTCCCTACGGGCAGATGATCACCGTGTATAAGCTCCGGACGATGGCGAAGAGCGACAAGGGTGCCTGGACGGGCGAGACTGAGAATCGTATCACGAAGGTGGGTGCGGTACTCCGGAAGACCTCGATCGACGAGCTCCCGCAGGTGTGGAATATCCTGAAAGGAGAGATGTCAATGATCGGCCCGCGGAACGACATCATCGGCCTCGCACGGCGCGCGGAGATGGACATTCCATTTTACATGCTCCGGTACGCCGTGAAGCCGGGCATCACCGGTTGGGCGCAGACACATCAGCAGTACGCGCCCGGCGACATCAACCCGCAATCGATCGCCGCGTTCCGGACGCGCCTCGCGTACGACTTCTATTACGTGAAGCATCGCTCGCTCCTCCTCGACCTGAATATCGCGCTCCGTACGGTGAAGACCTTGCTCTCCCGATTTGGCGTGAAGCTCCGGCTACGGTAAGCTCTGTACACATGGAACCAAAGACCATTTTCATTACCGGCGGGGCCGGCTACGTCGGCGCGATGCTCGCAGAGCAGTTTTCGAAGCGCGACGATGTCATGAAGGTGATCGCGCTCGACAAGGAATCGATGCCCGAGTCCTTTCAAGGCAACACGAAGATTGTGTGGATCAATGCCAATACCTCCGACGGAACCTGGCAGGAAAAAGTGAAGGCAGAAAATCCGGAAGTAATCGTCCATACCGCGTGGCAGATCCGCGAGTTCTACGGCAACCGCCCGCTCTCGTGGAAGTGGAATATCGACGGCTCTGATGCGATTTTTGATTTTGCCTTCACGCATCCGTCGGTGAAGAAGCTCATTCACTTTTCAACCGTCGCCTCCTACGGAGCGTTCGCCGACAACACGCTCGAGCATCGCTTCACGGAAGATGAGCCGTTCCGCGAATCCGAATATTTGTATGCCGAGGAGAAGCGCATCTCGGAAGAACATCTGAAAGCGCGCTATCAAAAATACTCGACCTCTGGCCGCGTGCCGCAGGTGTTCATCGTCCGACCGGCAGCGATCACCGGCCCCCGCGGCCGCTTCGCGCGCATCCGCTTCGGACTCCAGTCAGCACTCTCCGGCAGCCTCAAGGGTCAGAAATCATTTGTCTACAATCTCGTGTCGCTCCTCGTCTCGTGGGTGCCGGTGACGCCGAAGTGGCTCCGCCAGTACGTCCACGAGGATGACATCACCGACATCGTCGCACTCCTGTCATTCACGGAGCTTCCGGGTGCGTATGAGGCATTCAATGCGGCACCTCCAGGGCCGGCGGTCCTCGGCCCCGACATGGCGAAGGCGGTGGGGAAGCGCATGCTTCCCATCAAGCCGTGGATGGCGCGGATCGCGTTCTTCTACTTCTGGCATCTCACCCGCGGCCGCATCCCGACCTCGAAGGGCAGCTGGAGGGGGTATTCGTACCCGATCAACGTCGATGGGACGAAGATCTCTACGCTATACGGCTACCACTATAAATATGAATCAGGGGAAGCCTTCCAATATACGACTGGTCGGTACGAGGACGTCGTTCCGCCTGAGCTTCGCACACACAAGGCATGATCGTCGATGGCCGCACAATCCGTGATGAATTGCTTGAGGAGGTGAAGCAGGAAGTTACCGCCCTCGGGCGGCCGCTTTCGCTTGGCATTTTCGTCTCGCATGCGCCTGACTTCGCGACAGAGTCGTTCATCCGCATCAAGAAGCGGGCGGCGGATGCGATCGGTGTCGAAATCGTGGAGTATGCGATAGAAGAGAACGCGACGACCGAAAGCGTGGTGGCGGATATCGCTGCGCACGCATCGAAGCATGATGGCCTCATCGTGCAGTGCCCGCTCCCGCCAGCGTTTGATATCGATCAGATCCGGAATGCCGTTCCGATTGAAAAAGATGTAGACGCGCTTTCAGATGCGGCAGTTGCTGCCTTTGAATCGGGCGACGCGAAGATCCTGACGCCAGTAGTTGCCGCGCTTGCAGATTTCTGCAAGCGCGGCGATATCGAGGTCTGCGGCAAGCACGCCGTCGTCCTCGGCCAGGGCCGCCTCGTCGGAAAGCCAGCCGCAACGTGGCTCCGACAGCAGGGGGCAGAGGTTACCATCCTCGACAAAAGCTCTCCTGATATCGATGCCATCCAGCACGCAGACATCCTCGTTCTCGGTGCGGGAGTCCCTGGCCTCGTGAACCCCGACATGGTCAAAAACGGAGTGATCCTTTTCGATGCCGGCACCAGCGAAGCGGAAGGGAAACTTGCTGGCGACGCAGATCCTTCCTGTGCGGAGAAAGCCGCGCTTTTCACGCCAGTCCCTGGCGGCATCGGCCCCATCACCGTCGCCTTCATTTTCAAAAATCTCGCAAGGCTCGCCGCTCCCAAATAAGAGGCACCGGCAAGGCCTGCATTGACAAGCGGTGCTTTTATATGTTATATGGTGACCGGGTTCAGTTCGTTGAAACTCGACCAACCAACCTCAATCTGGGAGATCAGCCTTGCTGATACGACCTCGTTCCCGCTTTCTTACGGCCATCCTCGCTCTCTTCGTGGGCGGATGGGCATATGCCTACGATGTGTTCACACATGCGGCATCGGCGCAGACATTCGAAACGAACAATCGCATCGCGAACGGCGACTTCGAGACCGGCGCTGCGAACGCACCGGCCAACTGGACGCTCGGTCAGTGGGGCGTCGTCGAAGGCAATGCCTTCATCACCTATCCGACCATTGGTCGGAGCGGGAGGGCTGCCCGCTTCACCGTCGCTCCTCACGATGCCGGTGAGGGTGACGCGAAGCTCATGCATGCGCCGGTTGCAGTCGCTGCCGGCCAGACCTACCGCTCCTCGGAGTGGTACAAAGCAACGGTGCCTGGAGAGATCGATCTCGCGTATACAATCCCACCTGCTGTTGACCTCACCTACGTACGTGTCCAGAGTGTTCCCGCTGCGAACGGATGGACGAATGTCACCTTTGACTTCACCATCCCTTCGAACGTCACGAAGGTCCAGGTGGTTCACATCATCTCGGCAGTCGGCCAGGTGGATCTCGATGATGTCACCCTGTTCAAGCAGGTTGGCACCGTTACTCCCGAGGCGGCAGTCGTCATCACGCTCGATGACGGCTGGAAAACGCACCTCACCAAGGGTCTTCCGATACTACGGGCTGCTGGAATCAAGGGCACTTTCTATATCTGCCCTGGTTTCTGGAATGCGCAAGGCGTTGCAGACGGGTACATGACCCGGGCAGACGTGCGGAAGCTCGTCGCGGCAGGGCAGACGATCGGCGCCCATACGCTTACGCATCCGCACCTCACTGAGGTCTCGATTACGGAAGCCCGGCGTCAGATCGTCCAATCGAAGAGCATTCTCGAGACCAATCTTGGCATCCCAATCACCACATTCGCGTATCCTTTCGGGGAGCAGAATGCGGCGGTCGTCGCCGAGGTCAAGAAGGCTGGGTTCACGACCGCAGCCATCATCGACTCCGTGTTTGTGCGGAAGGGCCAGCCCTTCCTGGTTGCACGGTGGTCGCCTGGTGGAACGACGAAGCTCAAGACCATCACCGACCAGATCGATCTGGCGATCGCTCAGAAACGCACGCTTGTGATCACGATCCACAAGATCGTGGACAGTGGCGCGGGAGATTACGACTCCAATGTCGCCTGGTTCCAGTCTCTTGTGAACTACATCGTCGCGAAGCGAGCGCAAGGCCTCAAGACCTACACCCTGCCCGAGGCAGTCGCCCGAGTCGGTTAGGCGATTCAAAATCGCCAAACAGAAACGTACTTTCATCGCTGCCGGCACCCCAAAAGGGTGCCGGCTTTTTCTTTGCCCCATCCATGGCATCCATTGCCCAAAACCAAAAAATAGCTATACTACTTGGCATCTATGTGGCAGACACGCATTACCGCCCTAGCCGTCCTTTTGGTAGGAATCGGCATCGGCTACTTCGTATATTCCTCGGAAGTGACCCCGGGGTCGCGTTTCCCGTTCAAGCTCGGCCTCGACTTGGTGGGCGGCTCGCATCTCGTCTATCGAGCGGACGTAAGCACGCTCACGCCCGCTGATATTCCAGGCGCCATGGACGCGCTCCGCGAAGTCATCGAGCGCCGCGTGAATCTCTTTGGCGTTTCTGAACCCCTGGTCCAGGTGGAGGAGGGAAGCGCGCTCGCGGGATCTGCGGGTGAGCACCGCCTCATCGTCGAGCTTCCAGGAGTCACCGACATCGAGCAAGCGATCAAGCAGATCGGCGAGACGCCGCTCCTCGAATTCAAGCTTGTCGGCCCGGACTCACTCATCGCATCTACGACTATTTCATATATTGATACCGGCCTCACTGGCCGCTACCTCTCGAAGGCATCGCTCCAGTTCTCGACCGGGAACGGCGGGACGCTCGCGAACCAGCCGACGGTGCTCCTCACCTTCAACAGCGAAGGCGGCGCGCTCTTTGAGAAAATCACGCGCGAGAATGTCGGCAAGCAGCTCGCCATCTTCCTCGACGGCAAGGTGCTCTCGAGCCCGGTGATCCAGGAAGCTATCGGCGGCGGACAGGCGACCATCTCCGGCAACTTCACCGCAGAAGAAGGAC
Organism: uncultured Candidatus Saccharibacteria bacterium; assembly: GCA_964567265.1. Taxonomy (GTDB): domain Bacteria; phylum Patescibacteriota; class Minisyncoccia; order Phycocordibacterales; family UBA12088; genus CAYPKR01. The sequence continues at coordinate 7,227 of CAZMLK010000004.1, read as the reverse complement.
GTGACCTTGTGAAGAGCCTCAACTTCGGAGCGCTTCCGGTCCCGATCGAGCTCGTCGGCACCGAGACCATCGGCGCGACTCTGGGCAAGGAATCGCTCGACAAGGGTCTCCACGCAGGTATCGTCGGCATGCTCGCGGTCGTCCTCTTCATGCTCCTCTGGTACCGCATCCCCGGCCTGATGGCGACCCTCGCCCTTACCATCTACGTCGCGATCATGCTCGCGATCTTCAAGCTGCTTCCGGTCACGCTCACGGCCGCCGGCATCGCGGGATTCATCCTCTCGATCGGCATGGCGGTCGACGCGAACGTCATCATTTTCGAGCGCCTCAAGGAAGAGCTCCGAGGCGGCAAGGATCTCCCGGATGCGATCAACGACGGCTTCGCGCGCGCATGGCTCGCGATCCGCGACGGCCACGTGACCTCGATCATCTCCGCGGTCATCCTCTTCTGGTTCGGTACCTCGCTCATTCAGGGCTTCGCGCTCACGTTCGGCATCGGCGTCATCGCGTCCCTCTTCTCGGCGATCACGCTCACCCGCGTATTCCTCCGCGGCATCGGCAATGTGAAGAACCGCGAGACGGCGAAGCTCCTCTTCGGCAGCGGCATCAAGCTCCGGTAATCTTCTTTCGATATGTTCATCATCACCTACAAGAAAATCTTCCTCCTCTTCTCGCTCATCCTCACCGGTGCTGCGGTCGCGCTCGTGCTCATCTTCGGGCTCAAGTTCGGCATCGACTTCACCGGCGGCGCGCTCACGACCGTGCACTACGACGCTGGCCGTCCTGCGAAGGCAGAGCTCGAGGAATCACTTTCAAAGCTTCCGCTCGGCGAGATTTCGCTTCGCGAGGCAGGCGACAACGGCTACCTCCTCCGCACCCGCGACCTCACGGAAGCAGAGCGCACTTCGGTCGTCTCAGCGCTCGGACTCGGCGGCAAGGTGACCCCGGTCATCGACCAGTACACGTCGATCGGCCCGACCGTCGGCAAGGAGCTCCGCAACAAGGCACTCATCGGCCTTGCGGTCGTGATGCTCTCGATCGTCATCTACATCGCATTCGCGTTCCGGCATGTCTCGGAGCCGGTCCCGTCATGGAAGTACGGCACGATCGCGATCATCACCCTCATCCACGACATCTGCATCCCGACCGGCGTCTTCGCCATCATGGGCCACTACCTCGGCACCACCGTTGATACGCTCTTCCTGACTGCGCTTCTCGTGATCCTCGGCTACTCCGTCAATGACACCATCATCATCTTCGACCGCATCCGCGAGAATCTCCGCCTCAACAAGGAACGGAGCCGCCATGAGGATTTCGACGTTATGGTCGGCAAGTCGCTCCATCAGACCTATGCGCGCTCGATCAACACTTCTTTGACCGTGCTCATCACGCTCTTCGCGATCTACTTCCTCGGCGGCCCGTCGACGCAGAATTTCGCGCTCGCGCTCATCCTCGGCGTCGCCGCTGGCGCATACTCCTCGATCTTCATCGCCGCGCCGCTCCTGGTCGTCTTCGAGAAGATGCAGGGACCGAAGAAGAAGCAGTCTTAATATCATGATCATCGGCATCACAGGAACACTCGGCGCGGGCAAGGGGACCGTCGTCGAGTTTTTGAAAGCGCACGGCTTCGTGCACTTCGCGGTCTCTGACACCTTCCTCCGGAACGAGGCCAAGCGCCGCGGGCTCGAGCCTGATCGCTCCGCCCGTCGGGATATCGCGAACGAATACCGCGCGCAGGGAGCGACCAAGCTCATGGAAGCGGTGCTCGCCGAAGCAGCGGGCGAGATTGCCGTCGGCAAGAATGTCATCGTCGAGCCGCAGCATACGGTCCCTGAAGTCGAATTCATCAAGGAGCAGGGAGGCATCGTCCTTTCTGTCGATGCGGATCTGCCCGTCCGCTATGAGCGCATCACCAAGCGCGGAAGCGAGAAGGATCATGTGAGCTACGAGGAATTCGTCGCCGAGCAGGTCAAGGAACTCGCCTCAGCCGATCCAAACAAGAACAACCTCGCAGCTGCCATCGAGGCGGCTGACTATCATTTCTTGAACAACGGTTCCGTCGAGGAACTGCATGTGCAGATCGAGGAAGTGCTCGCGAAGTTGGTAAAGTAGCTCACATGGAAATCCGCACGCTTGGCATCATCGGCCACGGAAGCTTCGGTGCGCTCATCGCGACCTTGTCGGCACGATTCGCTCCTGATGTCGCCGTCAAAATATATTCTACGCGGAGCGCGCTGGACGGCACCCGTTTCTTTTCACTCGAAGAGGTTGCCGCATGCGATGCGGTGATCTTCACGGTCCCGATACATGCATTCGAGGACATGCTCCAAAAAGTCGTCCCGCTCACACGGCCGGACACAATTCTCGTGGATGTCGCAACGGTCAAAATGCACACCGTTGCTCTGCTTGAAAAATACGCGGCCACCCGCCCATACCTAGCGCTTCATCCGATGTTCGGTCCGTACAGCTATGAGAAGCGGGCGAACGAGGTCGCCGGATTCAGGATCGTCGCGACGGAATACACGATTCCAAAAGAGGCATTTGAAAAACTGAAAGCATTCGGCGAAAAGCTTGGCTTCAACATCATCGAGATGACGAGCGAGTCGCATGACCGCCATCTCGCAGAGACGCTGTTCCTCACGCACTTGGTTGGGCAGGTCGTGACCGAAGGGAAGTTCGGCCGGACCGAGATCGATACCGTCTCATTCGGATTCCTCATGGATGCGGTCGAGAGCGTGCGGAACGACACCGAGCTTTTCAAGGACGTGTACCGCTTCAACCCGTCCTGCAAGGAAGTGTTGGGACGCTTCGAGGATGCAGCCGACCGCGTAAAAAAACTTCTTGGGTAGGGCGGTGAATGACGATCTGAGTAGGGCACATACGAGCGGCAGGCTCTGATATACTTCTCCATATTACCAAGATCAAAAAAAGAACTGTATGGAGGGATCACCGAAATTTATACCCGAGGAGGAAGTATCAACAGCTGAACAACAGGAGCGCTTACCTTTTGATTCACGTCGTGCGTTGGTGTTCGGCGGCGCATTGCTCGCAAGTATCGGAGCACTCGAGTCGAATGCGCAGGGCGCGACACTCGAAGATTCTTCCCGTTCGAATGTCGAATCGTCCCATTCAAACCCATTCCATTATTCTTTAGAGAAAATGCAGGCGCTTCAGGTTGATCTGGAAGCTATCCACGATATCATCGGCGATTTCCATTCAATGTTCGGAGGTGCCACACTGAGCGTTGACGATATAATTGCTGGCATGAGTGGCGCGGATTTGAGGAAATCAATGGACGCATCGATGGCGCCCCTTCTCGCAATTGATGCATGGGCGAAGAAAACGTACAAGAATATCCAAGATCTTTCCGGTATCGAGCAAACACACGCGGCGCAAGAATTTGCAAACAACATACAGACAATCGAAGCCCACGTATCAAATTTTACTGGCGAAGGAGGTGAGGGTGTCAAAAAACTGATAGATCCATATCAGGTTGAAGTTGAGAAGTATTTGAGTTCCGCTGCGCCCGCTATCTAGACATAAAAAGTGCCCCGATGGAAGTCGGGGCACCAGGGGCGGGACCGGGAAGAAGGGGATCAGGCGGGGATCAGTGGCTGCTCGATGACGAGCACGCTGTGGGAGTCATGCCGTATTGCGCTGTAGAACAAGAACCCCAATCCCCCAAAGAGTCCTCCAAAGATGAGCGCATAGAGGAGGAGGGTGACGATGCTCACTGCGACAATCACCTTTATGAGCGTGCGGACGAGGCCCACGGCAGCACTCATCAATTTTCTCCAGGAACAGGTGAATTACGTGAGTATATAACCATATATAAATTATTTTGTCAATATAGAGGAAATCACGCGGCCGACCGCGTCAAGAAGCTCCTCGATGAGGATTTGCAAAAGGCTGCGGATTTGATAGGATAGTGAAAGGAACCGCTGCGCGACTGACCACCATGTCATGCGCGTGTTGCGGGCTGCGGGCTTTGAAGTCTCCCCCAGAGGCTTCAGGACTCACAAGGTCCAACTAGTTGGTGAGATAACCGCTCACCAAGGTATGTCCCGACGACCAGCCCTGTCCGAATCGCAGTTCCGTCTGCATCGGACAGCGCTGGTCTTTTTTATATATCCAGAATTTTTCACAGATTTGCAAAACTCAACGGAGTCGGTAGAATCCTAATTGGAACGGTCGGACGGTGGCATTTTGTGACCGAACGACCCGACCTGCCTGCCCTAGGGCAGGTGGCTACCCGAGTCCGTCCGATTGGTGAGATTTCGACCTTGCCGAGAGGGCCACGCTCAAGCCCCTCTCGTCCTGCATGCAGGACGAGAGGGGTCGAGTTTTTATGCAATCACGGTGCCGATAAAGTGGTGGCCTTTGAGATATTTTTCCAGTCGATCGAGATGGGCGCCGTTCATGATCGCGACTTCAAGCCCGAACTTCTCCGCTTCCTTCGCGGCGATCGGATCGAAGGGGGAGGAGAGTCCCGGGTCCCATTTCCTTGGAATGATCTTGCGGAACTCCTTCCATGAGATGTGTTCGAAATGTTTCGCATCTGGATGCGTGTCCGGATTGGCCTCATAGACATAGTCGATGTCGGAGAGGTTCACGAGCTTCTTCGCTCCGAGCATCTTCGCAAGCCTGACCGCGACATAGTCGGTCGAGCGTCCCGGCTTCCAGCCTGCGCCGACGATCACCGCCTCTTTTGCCTCCAGTTTCTTTACTGGATTTTTGATTAGGATCGGATACGCATCCTTGTAGAAAATTGAGCGGAGAAGGTGTGCATTGAGGCGCGTCGAATGGATGCCGAGCCAGTCGAGGTCCTCGCTCCTGAGTGTCGTGATCTCGTTCGCGGCCGCTTGGTAGCGGCGCGCGAGCTTGCCGCCGCCCGCGATGAGGGCGAAGCGGAATCCCTCGTCGACATGCGCCGTAATGAGGGATTTGAGATCAGAAAGGAAGACGGTATCAATTTGGTCTGGAACGATAAGCGACCCGCCGATTGAAATCACGACTGTTTCTTTCTGCATTCCTCCTACAGTAGCATTCGTCCGCATTCTCGTGCTATACCTTTCTGTGGCAATCACGCCTTTTTGGGAGGTTTTCACTGATGGTAATGCATAGCGACGGAAGCAAGGACGGTGCGAAATCCGTGTCCGAGATCGGTCCGTATGGGTTCAACTGGTTCGGCGACAAGCATCGCGTGACCGTTCAGTTTCCTGAAGACAAGGCACCTCGGCCCGTTCTCTACAACAACTTGATGTGCATTCTCTCATCCAAGGATGAGGCGGTTAGGCTCGTTACGCTCCTGAATGCTGCGCATGAGCTCGCCACCGCTCGCGAACGGGCGGCAGCACAGAGCGCGCACGATCAAGGGAAGACCCTTTCCGACATGGAGCGTCAGCTCGATACAGCAGACCAACTACGCGGGGCGGCGTGAGCAGCTCTTCAATGTCGACATCGCCGGCCTGGTTTTCCAGGCCGGCGATTTCCTTTACGGACGGGGAAGTATCCGCTACTGTTCTTTTCAGATCTGTAGAACCAAGGAGGAGGTATTGATGTCTGATACACAGATGCCGCGATCAAAGGTCGAGAGCTTCCAAAGAGGGCAGGGCTCATTCGGCTTCATCCGCCTTCCGAATCCGCGAGCGCGTCGCCGCACCTTCTGTCGCATTATCCGGCTGAAAGGAGAACTTGCCACGGATGGGTTGATTGGGGACGGCGACTATGTCTCGGTCGGCGAAGTCTCGAATTGCAAGGAAGCGCGTATGGCGCTCCGATTCCTCCGGATGGGGTGGAGGGCGTGCGAAGCGGCTCTTCCGCTTCAAGCACCGAACGGCAGCGCACACGATTCGGGCTTCCTCGCTCTTCCAGAAATTGCGAGCATTCTCCCTCTCCCGGAAGGGAGGATCGGTTGGCGGCGTGGAACATTTGTCGAGTAGGATTCGTTCGATTGGTACCCCCGCCGGGCCTGATGTATCAGGCCCGGCGGGTACTCATTTTGGACCTTCAAAACCCCCCATTTCTGGCCGTCTTTGGCCCCCCAGATACCCCCAAAAAGTGGCTAAAATATTGACTTGACCCTTTCCGCCCTATCATCTATAATCAGCCCACTTACTACTCTCTACGGGTAGTTCGTATTGTCCTTCGACAACTGAATACGAAGACGCAACGCAAAACCAAGTTTTTCTTCGGAGCAGAAGAGTGTTCTCTTTTGTTCCGTTCTGAGTTTCAGGCTTCGGCTTGAAGCTCAACCAGTGCACCCGGACCAGCCTGCAAGTGCTGCTCCGGTGCAAATTCACCAGTCATAAGATTCTTTTAGGAAGAATCTATATTGAGAGTTTGATCCTAGCTCAGGGTGAACGCTGGCGGCGTGGATAAGGCATGCAAGTCAAGGGGGGCCGCAAGGTCAACCGGCAGACGAGGTAGGAACACGTAGGTACGCACCCCAGAGTCTGGTATAGCTCGCCGAAAGGCGGGGTAATCCCGGATGGTCCCGAAAGGGTAAAGATTTATCGCTCTGGGAGCGGCCTGCGGGCTATCAGCTTGTTGGTAGTGTAATGGACTACCAAGGCTATGACGGCTAGGGGAGGTGAGAGCCTGACCCCCACCGATGGAACTGAGACACGGTCCATACTCCTACGGGAGGCCGCAGTCGAGAATCTTCCGCAATGGGCGAAAGCCTGACGGAGCGACGCCGCGTGATTGATGAAGTCCTTCGGGACGTAAAGATCTTTTATGGAGGAGGAAGTTTTGACGTTACTCCATGAATAAGGGGCTCCTAACTCTGTGCCAGCAGGAGCGGTAATACAGAGGCCCCAAGCGTTACCCGGAATTATTGGGCGTAAAGGGTGCGTAGGCGGTCGTATTAGTCTCTCGTTAAAACCTTGGGCTTAACCCAAGATCTGCGAGGGAAACGGTACGACTGGAGGATGTGAGAGGTGTGTGGAACTCTACGTGTAGGGGTGAAATCCGTTGATATGTAGGGGAACACCAAATGCGAAGGCAGCACACTGGCACATTCCTGACGCTGAGGCACGAAAGCGTGGGTTTCGAACGGGATTAGATACCCCGGTAGTCCACGCCCTAAACGATGATCACTAGCTATTCGGAGTATCGACCCTCTGAGTGGCGAAGCTAACGCGTTAAGTGATCCGCCTGGGTAGTACGATCGCAAGATTAAAACTCAAAGGAATAGACGGGGACTTGCACAAGCGGTGGATTATG
>CAZMLK010000003.1:0-80333 GCA_964567265.1 uncultured Candidatus Saccharibacteria bacterium | reverse complement strand
GGGTGGTGCTTGCCTTTGCAGCGAAGAGGGTGGTTGAGGTGGCGTTGGTGGAAGTAGCGTTCGTGGTCGATGCATTCGTCGCGAAGAGGTTCAGCCATTCATTCGTTCCATTGATGCCGAGGTTGCGAGCGACATTGGTGTTCGGGTAGAGCGCGGTGCCATTCCATGAGAAGCCGTTGACTCCGTTCGTGAAGCTGAGCGTCGCTGCTGCGCCCGAGTAGATACCGATCTTTCCATCAGAAACCGAGATTGATGCGGCTCCAACCGCGCCTGCGCTGGTAGCGCGAAGAGTGGTACCGGTCGCATTTCCCGAGACCGTAAGTCCGCCCTGGACGCCGCCGTTACCGATCGTCGAGGATGCGTACGAGGTGATGCCGTTCCCTACCGAGAGCGCCCCCGTCGTCGTCGCATTCGTCGCCGTCGCATTGCCGGTGATCGTCAGGGATCCGTCAACGGTCGAGGATGCCTGCGAGACGAAGCCTGCATTGAGGAGGACGGCGATAGTAGTGGTCGGCGTCAGGAAACCATTCACGATGTTCCAGTCCTTGTATGCTGCAAGCGTTCCCGGAGTTGCATAATCCGTACCTGCAACTGCAGTGGACACCGTTCCGTTTGTCGCCTTGAGGAGCCCGGTGAGCGATGCGATCGTGAGGTTCGAGGTGAAGAGATTCGTCGAGCTCGCGGTCGAGGCGAAGAAGTTCGTTGTCGTCGCATTTGTTGACGTCGAGTTGATTGCAGTGAAATTCTGCAGCGTCGTCGAGCCGGTGGTCATGAGGTTCGAGAAGGAACCAAGACCAGACGAGGTGATGTTCCCTGCCGTGAGGATGGAGGCGAAGAGGTTGGTTGATGAGGCGGTGGTTGAGAAGAGGTTCGTGGTGGTTGCAGCGGTACCCGTCGCATTCACGAAGGTGAAGTTCTGGAGGGTGGTGGAAGCGAGGGCGAGGAGGTTCGAGATGGTGCCAAGGCCGGTGATGGTGGTGTCACCGAAGTAACCGATCGAGGCGAAGAGGTTGGTTGAGGAGGCGGTGGTTGAGAAGAAGGTAGTCGAGGTCGCGTTCGTAAGCGTCGTCGTGCCGGTCACGGAGAGGCCTCCCGAGAAGAGCGAGGTCATAGCAGTTGAGGTAGCATACAGAGTCTGTCCTGCGATCACACCCTGCACATTGAGTTTCTGCGATGGAGTGCCATTCCCGATACCGAGATTTCCGTTCGAATCCATCACGAATCCTTCAGTACCAGAAGATGATCCGGCTGCCGCTCCGTACCGGAAAGACAGACGTCCTGCATTCATGATCGCGAAGGTCTGTGATGCACCGCTAAAGAAGATTCGCGCGCTGTTCGTGGTCGCTGCGGAGTCCATGCCGAGATTGATGCCGTTCGCATTCGCGCCGGCGACGGTCAGGATGGTCGACATCGTGGTGGTACCGATCCCGACGTTCGAGGCGAAGTAGGCGTTCCTCGTCGTCGTGGCGCCGCCATTCACTGTGAGTCCTCCCGATTGGGTACCATTTCCGATGGTCGATGATGCATTGACCATGATGCCGATGGTCGTGGTCGGAGTGAGCGCGCCATTCAAGATTTCCCAACCTTGGAAGGAAGAGATCGTGCCCGGGGTTGCATAGTCGACACCAGCGACCGCGGTTCCGACCGCGCCGTTCGTTCCCTTGAGAAGTCCAGTGAGCGACGCGATGGTGAGGTTGGAGGTGAAGAGGTTGGTCGAGCTCGCGGTCGTCGCGAAGATGTTGGTGGTCGTTGCATTGGTTGCAGTCGCGTTCGTGAAGACGCCAGTCGATGGAGTGGTCACGCCGATCGGCGTGTTGTTGATGGTACCCCCAGCAATCGTGAGATTGTCAGCGACCTGCGCGTCGGTCGCGACACCGACGAGATCCGCGAAGCTGATGCCGAGGGATGACGTCGCGGAAAGCGTGTAGCCGCCGTTCGCGTTTCCGACGAGGACATTTCCATATGCCGGCGCCGCGGTAAGGCCGGTGCCGCCATAGAGGACACCGATCGAAGTCGTTGCCGAGACGACGCCGTTGTTCGCCTGGAGCGGACCGTTCAAGGTGCCGACCGTGAGCGTGCCGTTGAAGACGTTCGCGCCGGTGAAGGTGTTCGCGCTGTATGCCTTTGCGATCGTGGATGACGCATGGATGTAGGCATTCACCAGAAGATTGTCATAGTACTTGTTGGTCGCGCCCTGCACGAGGTCGTCGGTCGTCTTCGTCGAGAGCCAGAAGTCAGTCGAGGTCGTCGAGAATGCCTGGCCTAGATTCTGAGAGAGGAAGTATGACGCGGAAGAAGTGGAGAATGCCGCGCCCTGATTTTGTGAAAGGAAGTATGAGGCAGACGAGGTCGAGAAGGATGCGCCCTGGTTGAGGGAGAGGAAGTATGCAGCCGACGTCGTCGAGAATGAGTTTGAAAGATAGTACGCTCCTTCCTGGCCGTCGAAGGTTCCGGTCCAGTTGCCGGTCGCATCGAGCGTGAGCGCGCCGCCGACATTCGTGAGTCCGGTACCAGTGAGGTCGATGAAGTATTCGCTGTTGGTACCGAGGAGTGTCGTGTAGAGCGCGGTCGACGTCGCATTCGAAAGCGTCGTCGTGCCAACCACCGTGACGCCGCCGGAGAATACCGAGGTCTGCGCGGTCGACGTCGCCTTGAGGGAATTCACTGCGACGACGCCCTGCACGTTGAGCTTCTCTGACGGAGACACGATGCCGAGGCCGACGTTCCCTGTCGGGTCGATGAAGATGGATGAGGTTGCCGAGACTGCTGAACCTGCGCCTGCATAAAATGCGATTTGTCCGGCAGTGCCTGCGTTCACCGTTCCGGAACCAGAACCGGCGCTGATGCAGGTGCCGTTCACTGCATAGCAGCCGTTTGAAATATTGAGTCCGTTCGCGAAGGTCGAGGTCGCATTTCCGTTTACCTTGAGGATGCCCGCGAGCGTCGTCGTGCCGGTATCTGAAACTGAGAACACAGTCGTTGATGCGCTGTCGACGATCTCGAAGACACGTGCATCAGTCGCAGTCGTTGCCGACCACACGGTGAGCTTGCTTGCGGCGGTCGTCGTGCCGACGCCGACATTACCGGTCAGCTTGTTGATCGAGAAGTCATCCGTGTTCGCCGTGAAATTTCCAGTGAACGCGAAGTTCGTCGTCGCTCCGTCGAACGCGACGTCCGTGTCGGAGACGATGAGATTTCCATTGATATCGAAAGATGCCGCGCCGGAAATCGTGAGCGTTCCGGTGTCGAACGAATCCGACTGATCGGCGCGGAGGAATGATGATGATGCGACGCCGCCGAGGAGCGCTGCATTGTTCGCTTCGATCGCTGACGGGACCGTACTGAGACGCTTCCTCGGGGTCATTTCGCCGTCCCAGGTTGGCGTCGTCGCGGTGCCGCCGATCTCAACACCGAGGTAGAGGGTCTGGTTGAAATCGACGGCAGTGAGCGCGGTCGTGGAGCCCAGCATCGCTGAGAAGAGGCCGCTCACGGTTGATACCCGGTTGTTGGTGCCGGTGCCGTCGCAGGTGGTGCCACCATCCGGACTCACGCACCAGGTCTCAGTCCAGATCGGCGCGCCGCCGGTTGCGGTCGTGTAGAGCTTGAAGCGGACGTTGTATGAACCGTCGGCGACCGGGCTGTTGCTCGTGTCCATGAGCTTGCCCTGATAGTTGATTTCCTTATTGAAGGCAGCAGACACCGGGAGGACGCCCGGGAGGAGCGACACGCACACTGAGAGGGCCACGGCAAAAGCCGCGATTTTCTTCAGGATCTTGGTGTGTGGTGTCGAGAATCGATACATATATATGTATGCGGCGGGCGGGTCAGCATTCGTCTACGACTTCTTTGCGGCGCCAGTGGCAAGAGGTCAGGAGGATGAGCATGAGGACGAGGAGAATGAAGAGCGCGACGGCGACAGGATACTCATAGTTTGCAAGGTATTCTCGGATTCCGTGTTCTGCACTGAGTGCACTTCCGACTTCTGCGGCGAGGGCTCCTTTGAGCTGCTTCAGACCCTGGTTCTTGTAGTCGAGAATGATGATCGAGAGGTTGTAGAGGCCGGTCCGGCCGAGGGGGCCGATGGTCGCGACGTACGCGCTCTTGTCTTCATTGATGCGGAGGAGGAAGGAGAAGGTCTTCGAGGAGTCCTGCGGGTCACGGAGCGTGATGCCGATCGTCTTCAGGATTTCCGGGACTTTCTCGTACGCGAGGAGGATGGTGAGATTCTTCGTTCCGTCGATTGCGATGCGTCCATCTGTTACCGGGAGCACCACGCCATCTTGGATGAAGAGGAAGTCCGGAAGCGTGAGCTTGTCGATCTTCGGGTCAACGGTCGTCGAGGTCGGAAGATTCTCAAAGGGATTCGATGACGGCGGCAGCGGGACTTTTCCGAGTTCTGGCATCGTCGCTTTCGCGATGACGCCGGATGAGAACTCGTCTCCTTTCTTCGTGAACAGCGTGTAGTAGTAGGTCTTTCCAGCTTCGACATCCTTGTCCGGATACTTCGTTCCCTTTCCTTCGAAAATGATTTCGCCGTCATTCGGATCGGCTGGGTAAAAGATTGTCGAGCGGACCAGGCGGACTTCAGGATTCGGATTTCCCGGGACGATCCAGTCGAGATCGATGCGGTCGGTGCGCGGCGTCGCGGTGAAGGTCGTGGCGTTCACTGGTCCCTCTTCGCCGCCGGGCGGAACGGGTGGTGTAACCGTTTCCGCGCGCGTCCTGAACGTCAGTCCTTCGAGTGTCCGCGTTCCTCCGAATCCGTCAACGACTGTTATCGAGTAGTGATAGAGCGTGTCTGCCTTGAGTCCCGTCAGCGTGAATGCGTGCTCTTTTTGGTAGAAGGTCCCCGATACTGTTCCTCCTTCGTAATCGATCGTCTCGCCGTAGCGGACAAAACTTTGCGTGTGCGGCTCGGTACTGAATTCGACGAGTGAGGAGTGGGTGGCGGGCGTTGCGCGCACATTATATATGTCTGGAAGCGGATGAGGTTGTATCGGTCCGCCACCTCCACCTGTTCCTGTCGTCGCGCCCGTCGTTGCTCCTGTGGTCCCCCCGGTCGTGCCTCCTGTCGTCGCGCTCGTGACCGTGAATCCGACTCTGAAGCTATCCGTGACTGCAGCAAGACTGACCGATGTGTTTGCTGTGAAGACTGAGAGGAGAAGCGCGCTCGCGATCAGCCGCTTGAGATACGTACGCATACCATTAGAGTGCGATCAGCGTTACGGTCGACGTCGCGTAATACGTTCCTGCAGTCAGCGTTGCTGCTGTGCCCGCATCGATCCGAAATTTGAGCGTCGTCACCGTTCCTGCCGGATTGTTCGCTGAATTCTTGCGAGCAATCACGTCATCTGTTGTCGAGAGGAAGTTCCAGCATGCGTTCGCGGTATTCAATGCGCCGGTGTTGCAGAGGGTGCCGTTGTCCAAGTACTTCTGTACGACATCATTCCCTTCCGGCGAGAATCCGAAGGCCGCGCTTGCCGGTGCCACCGTGAAGGTGAAGTCCGGATCAGCTCCTGCCGGAGCGTAGTTCGCGATTGTTGCGGCTCCCGCCTGCATTGCAGGGCTCAGTGAAGCCTTAATCGAGAGCTCGTAGCCGGTCACGTTGTTCGTCGTTGCCGTGAGCGGAAGCGAGCCGGTCGAGGTGCCGCCTCCCGTGGTCTGGAGTGCTGGCGACATCGTCACGTTTGCTGCACCGGTCAGGGTCAAGGTCGCGCTACTCATCTGCTGGTATCCCGCCTTCACGTTGTAATTCGCGCTTCCCGATCGGTCCGTCGCCTGTTCGCCGACCGTGTCTTCCATCCGGAAGCTTGCCGATCCTGAACGTGTGCCGCCCGAGTTCACGCTATCGAGTTCGATGCGGTAGTTCGAGCTCTGCATCACCTGCGCGTTGAGCGCGCCTGCGAAGAGTGAAACCCCCGCGACGACTCCTGTTGCAACTTTTGTGAATGCGGATGCGTTCATATCTATGCAACAGCGACCTTACGATTTCGACGCGCGCGGACGATGCGGCGAATTCCGAATGCGAGCGCGATCAGCGCGACGACTACTATAAGAAGCGCGAGGGGCGAGATCACGACGAGCGTGACCGCTGCGGTGTCGACGATGTCCTGGTAGCCGCGATTCACCGATGCCGTTGCCGTGAAGATGCCGAACGCGTTTCCCGTATTCCAGATCACGTCTCGCGTGCGGAGCGAGTTCGGAAGCGCGAACCATGGATCGAGCGGCAACACAGCGACTTCGCGTCCGAACATATTTGTGATTGTCACGATGCCGTACGGATTCACGTGCACGTTTCCGGAATTCTCGAAGAGCAGCGTCATCGCGACATCTCCCTTCGCGAAAACTTTTTTTCCACCGAGCGTTCCGAACTTCTTGAGCACTCCTTCTTCTTTGACTTCGCCCGGCACGCGGACGAACACCAACACGCCGATCCTTGATGCGACACCGGCGCCGCTCGCGTTCGTGCTTGCCGGCGTTGCGGTGATAAAGACGCTTCCATACCGACCACCCGGTTCATCTCCTGCGACTCCCGGCGCAGGAATTTTTATGGTGACTGGTACGCGTACTTCAGAACCGCTTGCGAGCATGATCGCTCCTTCGGGCAAAGTCACGAGATTGCGGAGCGAGTTCGGACCATTCTCGTTTCCGAAAAAATGTACCGTCTCGGCGCCACCATTCGTGCCCGCCATGTCCTCGACTGAGAGCGAATATTCCTGCGTCGCTCCCGTGCGATTCTGGATCGTGATCTCGCGCGTCGCCGTCTCTCCCGGCATCACATCGAGCTCGATCTTCGCAGGAGAGACGGAGAAATTTCCATTCGCTCCGGCATCCGCAAGCGGTGTCGTCGGTAGCGTTGCTGCTTCGATCGACGCAGCATTCATCGTGGAGACGATCGCCATCATGACGACCATCTGCCAGAATCCCTTTGTTTTGCTTATGTTTTTCATGCCTCTTGTTTTTTCGACCCCACACTCTTGCGTTTCCGCCGAGCTTCCCACCACCGCACGTCCAGAGAAGTGGTGGGAAGCTCGGAAGAAACATTACGGCGCTTCTTTCTCGTTCTTAAGCGGCACCAATACGTACAAGTAATCGTCACTCTTCGAATCGCGGAACACTGGCTTGATCACGCCACTCTCTCCATCGGCTGACGGCACCACCGCGACATCATCCGAGAATGATTTCTGGATGCGTGAGATTTTCGCCGCGTCGCTTTCCGCGTCCCCGGTTCCCGGCACCACCACCATGCCTTCGCTCGGCTGCGGCGTCTCGAGGGCGGCCGGCGGCTTCTTCGTCACATCTCCTGCGTCCGTGAACTGGTATCCCGGACGGAGAAGCATGGCGACCTTCGAGAAGAATCCGTTGGTCGTCGCGTAGACTGCGCGACTCACTGATGTCGCGAACGTGGACACGCTCGTCGTGAATGACGCGAGCGTGCTCGTGACTGCATCGGCACCGAGCGCGACCGAGGCGCGCGCACCTGCGGTCGTCGCAAGACTTCCCTCGCGCACTTCGATTGATGCGAGCGCGAGCGCGCGCTCCGTGTCTGCAGTCGCGCCGCCGATCGCGCTTGCGGTGTCCGTGATATTCGCGCGAAGTGCGCTCCACGCTGCAGGATCCTGCGTCGTGAGGCGCGTCACGAAATCTGCGCTCGCGACGGAAGAAAGATACGCAGACTCGGCAACCTCACCGAGGTCGATCGATGCGATCTGCTTCGTTGCTTCGTCGGCCGTTGCCGCAATCTTCGGCAAGACGACATTTGACAAGATCGGAATTCCGTGAGAACCGAAACCATAGAGCGCTGCGACGATGACCACTGCCCCGACAGCAGCGACAACACGGTCTCGGAGCGCGTGCAAGTTTCGGGATACCGACTCGAAGGCCTGCGGGATGACCTCGGCCTTCGCCTTGATCGTCGCAACGCGATAATCCAACTTCCGCTCTTCAGAAAGTTGGACTGCTTTTTGAGATTTTATTTTCCCCTGTTCTTCAAGAAAATCTTGGAGTGATTCGAGACCGACATACCATGTCTTCCCGATCAATTTTCCTTCGATTTTTTTCGAGCGGCAAAGTCTCGAAATGTAATCGATTGTGTATCCGGAATTCAGAGCTGCATCACGTGAGGTGATGAACTGCTTGTTTTCAAAAAAAAGAACGTTGTTCATGAATTCCGTTTGGGCGAATTACTTATATTTTACAACGGGAAATCCATATTCATGCGAAGAAATATGGGGATAAGTATGAAGATTCTTTCATGTCCGAACTGACTATGTTTTTCATAGAATTTATTTTTCTCGTGGGCGAATCTCGCTCGCAAAGTTTTTTAAAAACATGCCTCTAAAATCGCGTATAAGGCGCGCAAATTTTGAATCGACAGAATGCCACCTTTTCGATCCGATTCTATGCGCAAAAATGATCAAGAAAATGCACTGAAAGCGCACATGATCCGTGTTTATTTTTTAAAGCGAAGCGTGTCTCACCGGATGTAGTTTCTCTACCCAAAAGGTCCGCAAAATGCGCCCAGTTTGATTCTGTAGCTTGATATATAGCCTTTTTAGACGCGCAGTAGGTGTATTTCGCTCAAAAAACAGGGTTGTGACTTGCCTCTGTCGGCACTCGAGCAGTGAAAGTAATGCAGCGACGTAAACGGCTGAGGCAGTACTCACATTGATGGAAGCCTGACTGCGCTTATGTGGGGATCATCTATCGCCGATCCAGGGATTTATCTTGATTTACGGATTTCCGAGCTATTTATTTTCTGAAATAAATCTCGTCTAGACGAGATATGAATTAAAATAAGGATTAAATAACATAAAATCTCCATGCTACCTTGAGTGACTTTAAAGCGGTCACCCTGAAAAATGATGGGCTTTAGTACCTAATTGATTCGCCCACAGGTCTTGAGGTCCCCGATGTCGACTGAGGTTGCTGCCCCGTAGTCATGTCTGTCCGGGCGGAGCTTCCCCGAGATACAAAATCACGCCCTTCGGACGCACACTAGAGGGATTTAATTAACTTGAAGAGGCTAACTTCCCTCAAGTGACTGCTGCAGGGGCCTCCTCACTACAAATAACGTACGCCAAGGACACTGCGGTGTGTCGCCGCGACTTTGGCGCAAGCAAGCGCACACTGTCCTGTGGCCATGAGTTTACACAGCTTTCCGTGCTCTAAGCCTAGGTAAGATCTCTCGCGCTCGCGAGTCTTTAGAAGAGCTTGGAGATGGCCCCACTCATGAGCCTCTGACAGCCCCTTTTTTTGTATTCAGGCCGATGCAACACCTGGCAATACCCCTCGATGCAGCAGCTAAGCACTGATTACTTCAGGAATTTGGTGAATGAAGGAATTAAAAAAGACCCTTTCGGGTCCAAATTATATTGTCTAAAATAGTAAAAATATATTTACAACTAAGGGTTTCTCTTTTTGACGAGATTTATTTGATTCATGGAATCTAGTGCAGCTGCACGGATCGAGGCGTAACTGACTTCGTAGATGCTCCTATTCTCAGGGTACTGGACCGCACGATTCCCTGCTCCTGAGATCACTAAGACCATCCCAGCGAATACTGTTGCAGTAATGAGCATGGGAACTGTCATGGAACGCTTGTGGCGGGTCGGCTGCTTCTCTACTGGTGCGGCAATACGCTTTGGAGCTGCCTTCCGCACAGGTCGGGCAATCTCTGGCTGTACATGGACTGGAGTGGCCTGCTTGGATGCAAACTGCCTGAGATCGACCGCGTACTTAGAGGGGGACGTCCGCTTGCGCGCAACGATCTCCTCCCGGTAGTGACTTTCCTGGTCGGTATGCCCTGCAACAGAGGTCACAGGCTCCCATACAGCACTGGTACCGTGCGACCGATCTTCCTCGACTACAGGATCCCCGAAAGCTTCCGCAGGTTCCGTTTCCCCTTCAGACTGCCCCCCTACAAGACTCACTCCGAGTTCTTCAATGGGTACCAGATGATTCATAGGGACGGTGGGTGCCTCCACTTCTCGCTCACGCTTAGCGAATTCTGGGACCAGAGGGCGGTCATCAGACTCGAATGAGTATTCCTTCGGCTCGTATGCAAAGGTCGTTTCTTCGAGAAGCACGGAGGCTCGCTCAGAGACCTGACCGACCTCTGCAGAAGTAGACTCGTCCGACGCCTTGCTTCGGCCCTTGTTCGAAAGCGCCATGAGCGCATGCGGATCGATGTACCAGTTACGGCCGATGAGCTTTCCCTCAAGCTTCCCCGACCGGCACATCTGGCCGATGTAATCCTTCGCATACTTCGATATCTCGGCAGCTCGTCTAGCCGAGATATACTGCTTTCCAGCGATAACTAGAGTGTCATCCATACACGTATTCTACACTCTCTTTATCGTCTTGCCGAGATACCCCATTCCACAGCAGGCAGCCATTCTGCCCAGACGAGTGGCTCATGAAGCAGCTAGGCGCGGGTCGGTGGCAGGCCGAGTATAGCGAGGTCGCCTCGTTCCGAATTTTAAGGGTCACTGCATTCAGTCAGCCCTAGAGAGCCTGTCGGTCTTATGTGGATCTACCCTCAAGGTCGACGACTCTGCGTATTTGAGGGTGGGTAGGGGAGTCACGTCTCAAATTCTGGTCCAGGGGTGTCTCTAATTGAATCTCGCCACCCATACATTGCTAGCCGAGATTTGCCAAAATACGTTGCAAATAAAAAGAATCTCGTTTTGACGAGATTTTTTTTATTTGCCGCCTATTTACTGAGAGCCTCTTTGAGGAGTTTTTGGAGTACTCCGGGGTTTGCTGAACCCTTCGTCTCCTTCATCACCTGACCGACAAGAAATTGGAGTGATGATTCTTTGCCTGCTTTGTACTCGTCGACGACTCCTTTGTTCGCGTCGAGCACCTTCTCGACGATCGCGAGGAGCGCTCCCTCGTCGTTTTGCTGGAGGAGTCCCCTGCCCTCCGCGATGGTGGCTGGGTCGCCCCCTTCATCGGCCAGGACCCCGAGGAGGTCCTTGGCGCCGCGTGAGGAGAGCTTGCCCTCCCCGATCATGGCGACCACCTTGGCGAAGCTCTCGGCCGTGACCTTGAGCTCGGAGAGGGTCACTCCCTTCGCCTTCAAGATGCCTGCGAGATCTGAGGTGATGTAGTTCGCCGCTAGCTGTGCAGCATCGCTTCCAAACTTCCCTGCACCAATTACTGACTCGAAGAAATTTCCGAGCGTTTCATCCTGCACGAAATTTTCGATGTCTGCAGACTTGAGTCCGAACTCTTTTGCAAAACGTGCACGCTTCGCATCAGGAAGTTCAGGCATTTCTTTTCGAAGCGCTTCTTCAGAAAATTCTGGAATCTCAGAGATGATGAGTTTCGGTAGATCAGGATCCGGGAAGTACCGATAGTCTTCGGATGTTTCCTTAAGTCGCTGCGAGAACGTGACCTGCTTGATCTCATCCCACCCGCGCGTTTCCTGAACAACGACTCCGCCGCCATCGATGAGCTTCGACTGACGCTCGAGCTCGTATGCGATCGCCTTCTCGACCGACTTGAAGGAGTTGAGGTTCTTGACCTCGACCTTCGTACCAAAGGCGTCGGTCTTCGAGACCGAGATGTTGGCCTCGACGCGCATCTCCCCCTTTTCCATGTTGGCCTCGGAGACGCCGAGCGTGCGAAAGAGGAGCTGGAGCTCGCGCGCAAACTTCCCGGCTTCTTCCGCGCTCTTGATGACCGGTTCGGTCACGAGCTCCATGAGTGGAACGCCGGCGCGATTGAAGTCGACGATGCTCCCTTCCCCGTCATGCTGCGAACGTGCCGTGTCCTCTTCAAGATGCACGCGTGTGACCGCGATGCCCGCGAGCTCGCCACCCGAGACGAGCGGATACTTGTACTGGCTGAGCTGGTACCCTTTCGGAATGTCAGGATAGAAATAGTTCTTGCGATCGAACTCGGTATAGTCGGCAATGGTGCCCCCGAGCGCGAGTCCGACCTTGAGGACATGCTTCACCGCCTCTTTGTTCGGAACTGGAAGCGTTCCCGGATGCGCCATACAGACCGGGCAGATGTTCACGTTCGGGCGGGTCTCATCAGGGTCATTCTTGGAGTTGCAGAACATCTTGGTGGCGGTTGCCAGCTCTGCGTGGACCTCGAGACCGACGGTTAGGCGATATGGTGTCATGTGGGCCTATCCTAGCAGATTATGGCCTCGGGCTCAAAAGGTCCCCAGGCTCGCCAATACCATGGTTCCTTGGTAACCTTGTGCCCAGCATCGATGTTCCCATTCGGTAGAACCCTTGTACACCGACAAAAGGAGCGGCATATGCCAGCAACCATATATGCGTTTCCTCTGGAGCGCGTCGCCACGAAAGATGCCTCGACGACTGTAATCGAAAAGCCAGTATTCCGCCTTGCAGACCTACTGGCAGGTTTCAGGTCGCAAGACCCTGGTGTCCTTACCCTCTTTCGAAAGGCCTATGCGGAGCGGTCTCGCGTTCCCGAGCTTCCCGAAAGCGACTGTGCTAACGGCATGGTACGACTGCTGGCCATACTCTTGCGGCAGCCCATACAGGCTTCCGAGGCAGCACTTCCCCATGAATATGCCGCTCGCAGCGAGTGCGGGTTCGATCTTTTCTCACATCCTTTCTGGGCCAACGTGCGGAGCGCGCTCGCCACGATATTTTCTGAGAAGCCGGAAGTAATCCGCTCACTCGAACAGAACATGTTCGATTGCGGGGAAATGTACCTCCCGACCCATCTCGAGACCCTGCTCATGTGGTATTACGAAAACAAGTCAGTGCATCCATTCGAGGGCGGCCGATGAATCGCCGCCCTCGCACAAAGGTGCGGCTCCGAAAACGGAGCCGCACCTTTCTTCTTTATATACGATGCGCAGGTCCCCATTGAAATCAATTTTGTGGAAGTGCGGCATCATTACTAACCTGAGCTCTTCGGAACGCCCTCTTGCTCCCTCGCGCAGGAATCGAATAAGCGAAACGCTTCGTGTGCCAATGCAAATAGTGAGAGCGCACCCTCTACGCTGTTTCTATTTTGTGAGAGTGCATTGTGAACAATAATTGACCTATAGTAACCAACCACGCCCTGAAGAAAGTTTCTTGCACTGTCGCTATTCTCCGGCTGTCGCGCGACCAAATCCCCGTCCTTGAATGCCTTCCCTATCATCGACACAGACGATTCGTTTGGTCGCACCTTCAAGTGCGCACGAATGGACGCATCTAGCGAAGCAAACACGGTTTTCAGGCCGGCGTCTATATCACCGTTTAAGACAATTTCTGAAACCCTCGCAACCTGTGGGTGGAGAGATTCCATATAGACTATTAGAGCAAGTCTCTGCTCGTATTCTTTCAATTTTGTTAGTTCTCTTGGTATGTCTGAGCGCGAAATATCAAACCAATCGGTGGCCTGATTGAAGGAAAGGTGTCTCACCAGGTTACCATCGACAGAAATGCCCGACGGCAGTGACCTTTGTATGGCGTCCCAGCACTCACGCACTGCTTTACTCTCTTCGGGATAAGACTCCTCCATTGAGTCGCGCGCGCTCAAAACCTCCGCGTACATGCTGTCCGGAAGATATGTAATTCTCTGAACTTCTAGCAGTTTTTCTCTTACAAAATTAATTTTTTCTTTCGCTTCGCGAACATCCATAGATAAGGGGGGTTGTGGTT
Source organism: uncultured Candidatus Saccharibacteria bacterium (assembly GCA_964567265.1). Classification (GTDB taxonomy): domain Bacteria; phylum Patescibacteriota; class Minisyncoccia; order Phycocordibacterales; family UBA12088; genus CAYPKR01. The sequence goes on along the minus strand of CAZMLK010000003.1, from coordinate 66,693 downwards.
TAAATAGTAGGTTCCAGGAACTTAAGAAGCAGTTCCCGGAAGCTTTTCATCACTTTGTCGTCGAGGATGGTGATCGGCGTAATCGTCTCGGCGAGGCCTTGGAATTGTTTGGTGACTTTCTTCACGACATCAGGACTGACCATGTCGGACTTGGTGAGGGCGATGATCTCGCGCTTCTCGAGAAGCGACGGGTCGAAAGCGCCGAGTTCGGCACGGACCGTCTCGTAGTCTTCCATCGGGTGCTCGCTCTCAAGTGAGACGCAGTGCACGAGGAGGCGGGTGCGCGCGACGTGGCGGAGGAACTTGTGGCCGAGGCCCTTGCCGTCGGATGCGCCTTCGATGAGGCCCGGGATGTCTGCGAGGATGTGGCCCATGAGATCGCCGAGATTCGGTTCGAGCGTCGTGAAGGCGTAGTTGCCGATCTTGGCGCCTGCGCGCGTGAGCTCATTGAGGAGGCTGGTCTTCCCCGCATTCGGGAGGCCGATGAACCCGGCATCAGCCATGAGGCGGAGCTCGACGTGGAAGACGGCTTCTTCGCCCGGCTTTCCGGGAGTTGTCTCGATCGGGCTCCGGTTGGTGGAGCTCTTGAAGTGGTGGTTCCCGAGTCCGCCGCGGCCACCCTGGAGGAATTTGATGGTCTCGCCTTCTGTGAGGAGCTCGAAGACCTTGCCCGTCGTCTCGTTGGTGACGATGGAGCCGATCGGGAGCTTGATGGTGATGTCTGCGCCGTTGGCGCCGTGCATGTTCTTGATGCCGCCATCCTCGCCGCGCGGGGCGAAGAATTCGGGGTCGTGGCGGTACTCCGAAAGCACGCTCCGATCACGAACACCGACGATGTAGACATCGCCGCCGTTTCCGCCATTTCCCCCGGATGGGCCGCCGAACTCGTGGAACTTCTCGTGGCGCCAGCGTTCGACGCCGTCGCCTCCGTTCCCCGCTTTCGCATGGAGCTTGATTTCATCAACAAATGCCATATATAGAGAGCCTACGCTACGGCGTCGCTTTCAGCAAGGAGTCAAGGTTTGGGGCCGTTTTATGAATATTCAGCGCGTGTCTATTCCCCACGGTCGCGGAGCGCGAGCTCGGCGAGACGGACCACGCCGTCACGAGATTTCGCGTATGCCACGAAGCGGTCACGGTGACAGAACACCGCATCCGAGACTCCCGTCTCCTCTTGGAGCTCGACTGCTTCCTTCCCTGCCCAGGACTCGGGGAACGGTCGTTTGCGCTCGAAGCTGTGAGAACTAACTTTGACCGCTGTCACCTTCCAACCCTCCGCTGAATTGCGCGGCGAGATGACGTACAGGCATTCGGGATAGTTGTCGACCGCTTCGCCATAGGGATACGGCTTGTCGAGGATCAAAAGCCGCTTGTCGGATGAGGCTTCATAAGCTTTCTCGACTTCTTCGCGCGCTTCTTCATCGTCGCGTGCGCGGGTGATTTCTCTCACGAGGACGCGTTCTGCGAACGTGACGGCTTCAGTGAATGCTTTGTCGATATCGGTTTCCTCCTTCCAAGTAGGCAGATAGGTGCCGATGACCGCGCGGATGACATAAGGGAAGACTCCGGGAATCCGAGGCGAGAATATATCAATGCCATTGTCGCCCGCATCTATCGGCTGGACGAGTTTTGCATCGATCAAGGCCGCGATACTGTCCGAGCCAGCAATATCTGCGCCATATCGCTTCCAGACGAGACCGAAGGCTGCGTACGGAATATTGTTCTCGCGCATGCCCGCGCCGCCCTTCTGGTGATGGTCGAAGCGGTTCTTCGACGCATCATGCGTCATGCCGACATCGACGACATAGTCGGCGCGCTCGATGAGGATCGGGTCGCGGGTGCGGATGACCGTGAGGTCGCCCTTGAGGAGGAGGTTGAGCGCCGCGACCGCGAAGACGTCGTCGCTGTGGAATCCTTCGTTGTGGGTTACGAGTGTTGCCATGTCTGCGAGTGTAGCATTATTTGAAACGTCAGTGCCCGCCGCGGCCTTCGGCCGCGGCGGGCACACCCCTTTACCCAATATACACAAACCGAGGAATCATCTTTCCCTCTATCTCGACCTCGCCGACAAACATGGCGAGCGGCCGAACGAAGAGGGCATTCTTGTCGAATTCAGGATGATCGTAGAGCGCCCTATAGACCACGAGCGGCTCATTTGCCTCGGTATGATGCGCAATGCCAAGGACTTGGTATTCCTTCCCTTTGAAATGGCGATATCTGCCGAGAGGAATCTGTTCCATTTAGGCGGCCTTCGGCTCCTTGAGGAGGTGGTTGCCGATCCACGAAACAATAGAGATGACGAGCGCGCCAAGGATTGCGGGCAGCAGGCCGCGGACCTCGAAGCCTTCGATGAAGGTCCCGACGAACCAGAGGAGGAGGCCATTGAGGACGAACGTGAACAGTCCGAAGGTGAGAATCGTGATCGGGAGCGTGAGGACAAAGAGAATCGGTCGGACAATCATATTGAGGAGTCCGAGCACGATCGCGACGATGAGCGCCGTATAGACGCCTGCGACATAGATCCCCGGCACCAAGTAGGCGGCGAGAAGAATTCCAAGGATCGAAAACAGGACGCGTGCAAGTATTTTCATGTGTCTATATTATCACTTGAATGCAAATTCGATACTAGACTCGTCTGTGGGAGGAACAGCCCTATAGTGAAATCGGTAGGTTGCAATCGGGACAGCAGGCTTACCTGCATATGTACGCGTTCCCCCTCCCTGAAAGACCGCAGGTTCAATTTCCGTTAGGTTAGTCGGGCGCGCAATATACGGGGCACCTTCCATTGGAGGATTCCCAAACGTGACATACAGAATAGTGGTGCCGTTTTCTTCTTGCTGGTGATGATCCAGAATCATCATTTTCGGGCCGCAATCAACAGCGTTACTTCCTCCACTCTGATTAATAGTATTGACTGAGCAAGGTGAATCTTTTACATCTAACTGTTTTTCTGACCTTTTAGCTTCATCTGAAAGAGGATATTTGAAAGGGCCGATGGCGAATTCACTTGGTAAACGGCCAGAAGCGCCCCATATGAAAATAACAACTAGAGCAATGATTATTGAAACTTTAATTTTCTTTTTTGACAGAATTGTCATCGTTAGGCCATTAACCTCCAGACGCCGCTCTCAATGAGCGGTTCAGCTTTTTTGAATTTCATGGTTTCGGTCTTCTCTCCGTCCGTAATGGTGACGAGGTCGTTGCGGCCGATCTTGTCCATCTTCTTCGCATGCGCGCCGCCGACGGCGACGTCGCTCGCGTTCTGGCTGCCGCCGATCAGCTTCGCCTGCGATTCGAGCTTCAGCATCTTCTTCTCTTCCGCGACGATCGCCTGGCCGCCGATAGACGGGAGCATGCGGATCAGGTGGACGCCGATCGATTCCTCGAGCTGCTTGAAGAGGAACAAGCCTTCCTTGCGGTATTCGACGAGGGGATCGCGCTGGCCGTAGGCGCGGAGGTTCACGCTCGAGCGGAGTGCGTCCATCATTTCGAGATGATCCATCCAGAACATATCGATGGTCTGGAGCGCCAGGCGGCGGAAGCTCGCGATGAACTCTTCCCTGCCGAGCTCATTACGCTTCTCTTCGATGAGCTTCAGCGCATCCGGGTCGCCGGCGACATTCTCTTCGAGGAAGACTTCCACGTCCTCGAGCTCGCCGAGGAGGATGCGGGAGCGCATCTCATATATAGAGTGGCGCTGGTGGTTGAGGACGTTGTCGTAGGCGAGGATCTGCTTGCGCGAATCGAAGTGGAAGCCCTCGATCTTGGTCTGGGCGGCTTCGAGTGAGCGCGAAATGAGCTTGTTCTGGATCGGCTCGTCCTCAGGGATATTGAGGCGCTCCATCATGCTCTTCACGGTATCGGATGCAAACACGCGCATGAGCGAGTCTTCGAGCGAGACGAAGAACTGCGTCTCGCCGGGATCGCCCTGGCGGCCTGCGCGTCCGCGGAGCTGGTTGTCGATGCGGCGCGCCTCATGGCGCTCGGTGCCGAGCACGAAGAGGCCGCCCTTCTCTTTGACGGCGTCATATGCCGAAGCAGGAGCCGGGTTGCCGCCGAGCTTGATGTCGACGCCGCGGCCCGCCATGTTGGTCGCAATCGTGACCTTGCCCGGCTGGCCTGCCTGCGCGATGATCTCGCCTTCGCGCTCGTGATTCTTCGCGTTCAGGATCTCGTGCGGAATGCCTGCCTTCGCGAGGTAGCTGCCGAGGAGTTCGTTCTTCTCGATCGACACGGTGCCGATCAGGATCGGCATCCCCTTCGCGTGGAGCTCCTTCACCTTGGTCGCGATCGCCTTGAACTTGCCCTGCTCGGTACGGAAGATGAGATCGTCGGCGTCGATGCGCGAGATCGAGCGGTGCGTCGGGATGACGATGGTATCGAGGTTGTAGACGGTCTGGAATTCCTCGGAAGAGGTCGCAGCGGTACCGGTCATGCCCGAGAGCTTCGCGTACATGCGGAAGAAGTTCTGAAAGGTCACCGAGGCGAAGGTGCGCGTTTCATTCTGGACGGCGAGGCCTTCTTTCGCTTCGACAGCCTGATGGAGTCCTTCGGACCAGCGGCGTCCCGGCTGCAAGCGGCCGGTGAACTCATCAACGATGACGATCTGGCCGTCGCGGACGACGTATTCCTTGTCGCGTGTGAAGAGCGCCTTTGCGCGGACTGCCGTCTCGAGGTGATGCACGTACTTGATGCCGCCGTCGGTATAGATGTTCTCCATGCCGAGCGCCTTCTCCGCTTTCTCGATGCCTGGCTCACGCATGAGCACTGAGCGGTGCTTCTCCTCGACTTCGTAGTCCTCATCCTTCGTGAGGCTGCGGGCGATCTCCGCGAAGCGCGCGTACAGGCTCTCCGACTGCTGCGCAGGCGCGGAGATGATCAGAGGCGTTCGCGCTTCATCGATGAGGATGGAGTCGACTTCGTCCACGATCGCGTAGTGGAAGCCACGCTGACGGAGATCCTTCTTCTCGTATGCGATGTTGTCGCGCAGATAGTCGAATCCGAATTCATTCGAGGTGCCGTACGTGATGTCGGCGGCGTAGGATTCCTGGCGGGTCGAGGGACGGAGGAATTCATAGAACACGCGGAAGGCGCCGAGCTCGTCGCGCTTATCTTCGAGCGCCTCACCCTCCGGCGCATCTTCCTTGTGTCCCGAGTCGTACAGATACGACGCGTCGCTAGTGATGACACCGACCGAAAGACCGAGAAATGTATAAATCTGTCCCATCCACACCGAGTCGCGGCGGGAGAGATAGTCATTGACCGTGACGACGTGAACGCCCTTCCCTTCGAGCGCATTCAGGTATGCAGGAAGCGTCGCGACAAGTGTCTTTCCTTCGCCAGTGCGCATCTCGGAAATATTCCCCTGATGGAGCGCGAGGCCGCCCTGGAGCTGGACATCATAGTGCCGCTGACCGAGGAGCCGGCGGGACGCCTCGCGGACCACCGCGAAGGCTTCAGGAATGAGGCTGTCGAGGGTCTCGCCCTTCGCCAAACGAGCCTTGAATTCAGTCGTTTTCTCACGGAGCCCTTCGTCTGAGAGCTTCTTGATTTCCTCCTCTTTTCCGTTGATAGCAATAACCACCGGACCCATCGCTTTCAGGGCCTTTGTGGTCTCATCGCCGAAAATCTTCGTAAACAGCTTCATTGAAAAATCAGCATACCACATTTTGAAGCCCTCCTCGACCTCTCCCTGTGCGGTCCAGACCGGCCTTGACCGCCCCATTTTTGATACGTGCAAAACAGTCGTCGGCGTGGATTTAAAAAAACAAAAGCCCCTTTCGGGGACTTTTGCAGTGGTGGGAGTGCGATAGAGAGATTATCGCTTGCGGCGGGTCGCCTTCTTCTTTGCTGCTGGCTTCTTCACAGTCTTCTTGACCGCCTTCTTCACTGTCTTCTTCTTGGTGGTCTTCTTAACTGCTTTCTTTTTTGCTGCCATACTAGTTTCTTATTTTTTTTCTAGCGATACTGCGCTTTGCATTCTCTTCCGACCAAACATTCTTGCTCAATGTTTTGCTAAGAGTATGTGCGCCGTGTATCACTATTATCAGTGACGAATGAAACGCGCACAAGAATTTTTTGCACGCATGTGTGGATAACTAAAAAACTTTTTGCAAAAAAGTTTTTTGTAAAAAAAATGCGTCGTGCAAAAAATATTTCATGAGAGCAACTGCACCTCGCGCTCGATCTCGATTCCTGTTTTTTCACGCACTGCATCTTGCACTGAATCAGCGAACGCAGAAATCTCAGCAGCAGTGCCGCCGCCGTAGTTCACAAGCTTGAGCGCGGACTTCGCATAGAAGCCCACATTGCCGACGCGCTTGCCCCTGAGTCCCAATTTCTCGATGATGTGCGCGATCGGGATCTTTACATGCGCATCATCGACCGGATACTTCGGAAGCTCCGGAAATGTCTTCAGCACCTCAGCATAGGCTTCCTTCGTGATGACCGGATTCTTGAAGAATGAGCCGGCGGAACCGAGTTCTGACAGATTCGGCGACTTGCTCATTCGGATTTCAAGCACGAGCGCGCGCATATCCTCAAGCGTCGGCTGGATAATCCCCCGCTCGGTAAGTAGAAGCGCGACATCCTTGTAGGTCGTGATGAAAGGCGCATGCTTATGGAGACGGTAGCAGACGCGCGTAATGAGGAGCGACTTCCCTTCCGGACGCTTGAAGATACTGTCACGGTAGCCGAAGGCGCATTCCGCACGCGTGAGCGTGCGGACCGGGTCGGTGGTACGGTCGAACACTTCCACCCATTCGATCAAACCCTCTACTTCGGCGCCGTACGCGCCCACATTCTGGACCGGTGTCGCGCCGACGGTACCTGGAATACCCGAGAGATTTTCGAGGCCGATGAGACCGCGGTCCACGGTATCTTTGACGAATGTATCCCAATCTTCGCCCGATCCGGCCGTCACGAGTACATCCTCTTCTGCATCCTCATACTCGGTACCCGTGATCTCATTCTTCACGATGACACCGCGAAAGCCATCGTCGGGCACGAGCACATTCGAGCCGCCGCCGAGGATGGCGAACGGAAGCTTGCCCTCGCGGGCGAAGCGGGACGCTTCGCGGAGTTCATCAATAGTACGAACGGTTATGAAAAAATCTGCCGGTCCGCCGACGCGGAAGGTGGTGAGTGGTGCAAGCGGGACTGATTCCTTGATTTCCATTATGTGAAGGTGAATGACAAGAGAAGTGCACTTATACTACAGAAATTCTCAGTGACAACAAAGAAACGCGCGGGCCTAGGGCTCGCGCGTTTCTTTGTTGTCTCCTCCGCCGTCGCTTGTTACGGATTCCGACCAGCTTGGATTTCCTTGATGAAGAATTCTCCCTGCTCCTTGAACGAGGCATTAAGATCAATCGCCTTCTGGAGTTCGGCGATCGCTTCCTGGCGCTGTCCGGATGCGAGGTACGAAGCGGCGAGCGACACGTGGAACTGGAGGTTCGACGGATCCTTGGCGACGCGACCTTCCCAAATCTTCACCACGAGGTCGAAACGCTTCGCCTGGTAGTAGGCGTTGAGGAGCTGGTCATTGTCGACAGCGATCGTGCCGTATTTCGCGGTGAGGAGCTGGTCGACGACATCGAAGCGGTTCACGTAGACGGCTGATGCCGCGTAGTAGAAGCGCGCGTCCTGGTACTCAGGCGCGAGCTCATACGCCTTCTTGAACCATTCGAATGCGCCCGGGAAATCCTGGGTCGCGAGCGCGTTATTGCCGAGTTCGAAGAGGACCGCCTGCTTCTTCGGCGAGAGCTCGTACGCTTTCTCGAGGTACGGCTTCGCCTCGCCCGGAAGGCCGGAGGCATTGAGGAATGAACCCATGAACACCTGGAGCCGAGCATCAGACGCATTCCACGCGAGTTCAGCATTCATCGCGTCCTTCGCGGTCTTGATGAAATCCGCCTTCACGACCGGGTCGACATTGTTGCCGCGCGCGACCGAGCTCGCTGCCTGGAGGAGCTGCTCGTTCACTTCCTGTCCGCCGAGCCCATTGTACGCGAGCGCTTTTTTGAAGAGCACGAGGTTTGCTTCTGCACCCGCATTCGATGGCGAGATCGCCGCGAGAAGCGCGTAGTTGGTCGCGATACCCTTGTAGTTCACGAGATAGACGAGCGCGAGGGTACAGACGATCGCAACAGGAACCACGATCGGGACCGGCATGCCGCTTGCCTTCGCGTGCGTGTTCTTGAGGTCCTTGTCCTTCGACGCGACGGTCGTGAGACGATGATGGATGAACGCGAGGATGGTCGCGAAGAGGATGTAGGAGACGATATTGTCGAAGACGAAGAGATTGTGGAAGAAGTAGCCGGCGAAGATGCCCGTGAGCATGCTCCGCTCGAGCGGCGTGAATGCATCCTTCCCTCTCCGCGAGAACCAGATGCCCCAGAGCGCCGCGCCGAAAATCGAGAGGTACGCCGCGAGTCCGATGATGCCGCCGGCGATCAGCCAGTCGAGGAAGACATCGTGCACGCGGTCGAACCACGGCTCCTGCGCGTACATCTCGGGATCATAGTACTTGGTGAAGACATAGATGAAGTTCTCCTGGCCCCAGCCGAGGATCGGACGCTCCTTGATGCCCTGGAGCGCAATGCCCCAGACCATGAAGCGCGCACTGCCGCCTTCGACCGAGATCGTCGCCATGCGGCTCAGGACCGGGTTGTTATGGACGAACGCGGTGTTCCGGATGAGGAAGAAGCCGCCGATGATGAGCACGACTGCGGCGACGAGGCCGAACGCGAACTTCCGGACCTTCGCTTCACCTTTCATGGTGAGCGCGAGGAGGAGACCGGCAAGGAGCGCGCCGCCGAGGAAGCCGAGGATAGCGCCGCGGGTCGCCGTGAAGTAGAGAATGAAGGCCTGGAGGAGGATGATTGCCCAGTAGACATATTTCACGAATGCTGCGCCCCTATGCGAGAGCGCAAGCCATGCCGTGATGAAGATGTGGAACAGCATGTAGATGGCGAGATAGGTCGCATTGCCGAACGTGGCATCGAGACGCACGCCGCCCTGGTTGATGACGATCACGCCGCCGAGCTGGAGGAGTCCGTAGAGGCCGAGGAGCACCGAGACGCCGACCGACGTATTCCAGAACGAGCGCCAGAGCTTCTCCGTATTGAGGACGGATGCCATGACGATGAAGTACGCGAAGAGATGGAGGAGCGTGACGAATCCTTCCATGCGCTCGAAGTTGCTCCAGAAGCTCTTCCACGGATTCTCGCCGAGGAGGTCGGCAAGGCCGATCGCGAACACGAATGCTGCGAACGCGCCGAGGAGCGCGCCGTAGCGCGGACGGTACGTGCGGTCGAGGAGCATGAGCGCGACCCAGCCGCCGGCCATGAGCTCTACAATGATGCGGAACGTGAAATTCTTACCGACGATGAACGGGAAGAACATCCCGTTCGCGATGATGAGCGGAATAAAGGGTATCGAAAAAAGAAGCGCTAGGATGCCGTAGCGCAGGAATTTTGCGGTGTCCATATGGGCGAAACTATAGCACGGGGAGGCTTCAGGGGGCGACCTAGACAAGCCTATTCCCTTGTGACTAAAAGGCGCATGGGCTCGCGCGTCTGGCCGCGAAACCAGGGCGCGTGCGGTATAGTTGTAGCAACGTATGCTCGAGAATATCCGCCAGACCGCATATCGGCTCCTCCGCAAATCAGAGACCTATACGAAGACAGATATGGTCTACCTTGCGAAAGGCAGCTTTTGGCTGACGTTGCTCCAGATAACCGGGACCATATCCGGCTTCGCGCTCAGTGTCGCATTCGCCAACTTCTTCCCGAAGCATGAATACGGCGTCTACAAGTACATCCTCTCGGTCGCCGGCATCATCGGCGCATTCTCTCTCACCGGTCTCGGGCCGGCGATCCTCCAGGCAGTAGCAAAAGGCAAGGACGGCACGCTCCGCGAAGGTTACTTCATCAACCTCAGGTGGAGCGGCGCGGCGGTCGCGGTCGCGATCTCGGGCGCGCTCTACTATTTCATCCAGGGCAACACGACGCTCGGATGGTCGCTTCTTATCACTGCGGCGGCGACTCCCCTTCTGAACTCATCTGGGCTCTACGGATTCTTCCTCAATGGCAAGAAGGATTTCAGGCGGAGCAGCATCTACGGAGGCATGCGGAACGTGATCCCGACCATCTTCCTCGTCGGTTCAATCTTCGTGACGACGAATCCGATCGCGATCGTCGGGGTCTATTTCGCATCGAATCTCATCGTGAGCCTCTTCTGCTACTGGCTCACCGTGCGCGCGTACAATCCGCCCCGGACGCAGGACGCGGAGATGCTTTCCTACAGCAAGCACCTCAGCTTCATGAGCATCCTCAACATCATCGCCGACAACATCGACAAGGTGATCGTCTTCCAGCACGTCGGCTCGGTCGAGCTCGCCATCTACACCTTCGCGACCGCGGTGCCGACCCAGATCAAGGGCGTGCTCAAGAACATCCCGCAGCTCGCGCTTCCGAAATACGCGAACCAGACCGTCGAGGAGATCCGCGCCGGCATCTTCAAGAAGATGCTCCAGCTCGCGCTCTTCATCCTCCCGATCGTCGTCGCCTACATCATTGCCGCGCCGTATATCTATGAAATGTTCTTTCCGCAGTACATGGACGCGGTCCCCTATTCGCAGGTATTCTCGATCTCGCTCATTTTTTATGTGAGCATCCTCACCACGACCGCGCTCCAAGCGAAGCGTTCGATCAAAAGCCTGTACAAAGCAAATATCTATGTCGCTGTCTCGAAGATACTCATCCTCGTAGGATTTGCGTATCTTTGGGGACTCTGGGGTGTCATCATCGCTCGCGTGGTGTACGAAGTGTTCGCACTCTACTTCTCGGCATATTTTTTCCTCCACTCAAAAGAGAATGTTTGAGAGTGAACGGACCAGCGAGAGCAAGTCCTTTTACTTAGGCGATAGATATTCCGCAATGGCATCTGCCATGCGGCGGTCCCCTTCCCCGGCGATGACGACGCGCCGGCGGGCACGCTCGATGTCAGAAATCGCGGCAAGCGCCTCCGCGCGCGCGAAGAGCGAATGCTCTGGTTCGAGCGCCAGCTCGCCTGCAATATCGTTCCGCGTGAGGCCGTCTCCGTAATCCATCGGGGTCTCGAGGAGAGCGACCGGCACGCCGTACATGATGAGCTCCGAGAGGAGCGTCGTATAGGTCCCGACCGCGAGATCGATGTCGTCGCTCGGATTCTTGGAGAGGTTCGGCATCATCGTTATTTCTGTCGCATCGTGGATGCCGTATTCGGCGAGCTGCGATTCAAGCGGCACATCGTTCCGCGGCTTGAAGAAGACCTGGATACGCGGCTCAGCAATGAACGCGCGGATGAATGCGCCGATATGTTCCTTCGGCGCGACCGCTTCATAGGGGACGAGTATGCGGAGTCGCTCATGGACCGCACCCTTCCCCGCAATATCCGGAAGCGCGTTCTTGTAGCCGGCAACGACGATTTTCTTGAATACGCTGCCGATCTGCTCGAGTTCCCGTTCCCAATACCCGCTCCACACGAGGAGCTGGTCCGGCGAGAGATACGCGGTACTGCTCTCGCGGAACTGCCGCCAGCCGGTGTGGTAGCGCGTGTAGTGCCCGTGCTGGAGGAGCGTCGAAGGAATGCGTTCAGCCTTCGCGGCCGCGAGCATCTCCCACACATAGCGCGGATCGTCGATTGCGACGAGCTCCTTGGTTCGGAGCGCTCGGAAGACTCTGCGAAGCATGCGCACGCGGAAGCGCGAGAGCTCGATGCGCTCAAGGAGATTCATCACGATCGCCTTCGCGAGGACGCGATCCTTCTCGGCGATCCGCGAGAAGTCGATCTCACCGAAGAGCGCCAATTCCTTCCCTGGCTTCGTCATACTCCGGAGCGCGAAGAAGAAATCGGCACCTTCGAGGTACAGGGTCGCCCTCCTGCGCTTGATCCAATGCATGAAGGCGCCCTTCGCGGTCACCGCATGGAAGCATTCGATGAACGGGGTCTTCGTCTCTCCGAGCGCTTCGTATACCGGCAGGATCCGCTGGTCGCCGTGGAAGGAGGTCGCTGAGAGATCGATGCTGTAGAGGAAAACGTTCGGCTTCCGGAAATACGCCGCGATGAATCCGAATACAGAAAGGACAGTGAAACAAAAAGTATTGAAAAGGATGCGCAGGAATCCGCGCCCTGAGGTCGTATGGAGGCTCGGCGTGATGCCGTCGATCGTGCGCCATTTCACCGACTCGAACAAGAGGCCTTGGTACCAGTGCCATGCATTGAAGCCGTCGATCACGAATGCGTTCGAAAGCGGCTTGCCGCGGAGCCGGAGGCCGTTGATTTGTTCGACCAACTCCAGATGCTCCCGGTAATCCCAGAGTGTCGGATTTCCGAATTTGCGTGCGGCTCTCATTACGCTCTCTATACTACATGGAGCCCCCGGTCGCTGCTGGAGCTTTCTTTCCTTTTCCGAGCATGCCGAGCACCTTCTTCTCGAGCGGATAGAAGCTGTTCCGTGTCGTCTCGATCTCGCGGAAGTTGATCTCGACGGTCTCGCGGACGCCCGGCTTCTTGAATTCTCCACGGCGGTGGAACGCGCCGACATCGGCAGCGACGAGCGTGTTCCCCTTCACGGCCATCACGGTTTCCTTGAGGTTGTATTTCTCGATCTCTGCCGGCGTCAGCTTCACCCACGGGTCGGCAGCGAGGTATTCGCCCTCGTTGTTCGGGTTCCACTTGTTCATGGCATAACGGATCGAGAGCTTGTACTCGAACCAGAGTCGCGAGAGCGAGTTCCGGCGATGCGTGCCGAGGCAGTAGTAGAGCGCGGAGTTCTCCTCGGTGGTATCCGTGACGTAGTAGAAGAACTTGAGGACGCGGGTCGGTGCATCGAAGTGGAGATTGTTCGTGCCGCCGTTCTTCGGCTTGTCGAGCTCTTCCTGGTTGATGTAGATCTTGGTGAGGTAGGCGCTGTACGGGAAATGATAGGTGCGGTTCAGGTACGAGCGCATCACCGAGTTGATGAGCGGGCTGTTGAGGAAGATATTCTTGGTGAACGCGGAGACGCGCGCATCATGGACCGAGAGGCGGTCGACATGCGGGAGTGCGATCTCTGAATAGTCGGGCGGGAAGGTCGGCGCGAGCGCGTCGAATTCTGCCTTGAACTTCTGGTAGTCTTCGGAACTGAGGAAATTCGGGATAGCGACGATGCCGTTCTTTTCAAGCTCTGCGAGTACCGGAGCATACTCTTTCGGAATCGGGGTCTGTGGACGGCCCTTGATGCGGAGGTACAGGAAGAGCGTGCGGAACGGCTGCGCACCGAGCACGTTCAGAATCACCGAGCTGGTGTACATGGATGGCTTCTTGTGGAGGACGCCGGCCAGTGCTTTTTTGAGCGCCATGAGGATGGGAATGAATGAATACTAATACGCGGCTATGTACCTGAAACTACGTGGGTGTTCTCTTGGTTTCAAGAGGTATCAATGACTTCCACATTAAACGCTGAAGAATCGAAAGCCGCAAGAGACGGCCCTATGCCCTGGATTCCCTCGCCACTCCGGTGCGTGCACGTTATAATCGCCACATAACTTAGGACAGCATCCATGAACAAAGTATTCATCCAGGCCAACAACAAGCAGATCCTCGGCGCCTACATCGCGAAGTACGCGATCCAGAAGCGGCTTCAGAATCCTTCGGAGATTCCCGTCGAATTTCTCAATGTCGACGACGACCCCATGTTCAAGCAGTTCATCGGCGTCGAGTACATCCGTGACGGCGTCATGACGAAGTACGATCCTGAGGACCTGCAGTCCTTCACGCTGACCCGCTTCCTGCCGCCAGAGAAAATGGGCTACCAGGGCCGCGCGGTCGTGATCGACCCCGACATCTTCGCGCGGATCGACATCCACGAGCTTTTCGATATGGACCTCGAAGGCAAGGCGCTCGCCGCCTGCAGCGCGAAGGGCTCGTTCGAGTCGAGCATGATGCTCCTCGACTGCGCGAAGCTGACCGATTGGAAGGTCTCCGACTACCTCGAGAAACTGAAGAAGAAGGAGATCGATTACGCGACCATCATCCGCATGCGTTCGATCGACCCCTCGACAGTGAAGGAGTTGCCGCGCATCTGGAACTCTATCGATGTACTCACTCCCGAAACCAAAATGCTCCATACCTCGAAGCGCGAGACGCAGCCATGGCGCACCGGGCTGCCGATCGACTTCGAGCGGAACATGCCGCCGATCGCCGGATTCATCCCGCGGGAGCCGATTATGAAACTCATGGGCAAGGTGTCGAGCACCTACCTTCCCCACCCGGACAAGAACATCGAGAACTTCTTCTTCGAGCTGGTACGGGACGCGATCAAGGATGGCGCGATCACGGAACAGATGGTGAAAGATGAGATCCAGAAAGGCCATGTCCGCAAGGACGCCTTCGAGCTCATCGCGAAATTGCCGGCGTAACGAAAACAAGCAAAAAAGGGCCGCCCCGAAGGGGCGGCCCTTTTTTGCTTGTTTATTTCTTCGTTACCTTCGCGAAACGAATCACCAATCGTCCGAAATCAGGATTGAAGAACACGTCCATCGCAGGCAGGAGCTCGACGTTGTACGTGGTCTTGTCGATCTTGTCGACGATCGGTCCCGCACCATCCTTCCGATTCTCCCAATAGTCATCGAAGACGACTGCGGTTGTCTCATGCATCAGCTTCGCAGAATTCTCCCAGTCAGACAAAATCGTCTCATAGCTGTGGCCGCCGTCGATATATATGAAATCCATCTTCGGCAAGGTTGCGACTGCTGCTGGAAGCGTCTTCGTCGTATCCCCTTCGAAGAGATGGATGACGGCACCGGTCGCCTGGAGCTCCTTTTCGATCTCCGCGCGGCTTGGCGGCTGTTTGGAGATCTCCTTCGTGTAGGTACCCGGATCCATCGTATGGAAGAGGTCGAATCCGTAGTAGTGGACCTCGTCGACCGGCCGATGCTTCGCCGCGGTCTCGATCATCCCCTTCGCGCGCGCACCCTTCCACGTGCCGATCTCCATGATGTTCTTCGCCTTCAAGGAATCGACATGTTCGAAGAGATGATCGTACCGCGTCGGGCGCTGGTAGATGCCGAACATATACCGGATGTACGAAAGGATGGTCAATCTGAGTGCGCGCATGAAGTGATGTTATGAACGGTAATGGCGGATGTATTCAGACACGGTCTTCGCCCACGTGAAGCGGCTTGCGAATTCCTTCGAGTGCTCGCCGAAGAGCTTCGTATCTCCCTCAAGTATCTTCGTGACCTTCTCGGCGATTTCCGCGTCGTCCCCTTGGCGGACAAGATAGCCATTGTACCCGGGCTGCTGCGCTTCTTCAACGCCGCAGTCCTTCGTGCCGATGACCGGCTTCCCGAATTGCTCCGCTTCGAGGAACACGAGCCCGAAGCCTTCGAAGTGATCGTCCTGGTTGTTCGAGGTCAGAAGGAAGATGTCGGCGATGGTGTAGAAGAACGCGAGCTCCTCGTCGCTCCGCACGTTCGAGAGCAGGCGCACGTTCTTCTCGAGCCCGTTCTCGGCGATATACGCGTATAGCTTCTCGACATACGCCGTGTCGGAGTTCGAGCCGACGATCGTGTAGAGGATGTTCGGATATTTGCTACGAAGCCGCTTTACCGCTCGCACTACGTCGAGCTGGCCTTTCCGATGCTTCATTTGCCCCACAGTAAGAAGGATTGGGGATGCGGTTTCTGGAATGTCATATTCGGTCCGCAGTTCTGCGATCCGATCCGCAGACACATTCGGGATGCTGGACGCGCCCCAATAGACGACATAGTTGTTGTCGGTCGGCATGCGCTTGTAGATCCGCATCTTGGTGTAGGTGCTCACCGAGAAGATCGCCTTCGCACGTTTGGATGCCAGTTCCATCAGCTTCCGCTTCACGCCTCTTTTTTCAGGCGCGATCGAGTAGGTCGCCACACCGGTCATGAAGAGCTTCTTCCCGGTCCCGAGTGTCGCGAAGTATCCATAGACCCCGAATGGCCAGATGTCGAACGCATGGACGATGTCAGCCTTCCGCGCGAGCTTCCGCGTGATGTAGATGTTGTAGAGGAAATAGAAAGGCGATCGCGACGCAAAGAGGGTCGGCGCTTTCGGTGACTTTGGATTCGGCGTCGCAGCCAGGAGCGTGAAATCCGCTCCGCGCTTTTTGAGCTCCGCCTTGACTGCATACGCATACCGGCCCCAGCCTGACATCGGGATGGCGGTGGGCGCGATCGCGAGCACGCGGAGTTTCTGTTCAGGAGCGGTCATGAGTACGTGCGAATGCGCGCGGCGCAGTATTACTTTGCGTTCTGTTCAGCGAATTCCTCCTGGAGCGGCTTCTCGAGACGGAATACGTCACTCTCGAACTTCTCACCGCCGCGCGGGCCGTTCACGAACGTGATGAAGGTCGAATCTTCAACCGCAACGAATGCGTGCGATTCACCCATTTCCCACTCGACATAGTCACCCGGGAAAAAATCAGCCTCGACGATCTCACCTTCGTTATTCTTCCGCCCATACACTTTCATGTGCCCGGACACGAGGAAGTCCGACTGCTGGGACTGCTTGTGGTAGTGGTTACCGCGAACGCCGCCTGCTTTCGTGAAAATGATCGTGCAGTGCTCGCGCGGCTCGCCGACGATGATGTCCTGGATCGTACCGCGCGCGTCTTCAAAATTGATGGGTTTCTTTTCGAGCCTCATAAGTCTCTGTTAGGCCTCCATATGAGGCGTGATAAATTTTACCGGCAGATGGCCGAGCTTGGTCTTCAGGAATTCCGCGATGTTCCACGGGAGGATGAGGGCGTGGGTGATATCGGAGGTGATCGCCTCGTCCGGCTTAATTGGAATGTGAGAACCGGGAGTGTACTTCCCGATCTTCAAGGGAGAGCTGTCGGTGACAAACTCGAGCAAAGCATTGTCGATGCCGCAGAAATTAAGGAGCGTGTTTCCCTTCGTCGCGGCGCCGATGCCGATGATCTTGCCGCCTGCCTTCCGCGCGTCGATCAATTCCGCAAGGAGATCGAACTTGAACGCGCGTACCTTCTCCATGAATCCCTGATACATGGCTGTATCAAATAACTGCATTTCTTCCTCCTTGGTTACATAGTCGGCGACGATGGGCGCATGCGCCGTCCCGCGCGCGACCGAGACCCGCATCGAGCCGCCCATGTAGTCGTTGGTCTGGATGTCGGTGATCGCGAAGCCGTGCGCCGCATAGAATGCGGCGAGCGGCTTCACTGCGAAGTACGACGTATGCTCGAGATAGATCGTGTCGAATGCCATCTTCTCGACGAGCATCTTCAGGTACGGCGCTTCGAAGATGAAGACGCCGTCTTCTCGGAGCGCGGTGTCGATGTCCTTGAGGAACGCGACATGATCGCCGATGTGGTTGTAGACATTGGTCGCGGTGATGATCTTTGCACCTCCCTTCTGCTTGATTTCTTCAGCAGCCGCTGCATCAAAAAAAGTCGCGCGTGTGGGGACATTCCGTTCGACGGCGATCTTGGCCATATTCGGCGCGGGCTCGACGCCGAATATCGGGGTCTTGAACTGGCTCTCGAATGCCTGGAGGAAGGTGCCGACATTACTGCCGATATCGACAACCGGATCTTTTTCGGAGAGCGTGTACTGCTCACCGACCTGCTTCGCAAAATCCTGGAAGTGCTGGATCGAGACTTTCGAGTTCCCGGAGTCGTAGCTGTAGTCGTTCTCCTGGTAGCGGACTTCGGGCGGGACGATGTAGCCCTCCATCGCATGGCCGCAGGTACGGCACATGACAACCGTAAGCGGGTAGGTCGGCTCTGGCAGAGCAAGTTGCTCCGGCTTCAAGAAGGTGTCCGCAAGCGGGTGGAATCCGAGGTCGATGATGGGCGCCACGTCCGTGGAGGAGCAGAGTGCGCAGGCAGTGGTTTGCATAGGATTCCACTATATCCGAGCACTGGCGGAAGGACAATGACCCGGAGTTACTGGAGCACACGGCCCCCTTCTGCCATACTGAATGCATGAAAACAATTCTTCTCACGGGCGCGGGGGGCGGCATCGGGACAGCAATCAGGGAGGCGCTTGAGAGCGAGGGGCACCGGGTGATTCCCATCCACCGCGAAGATGCCGACTTGTCGAAGTACTCCGATATTGAAAAGCTGGAGGCGCGGATTGCGAAGGAAGGAGCGCCACTCGATTGGATCGTCTGCGCGCATGGATACATCGACACGGAGACCGATCTTGAGAAGCAGGAGCCAGGCGCGATCGCGGACACCTTCGACATCAACATTGTTTCTATCGTGTCGCTCACAAAAGTATTCCTGAAGCATCTGGTGCCTGGAGGCGGCATGCTCTTCCTCTCATCGTCCGCAGGCATCACCGCGAACGGCAAGACGGCAGCATACTCCGCATCAAAGGCGGCCGTGAACAACTTCGCAGAGGGCATGGCGCGGAACCGCTCCGAACTCTCATTCATCTCGATCTGCCCTGGACCCACAAACACCCCGATGCGCGACCGCATCGCAGGCGACGCCGCGACCAAGCAGAGCCCGTCGATCATCGCCGCGACCGCGCTCCGCATCATCTCCGGAGAAACCGACTATCAGAGTGGTGACATCATCCTCATCAAGGACGGCGAGGTGTCGCTCCACTCACGCATCAGCTAACAACAAACCCGCAGAAGCATCCTGCGGGTTTGTTGTTATTTTGTTTCAGGCTTCGGGTTCTTGAGGTACCAGTCGATGGTCTTCCGCAAACCTTCCTCGAACGGAGTCTCGTGTTCCCATTCGACATCTCGCTGGAGTTTTGCGATATCAGGAAGACGGCGCTTCACGCTTCCCGCTGGAGATGGATGTTCCTGGACCAGGGAGGGCTCCCAATCCATGACCTTGAAGAGCGTTTCCGTGAGATTGCGGATCTTACGCTCCTCATGGGAACCGATGTGGTAGGTGCCGCCGTTCGTGTGCTCCGCTTCCATAACAAGGCGCATCGCGCGGACCGCATCCTCGATGTAACAGAAGGAGCGCTTATCCTCGATGCCATAGACCGGGAACGGATCGGTCTTCGCGTGCGTCCGGGCGATGAGCTGCGGGATCACGTGATCGTAGCCGCTCCGAGGCCCGTAGAAATTGTGCGGACGAACAATGACGACGCGGAGGCCGTAGGCATTCGCGTAATGGATGCAGATCTGCTCGCCGATCAGCTTCGAGCTCGCGTAGGTCCAGCGAGGATTCGCGATGTCGGGAATGACTGCTGGCACCTGCTCTGGTGTCGGAATGGGAAGGATGTCGAAAGCCTCGCGCGCACCGGCATACAACTCGTTCGATGACGTGAAGAGGAGCTTCCCTTCCGTGTTCATATCACGCATCCAGTCGGCGGCATGGAACATGCTCTGGATATTGATGCGGAGCACCTCATGCGGCATTTCATAGAAAAGGCGCGTACCGTTCACGGCCGCAAGATGGTAAACGAAATCATAGCCGCTGCCGAGCCGGTCCCAATCCTCGCGTTTCGTGAGATCGACTTCGACGAGCGAGAGATTCGGGCGCCTGAGGAGCGCTTCGAAATCGGCATCGCGTCGGCCACGGAAGAAGTTATCAGCAAGCACGACCTCATAGCCGCCCTGATCAAGGAGATGGTTCGCGAGGTGGTAGCCGACAAAGCCGCTACCGCCGGTTATGAGTACTTTCTTATTTTTTGATGATTCTGGCTGCATATGTGTTGGAACAGTGAGAAGACGACCGAAGTTTCTGATTCCCTATGGCCGCTTAGCGATTCGGTGGCGTGCAATTGCTGAAAAGGGCCGGAGCGCGTTCCGCTTGAGGGAACCGATGAGCGACTGGAGCGCCACCCATCCTGAGAGCGCGGGGCGCTGCCACTCGGAGAACCATTCGGTGAGATGCGGATTCTCTTTCTCGATCGCCTGGTGGACTTTGTTTGCCTCAAGCAAGCTCCGGAGTATCGGCGCCGGTTTCCCTTCTCCTTCCGCAAAATGCAAGTATGCACGGGTGTCTTTCGGAAGGCAATGTCCCCCGAACGAGCGTCCGTACCGGAGGTAGGGCTTGTCCTCGAAGAGAAACCGGGTGACGCGCTCGATCTCTGCGACCCCTTCCTTGGTCATCGGATCAGCGATCGTGCTCCCGAATTCGTTCACGAATGCGATGCGAACCGTGTTCCAGAGATTCGACAGATATTTGATATGCGATGCTTCTTTCGGCGTGCCGCGGAACGTGCGGAGCGCTTTTGATTCCCAGGTGGCGAAGAAGCTCGGCTCCGTGAGCGACGCGTTCTTCCGTCCGACGACGAAGTAGTACGGGATGATGCATTCCTCGACCGCCTTCTTCTCGTGGAGAAATTCAGGAACGTAAAAATCGAAGTGGAGCTTTTCGAGCGAGGACGGAATCACGGTCGAGCGGAGAATCACGTGGCCTTTTGCTTCCTTCAACGAGTCGAGCGCTTTCTCGATAAGGGAAATATCCTGGACGCCATCCTCAGCGACCCGATCGCCGACCGAGACGATGTACCAGGTATCAGGGCTGTCCTTCGCAAGCATGGACGCCAGCGATTCGATGCGCCGGTAGAGCTCGCCATGGGAGTGCTCATAGTGGAACTTCGGCGGCATCGGGTCATAGAACGAGACCGCGTAGCCCATGGAGGCAAGCGCGAGGCCATTGGCCTGGCCCACCCAGCCGAATCCGACGATGACGATTTTTTCTCTAGGTTCCATGCGGAATGCTTATGCGGATTTGTGTATCATACCCTATCCTCTCCAATTATTCAGGAATGCCGGACGGCATCGAGAATCAGCTTGGCGCGCGCGCTCCAAGAGTAGGCGAGCACGGCTTCGCGTGCGCGGGAGGCGCGCTCCAACGGCGCGAGCGCATCCAGCTCAACCTTCCGAATCCCCTCCGCAAGACTGGTCGGGTCATCGGGAGCTACAAAGAGTGCGGTCTCTTCCGAAAGAATCTCGCGGATGCTTGGCACATCCGACGCAACGATCGGCACGCCGGAAGCCATGTGCGCGAACACCTTGAGCGGCGAGGTAAAGCGGGATGACAGGAGATCCTTCGCCGTATTCGGGATCACGAGCACATCCGCTGCCTGTTGGTTTTCGGGAAGATCACGGTACGGCTGCTGCCCGAGAAAGCGGACGCTTGGATATTCGGCTTTCAACTTTTCAATTTCGGATTCCTTGCCGCCGATGACCGTGAAGAGTGCGCCTGGTGTGAGTGCGGCTGCATCAAGAAAGGTGCGGTACCCTTTCCATGCTTCCAAGGAGCCGATGTACATCGGAATGAAGACGTCCTCGGGAAGGTTGAGGCGCGCGCGGACGGCCGCTTTTTCGACGGTAGTCGAAAAAGCGGCCGGATCATACGCGTCATGCGCGACCACAATTCTTTCAGCAGGAATCCCGCGCTCGACGTACCACTCCTTGAGCCCTTCCGAGATGACGACGATCTTCCGGGCCCGGCGCGCGAGGAATGCGACGTGCCAGCTCCACCGTGGAAGATGCGCTTCGTATACGAAATTTCGCTTCGCCAGCGAGATATAGAAAAGCGGGATGGTGTCGCGCGAATAGACGAGATCATCTTTCCTGAAGAGCGCATACCAGAACGCGCACTTCGCGAACGTGAGCTGCTCGAAGAGGAAGCCGATCTTCCCCATGGAAACGGTATCGATGACCGGGAGGCGTGCGAGCGAGAACGCACTCCTCTCGATCCCGTAGTATGCGAAGGGCTCATCGGGAAGATGCGTCCAGCGTGTCGGGACCGCGAGCGTGACTGCATTCCCCGCGCGCGCGAATGCCTCGCAGGTCTTCATGATCTGCGTGCCGTGGGCACGCTCGGTCGGCATGCGGATATTCGCGAGATAGAGGATGCGCATTCGTTTTTCCTACTTGATGAGAAACACTTGGTAGCCGCTGGTCTGCTTGCTGTGGCTTTTCCCGAGCCAGCGATCGAGAAGCCGCGAGAGCTTCTGGATTCCAGGAATTGCCCGGAACGGCGAGAGATAGATCCAGGTCTCGAGCGCGCCGCGCACATTCACGATCTCGATGGTCTTGAAATCCTTGAAGATATGCCTGAGTGCCTCCTCGGTGTAGCGCCAGAAGTCACCATAGTAGCCGCGCTCAGCGTGATACGGATAGAGGAACGGGACATACACATAGCACATGCCTCCAGGCTTCAGTGTGCGATACAGCTCCTTCGCCGCCTGGTACGGATTCTCGATATGCTCCATGACCGCGATACAGAGGAAGGCGGAGACCGCGTTGTCGGGGAACGGGAGCGCATGGATATCGCCGACGATATCGGGATTGAAATCCGGGACCGGATCGAGGATCTTGTAGGTCACCTTCTCGACTGCAGGCTTCAGCCAATCATAGTCATGCGTCACCCAGTTGCCGCGGATGCGGAGGCTCCCGCCGATATCGATAACCTCGCTATTCTCGCGAAAGATGCGGAACAGCCGGTCCTCCATGAATTCCTCCCAGTGCGCGCGTGCCATATGATTTATGAATGATGCGCAGCGTGGTTGGCCCGCGCGCGCTCGAGTGACTTGGTAATGATCTCAAGGACGCTCTCGGTGCCGAATTCCCGTGCCGCGAATGCGGCCGCGCCTTCTGACAATTTCTGCCGGAGCGTGTCATCCTGCAAGGAGAGGATGGAGGAGACGAATTCGCTCGACGTGTCAGCAATGAGCGCTTCCACGCCGTTCGTGATGTCGTATCCGCCGAGGCAATTGGGAGCGATCACGACGGGGAATGCGCGCGAGATCGTCTCGAAGACTTTCCCTTTCATCGACTTCCCTGTGCGGACCGGGAACGCGCCGATATCCATTCTCTCCATGAACGCATCGAAGTCCTCGACGTAGCCTTCGTAGATGAGGTCCGTTCCGTCGCATTTCGCCACGAGCGCCTCGGGCAGCTTCGACCCGCAGATGTGGAACCGATAGTGACCCGGAGCTTTTCGGAGGACCGCGGGCGCGATCTCATTGATGATCATCTCGACGCCGCGCAGATGGAACGCGACATTGTAGTTGGCCCCCAGATAGAAGACATCGAGCGGTTTCTTTCCCCGGTGCACGAACGGCGTCTTCAGCCGATTGCCGAGGAAGGTGAGCGTGAGCGTGAATACGTCACTTGGATTCCGCCATTTCCGATACAAATCGGATTCCGCGAATGGGATCGTCGCGATTGAGTCGCCAAGACGGGCGGCCTTCCGCTCCCCCAGCGACTTCGCGATGCGGCGGATCCAATTGGCCGGCGACCATTTCTGGATGGAGCTGAGCGCCTCATAAAAGAAGCTCGGCTCGAAATTGTGGGAACGGAACACGGTCGCGACCTTCCGTTCGCGCGCATACGCGAGCGCAGGCCAGGAATACGAGCACCACGACATCACGACGTCGGGATTCGAATCCTTGAAGAAGGCCTGGAAACCGGCGTCATTGACCATGAGCGCGAAGCTGTACGCGGCGCGATCGAGGAGTGCAGGAGTTCGGAGTGATGCGGCCAGCCAGCTCGCGAAACCGTTTTCCTTCGATGCGTAGGTGAATACCGAAATATCGCCACCAAGGAGTTCGAGGGCACGTGCAGAATCATAGTAAGACGGATGGAGTACCGCGACCGAGACGGTATGCCCGAGCTGCTTCAACAACCGTACGGTCGCGATGATGTCGTGCTCCGCCGCTCCGGTGCTTTTCTGATGATACGGGGGCGTCACGACCAGGATTCTCATACAGTGAATGATAGCACTTCCCCGATTTAGAGCGTGATCTTGTACGTCTTGGCCCAGACCTGGAAGACGATGAGCGCCCAGAGCATGGTGAGGTTGTAGGCTTTTCCCTCACGATGGAGATCGAGCATCTCCTCGATGCCATCATGGCGGAACAATTCCGCGGTCTCCGGATAGTAGTGGGGACTGAGGACCTCGTCCGCGTACCGCGACACGTTCTCGCGACGGAGCCACTTCGCAGCCGGGCTGAACCAGCCACGCTTCGGCTGGTTGTAGAGATAGTCAGGCAGCCGATGCTTGAATGCGTCCTTGAAGATACGCTTCGTGCCGCGGTATGAGACCTTCTCGCGCGCGGGAATGGTCGCGGCATATTCTGCGAGATGGATGTCGAGGAGGGGCACGCGGAGCTCGAGTCCGGCGGCCATCGCCATCTTGTCTGAGCGCATCAACGATTCATCGACCAGCCAGCTCTGGCGATCAGCGTCCATGAAGAGGTCGGTGAATGTAGTGTCGGTCGCCTCCTCGAACAAGGGCGCGAATGCCTGCTCCGCTTCATTCGTGATGAACTCAGGCTCAATCACCTTCCGCAGGGTCTCGTCCTTCTGGAACAGGAATTTCGCGAAGCGCGAGACGTCCGGCTCGGTATCGAGCTTCTTGAGGGATGGCGCGACCGACTCGAGGAGCTTGCGGAGCGCGCGCGGGCGCTTGCGGTATTCTGCGGAGAGATGCGCGAGCCGGTAGCGGTCGTAGCCGCCGAAAAGCTCATCGCCGCCGTCGCCGCCGAGCGCGACGACGACTGACTCGCGCGCGAAGCGCGCGAGTGCGATCTGCGCGAGCGCGGTCGCGTTCGCGATCGGCTCGTCGCCGTGGAAGATGCTCTTCTCGAGGAGCGGCACCACTTCCTCGGCGCGGAGCATCACTTCGTGGTGCGTGGTGCCGTAGTGCGCGGCAGTCTTCTTCGCGATCTGGAAGTCCGCATTGAACTTGTCTGCCTGTTCGGATTCCTCGAGGTCGAAGCCGACCGAATAGGTGTCGATGTTCTTCCTGACCTTCGACATGGAGTCGAGGACGACGCTCGAATCGATGCCGCCCGAGAGGAAGACGCCGAGCGGGCGATCGGACACCAGCTGGCGCTCGACGGATGCATCAACCAAGCGTTCGATCGTATCGTGACGCTCATCAGGTGATGCATCCGTCTTCTTGAGCGGGTTGATTTCCCAGTACTGCTCCATGCGGAGCACGCCCTTCTTCACGATGCCGCGATGTGCCGGCGGAAACTTGAAGATGCCTTCGAACATCGTTAGGGGCGCCGGCACATAGAGGAGCCGCAGGTATTCCGCGAACGCGGTCCGGTCGAGCTTCCGAGGAATCTTGTGCTCGAGGATCGCCTTGATCTCCGAGGAGAATATGAACTTCGTGCCATCGTTATAGTAGTAGAGAGGCTTGATGCCGATCTGGTCGCGCGCGAGGAACAGCTCGGCACGTGCACGATCCCAGATCGCGAAGGCGAACATGCCATTGAGGCGCTCCACGCAGTTCCGGCCCCATTTCTTGTAGGCGGCGAGGATGACTTCGGTATCGCTCTCGGTCTTGAAGTGATAGTCGGAGAGCTCCGCTTTCAGCTCCTTGAAATTATAGATCTCGCCGTTGAAGACGATGACGAGGTTCCGATCAATGCTCTCCATCGGCTGCCCCGCGCGTGGATCGAGGTCGATGATCGCGAGGCGGTTATGTCCCAAGGACACGCCCTCTTCAGCGAGAACGCCCTCCCCATCCGGGCCGCGATGCTTCGTCGAGGCGTTCATGCGCCCCAAGAGCTTCTTATCCTCCCAGTTGAATCCGTTGATGCCGCACATGTGTTGTAGGTAATATACCGTTCCAGGGCCGTTTCAAGGGCATTGCCGCACCGCAAACAGTGTTTTCTAATTTTTAGGCGGATTCCGCTCCGCGCTGTCCCACACCTCGCACCGTTTGCGGTTGCCTCGGACGGGCCACGTTGCTAGTATGCGAAGGTACATGGAAATTCGAAAACTCGATCAGGAACGCGAATGGCAGCGCATCTGGGTCCGCCAAGGATTCACGACTCGCCTTATCAACTTCGGCCGCCATATTTATAACTACTTCTTCCTCCGGATGTTCCGCCGGTATCTTTCGACCTCATCCCGCTTCCTCGAGCTCGGCTGCGGCACCTCCTCCCTCCTCATGGCGATCGCGCCGCGCGTGAAGGAAGTCGTCGGCCTTGATATCACGCCGGCGTCGATCGAGCTCTCCGAATCACTCGTGAAGACCTCCGGCATCGGCAATGCCACGTTCGTGCTCGGCGACTGCCTTACCTATCCGTTCGAGCCGGAATACGACATCGTCTGGAGCCAAGGACTCATGGAGCATTTCCAGAATCCGGTTGATATCGCGAAGAGCCACTACAAGGCGCTGAAGCCGGGAGGCGTAGCACTCATCAGCGTTCCCTATCGCTACTCCTACCATCACATCTGGTACAAGCTCACGCGTCCGCAGATGCTCCGTCGCTTCTGGCCGTGGACCGACCAGGTGTTCTATAACAAAAAAATGCTGGTCACGATTGGCAAGCAGGTCACGCCGAACGCGCGCGCGTTCCTCCTCCAGCCACTGCCGCTCGGTATCGCCATCCTCGAACTCCGCAAATGAAACCACTGACGAAGGCATACGTCGTCATCCCCACCTACAACGAACGGGAAAACATCGGACGCCTTGTCGAGCGCGTCGTGAAGCTGTATCCCGACCTCCGCATCCTCGTCGTCGACGACAATTCTCCGGACGGCACGGGGACGCTGGTGGCCGAGCTTGCCGCCACGTATCCAACGGTCACGCTCCGGAGTCGTGCCGGCAAGCTCGGCCTCGCGAGCGCGTATCTCGAAGCGATCGCGCACATTCTTGAAACGGAGCCCGACACGGAGGCAATCATCACGATGGACTCTGATTTCTCGCACGACCCGTACGTAATCGGCACGATGCTTTCTGCTGCGGAGCGCGCAGACCTGATTATCGGCTCTCGCTACGTGCCTGGCGGACACCTCGAGAACTGGCCCGCTTCACGCATCCTTCTCAGCAAGGCCGGCAATATATACGCAACGTTCGCATCCGGCACGAATATCCGCGACCTCACGGCCGGCTTCCAGTGCTTCCGGACCTCGCTCCTCCGTCACCCTGCATTCCAGAATGTCGCGGCGACCGGCTTTGCCTTCCAGATGGAAATGAAGCTGATCGCGCATCATGTCGGCGCACGCATCGTCGAAGTCCCGATCACTTTTAAAAATCGCGAGAACGGCTACTCGAAGATCTCGAGCGGCCTCCACCGCTACATCTACGAAGGGCTCCTGATGCCGATCAAGCTTCGGCTCCGTTATTCAAAATTGAGGCCATAGATCCGGAAACGCCCGTTTTCAAAAAGAATGTCACCCCTGAGCCCGAACGTCTCGAACGGAGGGTCATTTTTTGTATCAAGAAGCAGGTAGCGCACCTTGAAACCGTTCAACATCTCAGCTCGATGCATCATGAGGTAGTCGGCGCGGACACTGAGCTCAGTGAAATACGCGTCACCTGCAAGCGTCTCGCCATCCGTCGGCGTGCCGCAGACCTTTCCGGGAAAGAGTGCGTGGAGGCGCGTACACCAGGCAACCTCGCGATTCTGTGCGATCGGCTGTTCCTTCCCGAGTCCCGCGCCGCTGTACTTCGCAAGATCACGGACCAGCGATTCCTTCGTGGTCATACCCATGCGCGAAAGCAGGTAACGATCGCTGATCTCCGCATCCGACGCGAGCTGTAGATTCCCCGCCTGCGCGAAGAGGACGTAGTCCGGCGTGAGGATGGGAACGTACGCCGCGAGCTCATCATTGCTCCACACGACAGAATCTCCGGGCGCATTTACCGCGAGCCAGCGGAGCGGCTCGGCGTACGACTGGATTTCAAGCGCGCTCGTGACTGTCGGATCGGGCGTTCGGAACGCGAGCGAGCGGGGCACGTTCCGGACCAAACTGGCCATGCCGATGAGGATGAGGATCAGCGCCGCAAGGCTGTTCGGCGAATACCACGTCGCGCGCTCGCGGAACCAGAAGGTGGCAAGATATGCAAGCGAAAGCGCGAACCAGAGGAGGATGAAACGCCCGATATGGATCGCGAGCGAAAGCTCGGTACCAGTCAGGATATTGCTGCCCGCTGCCGCAAGGAGACCGAAGCCGGAGAAAAGGAAGAAATGCGCAAGGGGTGCGTTCGTGACCTCACGGATCCTTCCTTCCCCGAACCGAAGGAGCGCGACCACAATGAGGACGAGGACGACCCACCTGCCGTAATAGAAGAACTCATTCGCCGGAATCCGCGTGAAGACGAGACCGATTCTCGTCGCGGTCTCTGAATACTCCGGATGGAGGATCTGCGGAAGGAGCGTCCACTTGATGTACGGAACAGCAAGCGCGAGCGCACCCACACCGACGCCGATCAGCATCCGCACCTCGTGCATGCGCCGGTTCTGCAGATACCACAAGAATGCGCCTACCATAGCAAAGACGACAATGTAGGCGAGGTACGTGTACGTATAGGGCGCGAGACCGACCGCGACCGCGAGCCAGACACTGTTCGTTCGGTTCGGATTCCGGATCCACCTGAGGAGCGCCAAGAGGAAGAATAGGAATGCCGGGAAAATGATCTGCATCGCGACCGGCCGCACCATGAACATGTACGAGCCGAGGTACATCAGCAAGGATCCGAGCAGGCCAACGATCCGCGGGAGCTCAAGCACTCGAAGGAGCTGGTATGAGAGATACAGGAAGACTGCGCTCCAGAAAAAAATATTGAAAACGATGGTGAACGAAAGCGGGATCCCGAGCATGAGCGGGAGCGCGGCGATATCAACTGGTATGAAAAAGGCGGGCGCGACGCCGTCCCGATGCTCGAAGAAATACGGGTTCCCGATCAAGGGATGGCCGTCCGCGACTTCGCGCATCTGCGCGTAATAGTAGAGGCTGTCGGTCACGAACTCAGGCGGGACGCCCTGCCACTGCTCACCCACCCGTTCGCTCACCAGATACGCGGGAAAGAACGCGAATGCCGCGCTTGCAGACAGAAGGAGAACTGCAAGGAAAAACGTGATCCGCTTAGGAGTGGGTTCCATTGCCATCGTTCGTTACCGCATCCTTCTCGGCGATCATAAAGAAGAGGTCGCGGAAATGTATCGGAAGCTTGATGCGCTGGAGGAAGGTCTTCGACGCACGCCGTGCGATCCGCTCGAGGAACGGCAGCTGTACCCAGCGCGCGCCGGTTGAGAGCACGTACGGGAACGGGAATGACTTCCCGATCTTCGCCGTCTCCCGCACCGTGAATCCGTTCCTCGTGACGAAGGATGAAAAGTTGCTGACGCTGAAATAGAGGAGGTGTTCGGGCGGGACGATGAGATGCCAATATTTCCCGAGCATGCGCGCGTAGAGACTCTCCGCATCCACGGTGTTTACCACCAGAATGCCGCCCGGACGGAGGAGCCGCTTCGCCGAGTCCAGGATTCCTTTCGGATCGGTGACATGCTCGAAGACATCGAAGAGCGTGATCACATCGAATGACCCGGGCGCATAGTCGCCATCCTCGAGCCGTCCAGTGACGACACGGAGGCCTTTCTTCCGTGCAGCCTCGGCGGCGTAGGGCGAGAGCTCTACGCCCTCAGCAGCATAGCCGGCTTTTGAAGCGAGCTCGATAAAGGTACCGGTTGCGGCGCCGACATCGAGAAGCTTCGCGGGCGCGGGGAGGCGCATCTGGATACGACGGAGATACTCCTCGAAGGTGGAGCTCATCGCCTGCTTCTCACGCTCGTAGTCGGTGTAGCCGTGCCCCTGCTCCGCGCCCGTGAAGTAGTCGGCCGTGTAGACATCCTCGAGATGTGCCGGCATCGGGAAGACGAAGATAAGGCGGCAGGACTCGCAGCGGTAGAGGTCATGCCCTCGGCGGTCCGCCCAGAACGAAATCGCCCGGGCTTCGCAGAGCGGGCATTCCGTGGGCGTGGCATGCGTGCGCGATTCATCCATGTGCACCTGATTATAGCTGATAGAGGAGGATGGGGCCCGCCTCGAATACTGGCGTCATTCCCTTCGGGATGAGGCGGAGCCAGTCGCTGTCGAAGCGCTTGTCGATGGCGATATAGTCGATCCGGTAGTCCTTGAGACGCTCGAGGAACGGGATGCTTCGGAAATAGGCATTGTAGGTCGCCATGCCATCCGGGTAGAAGCCGTAGATGAATTCGCGATGGTTCCCGAGGAGGATCGCCGTCTCGCGATGCGCAAATGCTTCGGGTCCGGCTTCAGTGGTCGGCGGATGGAATGCGGCTTCCGGCGTCGCCTCGAGCGGGACATCGAAGAGCCAGAGGTACATGAAGAGCGCGTGCATCACGCGGTAGCGCGGCGTGAGATACGTGAAATTGTAGTCGCTCCAATAGACGTTCACGTGGGTATACACCGGCGCCCACTCGCTGATGCGATGATCGGCGAGGAGCACGGACTCAGGGTCCGCATTCGCATTCAGCCAATCGAACAAAGGGGCGTACGCCTGATCGGACAGAGCAGTTTCCTTCTGCGCGGCGTAGCTGACACGCTGGACTTGGATCGTGGTGCTGAATGCAAGGAGCACTACCACAGCCGTGATGACCGGCATGAACCACTTGAAGCTGATCCGTCTTCCGATCACGGTTGCCGCCCACGCGAGGATGAGCCCGAAGATCGCCGTATTGAAATACCAATGATAGTGCCCCTCCTGGAGCAAACGACCGGTGATTACCTGCTGGTTGATGACGATGAATGCGGTCCCAAGGAGGAGCGCGAGGAAGAGTGGAGTTTTCCTTTCGTCTGGTGAATGCGAATGGTCTGGAGCGAACCGTTCAAACAACGCAGTACCAAGGAGCACGAACGTTGTCGCGATGCCTGCGGTCGAGGCGCGCGGTGAGTGCGTGAAGATGAACCCGAATGTCTTCGAGATGTCGCGATAATACGGATGGTAGGTGAACGCGATGAGGTTGAGGATATAGGGAATCGCCGCGAGAAATCCGAGTGCGGTCACGAACGCGACATGGACAGCATCACGGACACGGCGGAGCGCAAGCAGGCCGAGGAAGAAAAGGCCATTGAGGACGGTGAAGAAGGTCCAGGTGTAGAAGTAGACGTAGAAGCTCGCCGCATAGCAGGCGGCGAGGCCGAGGATGACCGCGAGCTTCCGCTTCCAGACATGCTCCCAATCCTTACCGCCGAGCGTCCAGAACGACCAGAGGAGGTTGAGGTACACGAAGAAGAGGAGGCCGCTGAATTCAGGGTTCACCGGGCGGCCGTAATTCGCGAAGTTGGTGAACACTTCGTACGCTGGCCCTGCCATGCCGAGGAAATATTTGATATCGGCGACTGAGAAGAGCTGGAGCCCGAGGATGCCTAATGACGCCGCGATGATGCCCGCGCTCCGACGGCCCGTGACACGGAACGCGAGCAGGTACGCGAGGAGAAATGCAATCAACGGCAGGAAGAATTTGTACCACAGGTTCATCGTCGCGACCGGGATGCCAAAGAGCACGGTCGGGATCGCGAGTATCTGCTCGCTCAAGATGAAATAGGACGATGGAAGCGTTCCCTTCTCCTCGAAGAGATACGGATTCGCCGCGTCGCCGCCTTCAGCCGCTTCCTGGATGCGCGTCAAGTAATTGGTCTCGGCGTCCGCGCCGAACATCTGGATCCCTTGATACTGGTCGCCTGCGCTCCAGATGAACCAGACATGCGGACCCGCGATGAGCGCTCCTGCGGCAATCGCGAGGACGACGGCAACGGAATGTGTCTTGAGACGGCGGCCGATATGGAGCTTGGAGAATACGCTGTTCATGGTCGCCGTGATGTACCCCATTCTTGCCTGGGGGAGGAGGTGCGTCAAGGAAACCCGCGACCTACTCCTCCGCGCGCCTGAACTCCGCCAGCAACTCTTCCAACCCTTCGCCAAGCGTGATCCGATGCTCGAAATTGAGAAGCGCTTTTGCTTTCTCAAGAGTGCCGACGTATGAAAATTGCTCGCCGGCGCGTTCAGGAATCGCACCAAGCGTTCCGAGCGGCTCGCGGCCGGTGATTGATTCGGCCAGGCGGATCACGTCAATGATTTTCGTTTCCGTTCCCGTGCCGACGTTGATGACCTGCCCGCGCGCGCGATCGATTGCGCGCGCGGCCGCAACGAGCGCGCGCGCCGCATCGGACACATGGAGGAAATCGCGCGCGGCTTCCCCGCTCGCGAGCGGCACCGTTCCCTCCGAAGAAAGCGCGTGAGTGAGCCTGCCGATCAGCGTCGTATCGTTCGCTCCCTTCCCATACAACACGGGAAAACGGATCACGACTCCCGGAAGTCCGTTCGCAGCAGATTCGAGAATCACATTCGTCGCGGCCGCTTTCGAGATGCCGTAAGGGGACGCGGGCGCGCTGTCTCCATCTTCCCTGAAGGGCGTCGCGATCGGCCCGTATTCATCATATGAACCCGCCGCGACGAACGCGGCGACGGGCACGCACTCCGCCGCACGGAGCACATTCCGAGTCCCTTCGACATTCGTGTCCGTGAGTTCATCGAGGAGCGCGGCCTCGCGGCCTCGCCGCAGATCCGCCGCGAGATGGAACACCCACTCGGGCTCTATGCGGTCGAAGGCGGCGTCGACGGCCGCCGCATCGCGGATATCGGCAACATGCCACACTGTCTCCGCGGCCGCCGTTCCCCTTGTCCGCGAAAGCGCGTGGATCTCCGCGTCCGGCGTCGACGAAAGCGCATCGATGAGATGCCGCCCCAAGAATCCGCTGCCTCCCGTGATAAGTATTTTCATTGTCTCTGAAAAATCCAGGTCCCTCTCCTCCATTGCCCGCGCGGGTGGGATACGCTATCGTATCTGCACATGAAAGGAGTCATTCTTGCCGGAGGGCGCGGAACCCGCCTCGATCCCCTCACCCGGGTCACCAACAAGCACCTGCTGCCGGTATACGACAAGCCGGTCATCTACTATGCCGTCGAGAAGCTCGTCGAAGCCGGCATTGACCGTATCATGATTGTAACCTCTCCGCATCACCTCGACGACTTCGTCCAGCTGCTCGGCTCCGGCGGCGATTTCAAATCGAAGACAACCGGGAAGCAGGTCCAGATCGTCTATGGCATCCAGAGCGAGCCGAACGGCATCGCGTACGGGCTCTATGTCGCGCGCGACTACGTGGGCGATGAGGACTGCATGCTCTATCTCGGCGACAACATCATCGAGGACGACCTCGGGAAGCATGTGCGCGCCTTCAAAGGCGGCGCGACCGTATTCCTGAAGAAGGTCCCCGACCCCGAGCGCTTCGGCATCGCGACCGTGGACAACAGCGGCCGCGTGACAGGCATTGTCGAGAAGCCACGGAAGCCGAAATCTGACCTCGCGGTCGTCGGCGCGTACATCTATGACAACACCGTATTCAAGAAGATGATCGGCCAGCCAGTCTCCGCGCGTGGCGAGAAAGAGATCACCTACATCAACAACAAGTACATCGAGGAGAAGGCGCTCACCGCCGCGACCCTCACGAAGAAATGGTTCGACATCGGGACGATCGAAAGCCTGCTCACGGCAGGCAACTACATGTCTGCGAAGAAACGGGCACTGAAGAAAACGAAACATGGCAAGTAAGCGGACACTCCTCATAACCGGCGGCGCAGGTTTCATCGGCAGCAATTACCTGAATCGGATCGTGCCGAAGCATCCGAACTACACGTTCGTGATCGTGGACGCTCTCACCTCTGCCGGTGACAAGAAGAACATCGACGTGCTCGGAGAAAAACGGGTCACCTTCGTGAAATGTGACATCCGGAACAAGGCTGCGCTCGAAAAGGTGTTCGTAACATACAGGCCGACCGACAT
Source organism: uncultured Candidatus Saccharibacteria bacterium (assembly GCA_964567265.1). Classification (GTDB taxonomy): domain Bacteria; phylum Patescibacteriota; class Minisyncoccia; order Phycocordibacterales; family UBA12088; genus CAYPKR01. Next base: position 33,073 of record CAZMLK010000003.1, on the reverse strand, counting down.
CATCCACTTCGCGGCTGAGAGCCATGTAGACGTCAGCATCAAGAACCCGAACCTATTCATCGAGACCAATGTGATCGGCACGGCGAATCTTCTCTCGCTCGCCGTCTCTCACAAGATCAATCGCTTCCACCATATCTCGACCGACGAGGTCTATGGCGCGCTTTCGAAGTCCGACAAGCCGAGGAAAGAAATTGACCTGCTGCTGCCCCAAAATCCCTACAGCGCCTCGAAAGCCGCGGCTGAGCACATGGTCGCTGCATTCAGGAACACGTACGGCCTCGACACGGTGGTCACGCGCTGCTCCAACAATTACGGCCCGCGCCAGGACCGGACGAAGATGATCCCGCTTTTCATAACCAACCTCCTCGCCGGGAAATCCGTCCCGCTCTACGGCAAAGGCCTCAATGTCCGTGACTGGATCTACGTCGACGACCATGTCGACGCGGTCGACCTCATCTTCCACAAAGGCAAGGCCGGGAGCGTCTACAATATCGGCGGGAACGAGGAACTCCGGAATATCGACGTCGCGAAGACGCTTGTCCGGCTCATGAGTCCGGACGCGAAAAATCCAATCAACTTCGTCGCAGACCGTCCCGGCCACGACTTCCGCTACGCGCTCAATACCTCAAAAATCAAAAAGGAATTCGGCTGGAAACCAAAGGTTGCATTCAAGGACGGCATCCAAAAGACAATCGCATTCTATCGGCGCTAGCCGACGCGTCCAATGAACCGATAGCGGATGAGATTCCGGAGGAACTCGACAATCGAGCTCACTTTGACAAATGACGAACGGTGCTCGTTCTTGAGGAACACGGTCGAGATTTCCGCGACTTTGAATCCAAGCTTGGTCGCCTGGATGACGATCTCCGCATCCACGAACCAATCGTCGGAATGGAGATCGAGCTTCGTGTATGCTTCCCTCGTGAAGATTTTCGGCTTGGCGTTCGTGTCGTGAATCCGCACACGGGGAAAGAAGATGCGCATCAGGATATTGAAAACCTTTGAGATGAAGATGCGCTCCTTGCCATCGAAGCGCTTCACACGGAAGGTCTGTGCCATGTCGGCTTTCTCTGACTGGAGGGCGTCATACACGCGGACCACATCTTCTGCGGGCATCTGCCCGTCGCCGTCAATGAATGCGATCGTATCGCCTCTCGCCGCAGAAAGGCCGCTTCGCACATCCCAACCGAACATGCCCTCCTTCACCTTAAGGACAGGCACGAGTGTTTTGTCAGCCGCTGCGAGCTCACGGATGATACGGGGTGTCGTGTCGGTCGTTTCCTGCCCGGCATGATAATTACCAACTAAGATGAGCTCGTACGAAAGTCCCCGCTTCTCGAGCGAGGTTTTCATCCGGGTAAGAATGGTCCGCACTTGCTCGCCCGCCTTGTAGCAGAGGATCACGACTGAGATTTGAGGAGGCGCCGGATCCATAAATGATTCCTTACTATACCACCCGGATTGGGGTCGCCAAGGAAGCGACGCCTTGGGCCTATGCTAAAATAGCCGGACACAGAACCCCGATGCAGGACACGCACCACGACACCATCTACAAGACCGAGCTCTCCCACTGGTGGTACCGTGTCCGCCGCGTGATGGTCAAGAACCTGCTCCGCGCCCATTTTCCTGGACGGACCGACATCAAGATCCTCGACGTGGGCTGCGGCACGGGCGGACTCCTCAAGGAGCTCGCACCCTTCGGCAAGGTTACCGGCGTCGATGTCTCTCCGCGCGCGATCGCATTCTGCAATGAGCGTGGATTCACCGATGTCTCGCTCGGAAGCGCGACCGACATTCCGTTCCCCGACGGGACCTTCGACCTCGTGCTCGCGCTCGACGTCATCGAGCATATCGAGGACGACCGCAAGGCACTCGCGGAGATCAACCGGGTGCTGAAACCGGGAGGTACCGTATTCGTGTTCGTTCCGGCATTCCTGTTCCTCTGGGGCATCAACGACATCCGCAGCCAGCACTACCGCCGCTACACGAAAGCGGAGCTCGGCGCAAAGGCCACGGAAGCGGGCTTCACGCCGCTCCGCCTTACCTATTTCAACACCTTCCTGTTTCCGCCGATCGCCTTCTTTCGGATACTCGTCCGCAAGCTCGGCATCACGGTTGAATCGGACGTCGAGCTCGGCAACGCCTTCGTGAACGCGATCTTCTACCGCATCTTCCTTCTGGAATCGTTCTTCCTTCAATATATGGATTTTCCCTTCGGCGTCTCCGCGATGGTGATCGGACGTAAGCGCTAGCGCTTACGCCTTCTTGAAGACGATGAATCGATAGACGATGAAGCTCTCGATGGAGATGGAGCCGATCGTGATGATCTGCGCGAGGAGATAATGGAGTCCGACGCTCTCGACGAGCACGTACATGAAGAGCGCGTTTAGGCCCATGTTAATGAGCGCGACCGCGAGATATTTCGGAGCCTGCGCGCGGATGGTATCGAGCGCATGGTCTTGGAAGGTGAAGAATTTCTGGAGGGTGAAGCTCACGAAGAAGCTCATGACGAAGGCAATGGTAGTCGAATAGAGATACCAGATGCCCATGATGTCCGTAAGAACATATACCACCACGAGGTTAAACACCGTACCGATGCCGCCCGAGATCAGGAACCGGAACCAGAGCGGGAGCCTGAAGAGGAAATCAAAGAGCATACGAAAAAGGCCCCGGGAAGGGGTTTTTGCTTTTGGAGTTGGTGCGTCTGATGGAGGCATGCTGTCGCATCATCATACGGCGAGAACATGGGTTCGGCAATCGTCACCCGCAACCGGCATGCTGCTATTTTTCTTGAAGCGCGGACGCGATCTTCCCGACCATGGGGACCACATCGAAATTTTTCTGGGTGTAGTCGTGGAGCGTTTCCGCGATTCGTGCACGATCGGGATGCGTACTGAGTGCTCTTAGTTTCGCGGCCAAATCGTCAGCGTCACGTTCTTTGAAAATAAGTTTCGATGCGTAGGCGCCGAAATGTTCCTCGAACGCGGTATTCGAAACGAGCGGAATTCTCCCTGCAGCCATCGCCTCGAGCACGGCCTTGTCGATGCCGCCAGTCGGCGTCATGTTGGTGACGATATCCGCCTTGCAGTACCACTTCGCGATCTCGCGGTTCGGGATGCTCCCTGGAAATAAGAGCGCGCCGGCGATATCGAGAGACGCGATCAGCGCTTTCAGCTCCTGCTCGTACACACGGTCATCATCGGTGCCGGGTGCACCGAGGAAGGTTGCACGGACCGGGACTCCGTCGTCACGCAGTTTTGCGACAGCACGAATGAGCGTATCGCAGTTCTTGATGCGCGTGATGCGGCCGACCGTGAGGATGCGAAGGATGTCCGCCGGATCAGGCTTCGCCTGATCCGGCGGACACGCGAACGCCCCCGTATCAATCCCATGCCCGATGACGCGAAGCTTCACTGAGGCGAACGGGAAACTCTTGATCGAGGCAGTGAGAATCTGATTCGCAAAAAAAGCGCCCATGCGTACCCGCCAATTGTCCTGCCGATGCGTGTACCAAAGAACCATCCGCTTCCCTGCCATGCGCCAGAACGCGCCGCCGAGGATTGCGAATTCAACGCTCATGTGGACGAACACCGCATCATACTCATTCCGCAATGTGAAAATTAGCGGCAGGAATGTGAGCGTGTAGCCGAGCGCACCCGTTCCCGACTCCTTCCCGAGCGAGATGACGCGGACATTGCTCGGCAAATCGTACGCGCCGACACCGAGCGCGATCACCGTCACCTGCTCGAAGTGTTTTGAAAATTCCTGGAGATAGCGATGGAAGAAGCCGAGCACGGCATCATCCTTGTCCACCTTTTGCGTGCAGATGAGTATCCGCATGGTACTACTTCTTGCCGTAGACCACCTCGACGATATCCTGGTTCTTCCCGCTCGCGGCGAGGAGCTCGAGATTCTTTGCCTCGAGATTCTCAAGGATCGCCAAGTATTTGGGATCGCTCATGTTGGCGGCATAAAACTGATGGAAGGCGGCGAAGTCCTTGATGAAGCAATTCCCGCCCGCGCCGCGGCCGCTCTTGTGGACCGGCTTGTTGTAGTAAGGAGAAAGCATCGGATCAGCATCCATGACACCGCGGATAGTTCCCCAGTCGCAGCCGATCTTCTCTGCGAGGTCATACATGAGGTTGGTGTATACGATCCGCATGTAGCCGTGCGTGTTGTGGATGAATTTCATCAGCTCGGCATCGCGTGCCGTCATGATGAAATTATTGCGCGCTTGCGGCAAGACCGAGAGGAGTTCCGCTGCCTTCTCGCGATGCACTGCTGACTCGAGCGCGAGCCCGATGATGTTCATCGCGGGCCGCGCCGCATCCTGGGCCGCGCTCGCTTCGAGCAGGAACTCAGGCGCGTGGAGGATGATGATACGCGGGAATTTCTTTTGAAGCGCTTCAGTCGTTCCCGGAAGGATGGTGGAACGAATCACCGCAGTCTTCCCGACGCCGACGAGCGGCAGCACCGCCTCGACGATTGAGACATCGAGTCCAGCGGGCGTGGTCGGCGTGGGGACCGAGATCGAGACGATATCGCATTCGCCGATCTTATCTCGATTTCCCGCATATTCCGGCTCAAGCGCGTAGCGGACCACCGCGAAGCCACGGCTCTCGAAGTCGTCTGCGTAACTCTTTCCCACGAATCCCTGCCCGATGAAGCCGATTTTCATATAGTGCGTGTTAGTGGCATGTTCTCACAGAATATGCCGTCTGGAAAGCATACCCTGTAAACCCGGACTCCCGGGAAGATGTTTCAAAAGAAAGAGCCGGGCCCCCAGGAAAATCCTGGAAGGTCCGGCTCGAAGCGATCGCCGAATGAGCGAAGGTGCTGGGGTGTCGTTCATCACGGCACCAGAAGTCGTAAGAGCGAATCGAACGTCGTGATAACGTCGGGAGCGTTGCTCCGGGCTAACGTGCGGTCCATGCGGAGGCAAGTGATTCCGGAACAGTGCTCCCTGACGGAGTCAAGATGTTCTTGGCGGTCATCAACAAAGACGTAGCCTTTGTAATACGATTCGCGCCAACCATATGCGTTGCGGAGCGCTTCACCCTTTCGACCATCAGTGATGATGTGGTGAGTGAAGTCACCCCACAATCCGGCACTCCTGATCTTTGCCTCCTGATAGACAGGATTCTGCTCGTACGTCAGGAGGATGCGCGGAATCTCGAATGCGATGCATGCCGCCAGGAGGCGACGCGTGTCCGGGTAAACGAACTTAGCGAGTTCGCCGTCCCGGAAGGCACGTCTCCCCTTGCAGTAGTCATCGACGGTAGATGCGTATTCGATCCCGTAGCGCTGGCGATCCCACGCCGTGTCGTCCCAATCAGTGATCAGAGTGACGATTGCGGCGCTCATCGAAGCACCAGTGCAAGTGCTGCGGCGAGCAGTTCGTGGTCGTGAGAAGCCCCTCGGAGTTCACCGAGCTTGTCGCGCGGATCCGGCTTTGGGAAGCTGTGCCCGTTGACCAACTTCGCTCCAATCATGAGCCGGCCTTCTGCAGCCTCGTCGGTGCCATATGCAGGACCCTTATGCTCAAGCTTGTACTGCTCAAGCACGTAATCCGGAAATCGAGCCGTGTTATAAATCACGGTATCGAAAAATCCCGGACAGAGATACGACTCCAGATCCATCACATGGTCCGTGGCAGTTGCATTCGGTTCTGAATGCTTCGGACGACCCATGAGATTTGCGATGCACAACTTCCGAGAAGTCGAAGCAAGTAGTGCATCTCGGAGGACAATAGCCGTGGGCGCAAGCGAACATGGAACCGACCCAGGACAGAAGCCAAGATAATCAGCACTGCTGATGGCATCAATTGCATCAGGATTGGGTTCAGGTGTCGGAGACAGCCAAAGCTCCTCAATACCGCCCTCAGAGATGAGATCGGCCTTGTAGATGGCACCTTCACCAACCAGCACAGTGCCGCTTCGAAGCCGCACGTGAACGTGTGCATTGGTGTACGAGGTTGGGATAACCCGGCCACGCAATATTGGTCCCAAGCTCGCATGCAGTTCGCGCATGGCTTCGCGAGGATCAGAATAATCCTCGAAAAATCCTGCGAGCAGCTGATTGCGAAGCGTGGAATTATCCTTGCGACGTTTCTCAAGCACGTGCCCAAGATCGGTCGTCATCATTGCAGAGATGATACGCCCAGCGTCCCCGATGCAGATACCTGCAGTTTGGGGGCGCATCTCACCCGAATTGCCTGCGCTGTCAAACGGCGTCACGATTGCCGCGACGTCTATGTCGAGTCCTGAATCCTTCAGGTGCATGAGTGCTTTGGTGACGGACGCGCCGCCACCTCCACCACAGAACAGTGCTACTTTCACAGTCATTCCTCTGATAACTCCTCAGGTTGGGAACGCATCATTAAGCCGTTCCCTTCATGAGAACGGCCTCGCCTAACTATAGCGATACTGTGATGAATGTAACATGAACTAGCGAAAAGTCAATGGATGCGCCGTAGGTATCATGTAGCTCCAGGAGTACTCGGAGGGAGCATCGACTGCCATGAGTTTTTGGTAGCAAGCAAATATTCGTCGACATTTTTTGGTGCATTTTCCAGAATGTCCTCCTTTGCTTGGACGGCGAGTTTCCGCCTCAGGTTATTGTCCCCCACATACGCAAGGATGTGCTCAGCAACCTTCTTCGAATCGCCGACCTGAGCGACAAGCGCATGAACCCCATCCTTCAGGATATCGCCGACGATGCCGACATCGGTCGACACGATCGGACATCCCGCGGCCGCGGCTTCGACCAGCACCTGGCCGTATCCCTCATACTCTGAGGTCAGGAGGAACATGCTCGCGCCTTTGTAGTATGAAATCGTATCACTCTGCCACCCCGTGAACACGACGTTCTCGGCAATGCCGAGTCCGCGCGCGTCCGCCTCGAGATCGGCACGCTTGAACCCGTCGCCGACGATGACGAGTCCGGTCTTCGGATACTGGAGCATGACCTGCTTTGCAGCCACGAGCGCGGTCGGATAATCCTTCTCGGGCGTGAGTCGCGAGAGCATGAGGATGATGAACGTGAAGTCCGGATGCCGGGCGCGGAGCGAGAATGTAGGCGGCGTATCGCTGAATGCATGCACGTCGACGAATACGGGGAGCACCGTTATCGGCACGGTGATGCCCCGGGCGAGGATTGATTTCCGGATACGCTCGGAGACGACGCGGATATGCGAGGCGCGAGGGAGCGCGATCGTTGCGATCCAGCGGCGGATGCGATTGAGTCCGCTTTCCTTTTTGAAATACGACGATGCGAAATCGGTATGCACCTGGAGCTCGAGCGGGGCCCCGAAGATCTTCGACAGGAACCAACCGGCAAGGCCGCATTCGAATGGATCCTGCGCCGTGATGAGATCCGGCTTCACGGGAACGCGCCTCCCCTTCCATACCGCATCGCTCGGGTAGAGATAGCGGTTAACCGAGTTGGTGGAATAGACGAAGACATTGGGCGCGATCGGACCGTCCACGTACTTATCCTTCGCGAGCGCAAGGACGACGATATGGAGCTCATCGACGATTGCGCCGAGCCTGATCATGCGCGCGCGTACGGTGCTCGCCGCATCGAAGAGCTTCCGGTCGGTTGATATCATGAGGACTTTCATGGATGTGATGTCTTGAAGACGGGAACGAGTGTTGCGATCATGCGTTCTTCGGTGAATGCGGCTGCGTGCTCCTTCGCGGCAGCGGCAAGCGCGGCTGCCCCTTCCGGATTCCCGAGGATCGTGTCGATCGCGGAGGCGATCTTCTCCTCATCATTGTACGGCACGAGGAGCCCGCTCTTCCGGTCAGTTATCAACTCGGCATTCCCGCCGACCGGCGTCGTGATGATGGGAACGCCTGCAAGCATGACCTCGATCAGCTGATGCGAGAGGCCTTCGTAGCCGGTATTGAGTACGAACACGTCCGCCGCCGCGATGTGGAGCATCAGATCCTTATGAGTGAGACTGCCGAGAAGCCGCGCTTCGCTCTGCATGTGTCGCTCTGCAATGAGCCCTTCGAGCTTCGCATGATCGGGCCCATCGCCTGCGATGCCAAGCTGCGGTTTCGTTGAAGAGTTCTCGACGCTCCGGATCAGTGCTTCGAATCCTTTCCAGGGGACGAGGCGGCCCGCCGTGAGGACATAGGGCGCGCGTATGCCTACGCGTGCCCGGGCTTCCGCCTTCGGCGGAAGCCCGGGCACGGTAACGGAGCTGTACACCGTCACGACGTGTTCGGCATGCACGCCCCACGCGCGCACGATGCCACCGAGATATGTGCTCGGCACGATCACCGTCTCAGCGCTCCGCGCGACATATGATTGTATTTTCTGGAGAATGCGTACCTTCAAGGGAAGATCGTGCGCGAGGACGAACGCATCGAGCATCTTGGTCACGCCGAAGCGCTGCTGTCCCTGTTCCCACGCATAATCGCCCGGAACGCGGAGGATGAATCGCTTGCCGAGCAATTTCGCGGCCAGAAAGGCGGGCACGCCGACACTGACCGGGTCGAGCGCATATACGGCATCCACTCCGCGTGCATGCCTGAGTGCGAGGAAGAGGTACGCAACATGCCGGACGATCTTCGGAAGCGAGCGCACCCTCGAGAACGGCAGGAGCACGACCTCAATCCCCTCTTTGGGGAATGCACGGACCAGGATCTCAGCATGGGTCGCCGGCCCCCCGATTTCGGGCGGATAGAGCGGGGTCGCGAGCAGGATTTTCATAACACTAGTATATAACCACAGGATACGAAGAAAGCTTCAAGGGGCGAAATCAGAAGGCCGGATTTGCGAGTGCTCGCAAATCCGGCCGGTGGTATATCGGGACGCATACGGTCCTCAGTCAAGATTGGGTGGCAGCTTTTTCTGCCCGGTCCAGTCAATGGTCCGTGCCGGGAAGGGGGCGCACAGTATCTGCATCCATGTCACCCAGAGTACGAGCGGCCCGACGATCAACATATCGGCCGGGGTGAGCGTGCGCCGCTTTGCGAGCGCAGCAGTCGTTCGAACAGAAAGCGGGCCATTCGGACGATGTGACTCACCTGAAAAATATTCAGCGACGAACATGTTTATTTCTCCACAGGGAGCACCCGAAGGCCCATAAAGCTGCCCAAGAAATTCCCCCAGAACAGAGCAACCTGACGTGCCGCATTGCCGACACCGTACGGGTCGAGGTTGAAGACCGGCATCGTCAGCACGTATGAGGTCTTCGCTGCCCGGCGCTGCATGTCTACGCGAGCCTCAGAAAGCTGGATAACCTTGCCCATGACAAGCTCCTCAGGACTGAAAGCCCCGGAAACATTCCGGGAACTTGACAAGCTACAGCAAGTATAGCCCTTAGCCTTTTGCTGTCAACGCGGGGTTGAATACATCCTCTCGCATTCTTTGTGCAATCTGATCCCACTCATAACCCTTGAATACCATCGCTTTAGCAGTGGCGGTCACCTGTCCTACCACTTCTGGATGTCCCAAAATGTCCTTCACTGCATCTGCAACCTGATCCGGTGAATCCTTATCGACTGCCCAGCCAGTGGCCGGCTTCTCGGGGTTCCGTTTTGCATCAAAAAGGAAATCAGCGATGCCGCCCTCCTGCGTCGCAATTACTGGGATGCCGGCTGCCATCGCTTCGATAAATGAATTACCCATCCCCTCCGACCGGCTCGGCCGAATGAAGATATCAGACTCTGCCAGGAATACGGGCAAGGTATCGTGATCGACATAGCCGACGAAATGCACACGAGCACTGACTCCTTTTTCTTCTGCAAGCATTCGGAGTGCGGGCTCGTCCGGCCCAATCCCTAAAATGGCGAAATGCACATTTGAATCCAACATCGGCAACGCGCTGATTACCACATCAACAGCATTCTTGGTAACCATTCGGGAGCTCGTAATGAGAATTCTACGGTCATCAGTTTTACCGAGCGCTTCGCGGACACGCACTCTCTCTTCGTCGGAACAGAGTCTTGAAAACTTTTTTAAATCGACAGCGTTGGGAATCAACTTGGGTTTACCTTGATATCCCATGTCCCTCGCCCAATACCCGAGGAAGTTAGAGATTACCTGGATAACATCCGCCTTCGTAAATCCGCGAACGAAAAGTGGCCATACCAGGCGCATGGTCTTCTCGATATGCGGGATCGGATCCCCTTCTTGGAGCGTAAGGATATACGGCACTCTCGGAAAGAATGTCTTAAAGAGACCAGCGGGTACACCCGTCGAGTGCGCCATCATGCCCCACACCGCATCGTATTTATATTTGCGATGGAGCGATGCGGCCTTCAGGAATGCGGTGAACTGGAACAAGAACTTATTGAGGTGGAGCGGGAACTTCTTCAAGTCCGCCATGCCCGGATTCGGCTTGGTGAACCCTATCCGGTGCACGAACACGTTCCCCACTTGTTCCATTGCAGGGAGCATCGAATCCATGCGGAGTGTCACCATGTGGAATTCGATATCAGAAATACGATCGGTGATCTCCTTGATTGCGACCTCAGCGCCCCCGACATATTTGGGGTAATACGTGAGCGAAAGGATGAGTATGTGCTTTCGCATACTCCTATTTTCCAAGCGACTCCCTGATATAGCCCGCGATATTCTTTTTCGGCTCCCAGCCGAGAAGTCGAGACTTCGAGGCATCGAGCGATGCGCTCATGCGATTCCCCTTCCGCTCAGGGAGCATCTCGATCGGGAGATCGAACATATTCGCGATGTCGAGTATGGAATATGATTCCGTCGCCCCAAGCCCGAATTCATCACCCTGACCTTTCTCTCCGATGAGGAGAAGCCCTGAAACGATGTCGTCTACGTGCGTGAAGATGCGCTCCTGGGTGCCGGGAGACGTCACGGTAAGGGGTCCGCCCTTTTTCGCCTGTTCGAGGAAGCGCGCGATCACCGTGAAATACGCGCCATCCGCGCGCTCTCCCGGACCGAAGACATTATAAAAATAGGTGATGGCGTAGTTGAGCCCGTACCAATCCCCATAATTGCGGATGAGCTCCGTGTTCGTAGCCTTCGTGAACGCGTACGGGCTCTGGTCGCGGCCGAGGCCGCCGTCAGCGAATTTCGTCGAAGAGCCCGCATAGACCAGCTTTGCTCCTTTTGCGCGCGCGAATTCAGCGACGGCGAATGTGCCGACAGCATTCAGATCGAACACGACCGTGGGCTCGAGCACGCTCTGTTCCGTTCTCGAATATTCGCCGAGATGATAGACGAGATGCGGCGTCTCCGGCACCAGGGCCGAGATGTCTTTCGTGTGCCCTTCCCGATATTCGGCTCCCTCGACATGGTTCTCCTTTGAGCCCGCGAAGTAATTGTCGAGAGAGATCACCTGACTGCTCGGATCCTGAAGAAGCGTGCGGATAAGATGCGAGCCGATGAAGCCCGCGCCGCCGGTTACGAGTATGAGTTTCTTTTCTGGCATAGGGATAGCACTACAGAACCGCATTCAGCGTGTTCCGTCAAACGGCATAGGCTGAATGAATAGATTATTCGACGATCGTGAAATCTTCGGCGCGGAGCTCCTTCTCGACGACGCGCTCTGCCTGCCGGGCAAAGAGGACGGCCGCGGCACCAGTGCCGAGAATGGCGGCAAGACCAAGGAGCCACCAGGGGAGCGAGCCGGATTCGGAAGGAGCGTCCGGAGCGACCGCGCTTGCGGCTTCCGCCGCAAGCGCGGTCGCTCCCAGAGGTACCTCTTTCTGGACCGCCTTCCTCTTGGCAGCGCTCTTTGGTGCCGTTTCAGCCAGTGGCACCGCTGGCTCCTCCGTGCTCTTTTCGATAACCGGAGCCGCAACCGGAACGTCACGTGGAGTGCTTTCGGTCTCCAATACTGCCTGGACGGCGAGAACGCCCGAAGGGTACCAGAGCGCGCTGTCCGCCGCCCCCGAGAAACCGAGTATTTCGGGGGCGAACCGAACCTCGCCTTCCGCAAGGATGTGGGTATTCTGCGGAAGCGTGAATTGCTTGCCTGCTCCGGTGAGGATCCAGCCGGAGACGTCGAGTTCCTGGTCGCCCTCGTTCCGGAGAAGCAGTATGGCGTCCGGGAGGATCGAGAGTGCGACCTCTGCCTTCCGTGCATGGGCGACAATGCGGTCGGTCACCGAGACTTTCGCGTCGATGTTGCCAGCACTCACCATGACGACGAAATCGCCGGGAGTGCGATAGCGATGGAAGATGCGCGCACCCTCCCCGGTCGTGCCGTCGCCGAAGCTCCAGCTGTAGGTCGCACTCGGGATCGGCTTTCCCTCCTTTCCATAGGCGACCGCTTCGAAGAGCGTGTCCGCGCCGACGACGGCATTCCGGTCCTCACCCGCAGACACCGTCATCGACGGGCCTGTTTCCGCCGGAGCCGCGTTTGACGCACTCGCAGTGCTTCCCGAATTTGAGGAGCTCGACGAGCTTTTTGAGGACGTCGTTTTTGTTTCAGCGACCGGCGGCGGGCTTCCCGCGCTCGCATTCTGCGAGCGCGGGGTCCCTGCTGCCGTCACGAACCCGCTTCCGCTCCGCTGCAGCGTTTCCTTGGTCTCGTTGTTGCCGCCGATCTTCCAGTTGTCCGAGCCATCAACGGTATCGACGGTGGTGCCTCCGGAATTCTTCAAAAGCAATATTTCCCCGCTATTCGAGATCGAGCCGGTATAGATCAGATCCGCAGTTACGCTCGGCACTGTCGAATCATCCGATCGCTCCAAGAGGAAATAACCGCCCGCGGGAATGGAACCCGAAAGCGGAATTGAAAGCGAGCCATCTTTCGACACCAACGACCAGCCTTCGAGCGAGACCGCCGCGTCGTCGGCATTGCGAAGCTCGATCCATTCGTCATTCGCCGAGGTCACCGTCCCCATCCACGCAACCTCATTCACGAGTGCTCCGGCATGGAGCGCGTTTGGAAGGAGGAGAAGGAGCACAGCTGCGAGCACGATCGGCATACGGATGGATGATGATTATCGCGGAGGTTCTTCGACCGCAAGCATCGCGCGGAGTTCTGCTTCCGGAATCTCACGCGGCACCTTTTCGGTCTCTCGATGCTCGCGACGCTGCGATTCAGGCTCCTTCACTGCTTCTCGTTCGATCTTCGGTGTTTCAATCGGGTTTTGTTTCTTTTCAGTGAATGCGCGGAGCGCGTCCTTCAGGGAATCGCGATCGCTCGAGGTCGGGCTTTTCTGATCCGGCCGATTCGTCGTCGTATGCTCCCGCTTTATTGATGTCGTGACTTCCGTCTTCCGCTCGACGCGCACTTCGGTCTTCACCTCTTCCTTGGGAGCGGGCGCAGCGCTTTTTTCAGGCGGAGCCTGCTTCGCCTTTTCGGCATTGGAAAGCTTTGAGAGCACGTCCCGCAAGGACTGCGTCGTGTGAACGGCCGAAGGAGCCGCGGGCGGCTCACGGCGTTCAGGCGGATTCTCACGACGGACTGGTGAGGCCTCCGTTCGCGGAGCCGCTTCACGAGGTGCCTGCTCGCGCGGCGGGTATGCGGTCGAAGTCGAAGTACGCGGCGCAGCGCTGCTTCCAGTACTGGTTCCCGATCGCATCGGCGGACGCTCAGTCGGACGTGGTTCATCAGCACGAGCCGGGGGACGCGCGGGTGCCGCGCCGATAGTGATGATCGGCTCGTGCCACTTCGTGATCGCTGCTTCGGTGTCCTCTCTCCGTTCCGCATAGAGCGCCCGCGATGAGGCGATGATGCGGTCACGGTTCGAGATCGACGGTTCCGGGATCGGCCCGAGCGTGGTTGCTGAAAACGGCTGCGAGGAAACGCCGTCGATCATGAGCTTCATGTACACCTGCGCGAATCCGAGGTTGACGATGTCCTCCATGGTGAAGATCGGCGCGAATTCCTTTTCCAAGGTCTCGGCATCATACGAGCCGACGCGGAATGCGATCATGGTGCCGACGTTGCCGAAGACGGCCGCGCGCACTTCCTCCTCCATCTGCTCGATGTACTGGTGCGCGATAGTGAGATTGAGCTTGTACTTGCGGGCCTCGGAGAGGATGTCAGCGAACGACTTGTTCGCGAATGACTGGAACTCGTCCACATAAAGGTAGGAATGCGGGAGCGCTTTGAGGACCGCGCCCATCGAATCGGCGCGGGACATGGCGGCAAGGTAGATCTTGGTGATCAGCATCGATCCGAGCAGGTTCGCATTGCCCTCCCCGACGCGGCCTTTCGAGAGGTTCACGATGAAGATCTTCTTCTTGTCCATCAGGTCGCGGATGTTGAAGGAGGAGCGTGGCTGGCCGATGATGTTGCGGATCAAAGGATTCGACGCGAACTGGCCGATCTTGTTCTGGATCGCCGGCGTCGCCTCAGCCGCATACTTGTCGGTGTACTTCGCGTACTCATCTACCCAGAAGGAGCGCGAAGTCGGATCGGTGAGATGCTCGACGACACGCTTCCGGTAGTCCTTGTCGCTGTACATGCGGTTGACGCCGAGCAGTGTCGCGTCCGGATACTGGAGGAGCGCGAGCAAAGTGTTCTGGAGGATGTACGCCATGCGGGCGCTCCATGCATCGACCCAGATCTTCTCGAAAGTCGCCATGAGGCCCGAGACGACGAGGTGCCGCTTGTCGGCCTCGACCTGCTCGAGCACGTTGAATGAGACCGGATAGTCGAGATCGAACGGCGCGAAGTAGAGCACGTCCTTGATGCGCTCCTCGGGAACATAATCGAGAAGCTTTTCTGCGGTTGAGCCGTGCGGATCGATGAAGGTGAGCCCTTCCCCATTCTGGATATCCTGGATCGCCATGTTCTCGAGGAGGGTCGATTTGCCCATGCCCGTCTTCCCGATCACGTAGGTGTGGCGCGAACGATCCTTGGACTTGATGCCGAAACGCACGCGCTTGCCGCGCGCATCCGTCTCCGCGAAGTAGGTTACCCGCTCATCGGGATTCATATGTGAGAAGTATAGCAAACATAGTGCAAAAAATTATGAAAGTGAAAATACAAACCCGCCTTCTTACGAAGGCGGGTGGCTGTAGGTTGGAGGGTATAGTTCAGGAGACTGCACCGGTGATTGCTCAACCTGTGGCATCTCGTCGCCATGGAGGGTCTCGGCGGGTGTCTGCTCGAAATATGACCAGACACCGAGGGCGCAGAATATAAGAAAGAGCACGAGCTGAAACGTTTGCGCTCTTTCAACATCCTTGCCCCATTCGATGGGGTGGTAGCAGCGATCGCCGTGGTAACGCGGCGGCCACGTGGTTGGAGTGGAAGACAGGTAACGCCCTTTCTTGCGGCGCGTGAGCACGTATGTGCACTCCGGTGAGATTCCAATACTCTCAATAATATGACACGCTTTCTACTCCGCCTCAAGAGCTCCCGCCGTGTAGCGGTTGGAGGCGCTCCAGAGGAGCCAGGAAGTAAGCCCGGCGTCATAGGTGGCCTTGATCTGGTCACGGACCTCCGAAGCCCCGTATGCAGGCGTACCAAGCGAGAAATCCTGGAGCCACGGGCGCATCTTGGTCGCGGGGTACGCTTCCTTGGTGTAGCCCTTGAGGACCTGCTTCGTGGTCGTCGCCGAGTTCTTGGTCGCAGGGACGGTCACGGTCTCATAGATCGGCTCCGAGTGGAGCGTCTCCACCTTGCTGGTCGTCGAGATGGTCCGCTCGACGGCGCTCGACATCACGAACTTGATGAGGTCATACGGATGCCCGTTCGGGTTCGCCCAGCCGTTGAATGACTTCGGATAGTGCGACGGATACACCATCGGGTCGATGTAATCGAAATACGGGAGCGCGCGCTCGAGGACCTGGCCGATATTGAGGTCGTCGGTGTTGGTCGTGACCATGCCGAAGAGGTCTGCGGACATGACGACGCCGGTCGGCTTCACTTCGTTGTGGAGGTGCTCGAAGAAATGCTCGAGCGCGACCGGCTTCGTCATCCCCTGGCTCCAGGAAAAATACGCGTCCGTCATGTTGCCGTCTGAAGGAAAGCGCACGTAGTCGTAGTTGAGCTCGTCGAATCCGATCGCGTAGGATTCTTTCGAGAGCGCGACGACAAAATCCCAGTACGGCTTCGCGGAGACGTCGATGAACGCGAGGCCCTTGTGATCCTTCCATACGGCGTCGTGGTTGCTGACGCGATGCACGGCAAGATCCGGATGCTCCTTCGCGTAGTACGGGTCCTGGAAAACAGTGATGCGGCCGATGACGTAGATCCCCTTCTCATGGAGCGTCTTGATGAAGGCGGGCATGTCGGTCGCACCACAGGCTTCGGAGACGCTGCCCTTGAGCGCGGGATTGTCAGTGGTGAATGAGATCTTGCCGCTGAAGTCCTTGATGTCGATGATGATTGAATTGAGCTCGGTGGTATCCACCAGCTTCACGAGGTCGTTCCGGAAATTCGGGGTGCCGACGACGCACTGGCTCATGTAGATCGCTTTCACGGCCGCAGGCGTCGCGACGTGGCCGGCAGAGGAGACCGGAGCTGCAGGTGTTTCTGCTGACGCGACGCCTTCCGCTGTCGAAGAAGCGGCATCCGCGGCCGAGGCTGTGCTTTTCGGATGCGCGTCATACGAGATCGCGGTGAAATGCGGCAGGGCTGCATACGCGAGCACAAACGCGAAGACAAGCGCCCCGCCTATGATGAGCGGGTATATCTGGCGGCGTATGGCCGGAACTTTGGTCTCAGTCTTCTTCATGCAGCCGTGCCAGTACCGTTTTCTACAAATGCGTTCGTCTGCTTGCCCTTCGCGGCGGCAAGGCTCTTGAAGTCGCTCCGGACCAAGAGGCCGCAGATCGCAACCATGGCACCTAAGACCATGAAGAGCGGCGTCTTCCAGGTGCCGGGAATGCCGAGGAACGGCACCAAGAGGATGAGGACGCCAAGGATGATGAGGGTGTTTTCTTTACGCATATCTATATGAGGAATCAGGCTCTCTGGTATGGGTAGAGTATACCCTGTTCGAAAAGCGGCTGCACGTCTGACCACTCCACCTCAGGGGGATGAAGTCTAAGCTATAACACTACGATTCTTTAAATCTTCTTCCTTACCTGCTTCAGTTGCAGTGAACCAATAAAAGCTATCTGGATCTACGTCTGGCTCCATAGAACGTGCAAGTTCTTCCTTCAAGCGAAGGGTATCCAATTCAACGACATCATAAGGACCTTGAAATTTGTGTTCCATTGGCTCAATTTTCTTTTCATTTACAAGACTTATGAGGGCTTGAAAAATCGCCTCCGCTTCATCTTTGGTCTTCTTTACATCACTCGACCAAAATTCCCACGAACCGTATTCCCCTTCAGAACATAGCTCAAGAATTTTTACGCGAATCGAATCTATATTGCTCATATTCACAATGAATACTACTTAAGGGGCCTTATCAAAACCACAAACTCGCCGCGGAGGGTGTCGGGCTTCTCGATGAAATGGAGGAGGAGCTCTTCGGGCGTCCCGGAAATGACTTCCTCGAACATCTTGGTGAGCTCGCGGCCGAGATGGACGCGTCGCATGCCGATATGCTTCTTCAGCGATTCGAGCGTCTTCAGGATGCGGTGCGGCGATTCGTAGAAAAGGATCGCGCGTTCGGTGTCCGCGATTTCCTTGAACAGCGTTTCCCGTCCTTTCTTGTGCGGCAGGAATCCGAGGAAAAGGAAGGAGTCGGCAGGGACGCCCGCGATCGAGAGGAGTGCGCCGAGCGCGGAGGGACCGGGGATGGAGACGATCGGGAGGGCATCGCCAAAGTGCTCACGCACTTTGGCGATGAGGAAGGAACCGGGGTCGGAAATGGCCGGCGTCCCGGCGTCCGACACCAGCGCGAGATGCTTCCCTTCTTCGAGGAGCTCGATAATCTTCTCGATCTTCGAGAGCTTGGAGTGCTCGTGATAGCTCATCGTGTCGGTCTCGATATTGTGGCGCTGGAGAAGCTTCCGGGTCACGCGTGTGTCCTCGCAGAGGATGAGGTCGGCTTCCATAAGCGTCCGGATGGCCCGGAGCGTGATGTCTTCCATGTTCCCGATCGGGGTCGCGACGACGGACAATCTCATGCGCGAACCATACCATTCGTTTCGCTTCCTGTGAATAGGAACCGTGAGCAACTCGGCTGGGTTTGCATAAGTGAAGGATGCTAAAATAGCCCTCAATGAATCCCGCAACTGAAGCCGACTGGAAGCCGCGCGTCCGCGCGAAGATCAACGAGCTCTTCGGCATCGACACCCGCTCCCTCGCGCTCATGCGCGTCGGCGTATCCCTCATCGTGCTCTACGACTTCTTCTACGAGCGCCTTCTTAATCTGACCGCATTCCAGGGCGTCGGCAGCGTCTTTCCGCCCGAGATCATCACGAACGGGATGTGGCAGACGCCGTGGCCGATCCTCTATCAGTGGACCACTGCCTTCCCAGCCTTCCCGCTCTGCATCCTCCTGGTCGGGCTCTTCTCCGCATCCTGCCTCTTGATCGGCTGGCGGACCCGTTTCTTCTCGGTCATCGTCTTCGTGTGCGTGTTCGCGATGGAAGTCCTCAATCCGCTCGTCCTCCAGGGCGGCGACATCCTCATCCGGCTCATCCTTTTCATCGGCATGTTCCTGCCGTGGGGCGCGGCGTTCTCTGTCGATCGCGCGCTCCAGTTCACTGAGGCGCCGCGCCGCATCCTCTCCGCATGGACCGCGGCATTCCTCATCCAAGTCTCGTTCATCTATTTCTTCGCCGGATTCGAGAAGACCGGTGCCGAGTGGACCACGAACGGCACCGGCGTCTACTTCGCGCTTTCGCTCGACCAGTTCACGACGCCGATCGGGGAATTCACGCGGCAGTTCCCGGCGTTCATGTCGTTCCTCACCTTCAGCGTCCTCTATCTCCAGAAGTCGGCGATCTACCTGCTCTTCGCGCCGTTCTTCACCTTCCCCCTCCGCACGCTCGCGATGCTCGCGCTCATGTTCATGCACTTCTCCTTCGGCATCCATATGAACCTCGGTCCGTTCTCATGGATCTCCATCACCGCGCTCTCCGCGTTCATCCCCACCAAGCTCTGGGATTTCGTGACCGCGCTCCTCGCGAAGAAGTTCGGCGGGCTCACGCTGTACTACGACGGCGACTGCGGTTTCTGCAAGAAGTCGGTATACCTGCTCCGCATCTTCGCGCTCCTTCCGAATACCGAGATCCGGACCGCGCAGGAACGGCCTGAGATCTATGCGGAAATGGAGAAGCGTGATTCATGGGTCATCGTCGACCGCCACGGCAACCAGACCTACGCATATGACGCCGGGCTCGCCATCATGCGCGCCTCGCCGCTCTTCTTTATTTTTGTTCCCTTCTTCAATCTTCCATTCGCGCACGGTGTCGGCAACCGCGTCTACCGCTTCGTCGCCAATCACCGGAGCCGCGTCTGCATTCCCTCCGCGCCGTCGCGTTTCAATCTTCCGCTCTCGGTCCGCCGCACGCTCATGAGCGTGAGCACCGTCGCGGGCATCACCTACATCGCCGCGATCGCGACCTGGAACTATTCCAACCTCCCGACCGCGCGCTTCCATCCCCAGCTGCCACCTGAATACACGCCGATCATCCAGAAGCTCGGCATCGACCAGCGCTGGAACATGTTCGCTCCGTCCCCGCTTCGTGAAGACGGCTGGTACGCGATCTCAGGGACGCTCGCCGACGGCCAGGTCATCAACATCTTCGACCCCTCGAAGCCGCTCCCGACGATCGACAAGCCTGCCAATGTCTCCGCGCTCTATCCGAATGAGCGCTGGCGGAAATACCTCATGAACATCTGGGGCCGTGACTACTATCCGTACCGCCACTACTTTACTGAGTATCTCTGCAAGCGCTGGAATGACACGCACGCAGGCGGCAAGCACCTCGTCTCCATCAACATGACCTTCATGCTCGAGACGACGCTCGAGAACTACACCACCGCGCCGATCGTGCCGATGAACGTCTACGACCAGCAGTGCGACGCTTTCTAGGGTTGCGCCCCTCCGCCTGATAGGTATACTCCCTCTTGGAATGGCCACTGGTGGCATTCCGCGGGCCCTGGGGCCGAGGAGTGATGCAGATGCGATTCGGTTTGAATACGAATTTCAAAGTGGGTGACGGATGCTCGGCAATTGCTTCGCAGGCCGCCCTGAAGCGCGCCTGTTGGATGACCGAAGACTTGCATGCGCGATTCGCGCAAGTCAGCGATGCAATCGAGGTCATCCAGATCAGTTTTCGCCTCGACGATGAAGGTATTGGCGAGCTCATCAAGGTTGCCTGGATCGTGAATCTGGGCGCGAAGCCGCACCAGGAAAAGTTCTCCGAGTTCTTCGCCGTCGACCCCTTCAGCGAGATGCAGTACCGTACAGGTGTGGCAAAGGCTGCGGCCGATATCAGGAACGTGTTCGTGAATCGCATGGCCAAACAGCGCGGGCATATGCGGCTGTACGCGCAGATCGTCCGGGACCTACGGAAAATCGAGGATTAGCAAAACGGGCGGGAGCATTGCTCCCGCCCGTACTTTTTTATTTTTGAAACTACTTCGTCAGCGACTCCCCCACCTTGTAGATATCGCCGGCGCCCATGGTGATGATGAGGTCGTCGGGTCCGGCCTTGGCGAGCTTGGCTTCGATTTCATCAAACGAATGGAGCGCAGCAGCATCCACTCCACGCGCTTTGATTTTTTCCGCGAGCGCATCACTGGTAACGCCTTCGATCGGTTCCTCACGTGCTGCGTAGATCGGCGCCAGGATCACCTGGTCGGCATGGTCGAATGCTGCGGCGAAATCCTCCATGAGATCGCGGGTGCGCGAGTAGAGATGCGGATGGAAGGCGACGATGATCTTCTTGTCTGGAAATTTGTCGCGTGCGCCTTCGATGGTCTTCCTGACCGCGGTCGGATGATGCGCGTAATCGTCGAAGATGAGCGCGCCGTTCTTGCTGGTGCCCTTCGATTCGAATCGGCGCCATGAACCCTGGAATGCTGCAAGGGACGCATTCGCCGATTCGACACTGAGCGCGGGAAAGATCGCCTTCGCGCCCACGAGCGCGGCGGCGGCATTCTCGCGATTGAACGCACCGATCAAAGGAAGCTCGGGAACGGTCTCGAGCGTGTAGTCGAGGATGCGCGCAGAAAGCCCTTCGAGCACCGGCGCGACCGTTTCGCTTTTCGGGTCGGCGACAATGACTCCGCCCGCGACGACATTTTCGGCGGCTTCGTGAAAAACAGTTTGAATCGATTTCAAATCTGGAAAGAAGTCCGTGTGGTCCCATTCGAGATTCGTGATGACCATGACCTCGGGTGCGAAGTGAAGCAGGTGGCCGCGATACTCGCATGCCTCGACGACGAAGATGTCGCTCTCCCCTGCGACGAAGTTGGAGCCGAAGTCCTTCATGATGGAGCCCACGATCACGGTCGGCTTCGCGCCCGCATTGATGAGCATCTTGGCGATCATGCCGGTGGTCGTGGTCTTCCCGTGCGTGCCCGAGATCGCGACGGTACGCTTCCCCTTCGAGACACCGCCGAGCGCTTCGAAATACGATTGCTCGCGAATACCAAGCTCGCGCGCACGGAGCCGCTCGGCATATCCTTCCGAGCCTTCGACGACTGCATCGCTGTAGACCACGAGATCGGCATCTTCAGGAACATTGGAGGCCTGCTGGCCCACCATGACTGTGATTCCCTTCTCAGCGAGGACATCGTGGATCTTCGGACTCGGGTCGCGGTCGGAGCCGGTCACCGTCCTGCCTTCATGGGCATACAGCTGTGCGAGGGCGCTCATGCCGATGCCGCCAATGCCAATGAAGTGGATTTTTGATGCCATAGGTAAAAACAAGGGTACCATCCGGGTTGACATCTGAACAGACCGGCGTATTGTTCTCAACCAGAGACTCTTCATGAAAGGAATAGTCACATGGCCAACTGCCCCATCACGCACGACACGTGCACCTGCGACGGCTACTCGACGGCATCCTGCTACTGTCCGCACATGCCCCACATCAAAAGATGGAATGGTAATGGCGCACAGCCGCAGGTTCCATCAGTACCAACCTATCCTGGCAACGTGGCCACTGGCCTCACGCTCGCCGAAATTCGCGCAACGCAGGACGATGGTCCCCACGCCGATTAATGCCGTCGATATAATGACGGCCACTCAGAAGTCCCGAACACGGGGCTTCTTTTTTATTTCAAACTCGAGACGATTGCGATGAACTGATCGCCACGGTCGAATTCATTCTTGAACATGCCGAAGGAGGCGAATCCGGGAGAGAAGAGGATGGCGTCGCCAGAAGTTGCAGACGCGAACGCATCGAGGACTGCAGGCTCGAGCGCCTCGTATATGGTCGAAGCCGGGAATGCCATCTTCAGGTTGTCGGTTCCCGTTCCCGCGAGCAGGATCACTTTCTTGCATCGCTCCTGCACTTCCTGGAGAAGCTCGGACATGTTGAGACCCTTGTCCGCGCCGCCCATGATGAGAACGATGTTCTTCTTCCCTTCCTCGCTGAGCGCCTTGATGGCGACCAGGGTCGCCTCGGGGGTCGTCGCGGTCGTATCGTTGTAGATCTTCACGCCGTTCGACTCCTTCACGAGCTCGAGGCGGCCGGAGACTCCTTTGTACGCCTCGACGGCTTCCTGGATGACGGAATCATCGACGCCGAGCGCTCGCGCCGCGGCGACCGCGCATGCAATATTCGCGCGGTTATGCTTGCCCGGGATATTGATCTTCCATGATTTCGGAAGCGCGCTTGCCTTCGCGACGACGACCCGTGACTGGATCTTCTTGCCGTATTTTTTCTGGATGATGCTCTCGCACTGCTCCCCGACAATGAGCGTATCTTCAGGTGTCTGGTGCAAAAATATCTGTGCCTTGTCGTCGAGATACTGGTCAAGGTCGCCGTCGTAGTAGTTGAGGTGATCAGGATAAAAGGTCGTGAATACCGAGACATTCGGGCTCAGGCCTTCCGTCCCGAACCCCTGGAGCTGCCATGAATCGAGCTCGAGGACCGCGATGGTGTCTTTCCCTACATCGTGGAGCTGCGCCAGCGTCGAGACGCCTTTCACATTGCCGCCAAGAAGCGCATCCATGCCTGCATGCTTGAGGATCTCGTAGATGAGATGGGTCGTCGTCGATTTGCCGCGCGTGCCGGTGACGCCCACCGTCGCGACGCCAGAGAGCTTCGCGAAGAGCGCCGTCGACATGACGACGGGAATGCCGTGCGTTTCCGCTTCGCGGATGTAGGGGGAATTCAAGGGGACGCCCGCGGCCTTCAGGACCAAGTCGCAGTGCTGGAAGTCCTCGAGACGATGTTGCCCGAGCACGTATTTCACATTCTTGAATTCCTTGAGCTCCTTGATGGAGGATGCGAGCGCCTCCTTCGACTTCAGGTCCGTGACGAGCACCTTGGCGCCCATCTCGGCAAGGAAGCGGATATCCCCCACCCCACGGCCAAGGAGTCCCAGTCCCATGACGGTGATTTTCTTGCCCTTGAAATATGAATGCCAGCTGGTGGTATGCGCGGTCATACGATGACCTCAATCGTATACGTGTTTTCTGGAAAAAGCGACCCTACGCGATTTCGGAAGGATTCAGAGTCCTTTGAGATGAGAAAGCGGAGGATTCCTGAGCCCTCGCCGCTGAAGCGCTTCAGCGCTTCAGCGGCGACCGGCTCCGCCGGATCAAACACCTCGACCTCCCTCTTTTTCTCAGAAAGTACCGCATTGAAAACGCCGGTGACCAGCGGGAAATGCGTGCAGCCGAGGATGAGCGTGTCGAAGGGAGGCACATCCGCGCCGCCGAAGGCGGCGCGGATGATCTCCTCGATCTCAGCGTCCGGCTTCCCTACCTCAACCGCACCCGCGAGCTCCGGGATCGCGAGCGTGCTGATTTCGATCCCGATCGAATCGAAACCTTGCTGGTACATGCCGGATTGTATCGTCGCATTCGTCGCCACAAGGAGGATGTTCGCGACGGCATGCTTTTGGAAATGGGCGACCGTCGGATGCGACATCTCGATCACATCCTCGGGAAGGATACCGAGCGGCTTCAAGAGACGCTCGGTCACCGAAGCCGAGACGCTATTGCAGGCGCTCACGAAATTCGTAGCACCCGCAGACTGGAGCGTGTGGAATCCGCGCGCAGTCAGTGCCGACAATTCCTCACGTGATTTGTTGCCGTACGGAGCGTTCTTGGTATCGCCGAAATAGACGACGTCCGCATCCGGTGCCCGCGCGCGAAGCGCGCAGAGGACCGTGAGCCCTCCCATTCCTGAATCAAAGACGCCGATCATAATTTAATATTGAGAGGGATTTGGTCCTACAGGACCAGTATACCTTTTCGGTTTGTTCGGGGCGGACTTGGTCACAAGTCCCTGCGCCGCAAGCGGCCAGGGCTCGCGACCCCGCCTTTTTGGAACCTCCCCCGGAGGTTTCCGAAAGGCTTTCAAGTCCTCTTGTGTCTCAAATTTCGCTTCGCTCAATGGTGGGCACGAGAGGACTTGAACCTCCAAGGATTGCTCCATACGCTTCTGAAGCGTACGCGTATACCAGTTCCGCCACGTGCCCGTATTTCAAACCAACAGTCCCCATAGTAGAGGGGTTTGGGAATTTTTCAACTCTTTGCTGACCTCCTAATCCCTTTTCCGGTCCTCTTCCGACAGATGCTTCAGATACCGCTCCCGGGCCGATTCTGAGAGCTCTGCCCGGAGTTCATTGATGGTCTCTTCCTGGAGGTTCATGTATTCGACGATCTCGGGAGGGATCTCCTGATACTCGGCAAAGAGGCGCTCCTTCTCTTCCCGCTCCTTCGCCTGGCGGATACGGAGCGCCACCTGCTCCTCGATCACGTCCTCCACCGGGCGCAGCGTCCCGCTCGCGCCGAAGAAATTGTACGAGTCGAGCGAGAAGAAGAGGTAGGTCAGGACCCGCTGAAAGAAGAACGCGAGGACGAGGACGGTGAGCGGCCAGTCGATCGCGTCTATGAGCCGGAGGAGCTGGTCCTGGATCCCGAGCGGCAGGAGGAGGTAACCCCCAACCACGGTCGCGATCATGCCGATGACGGCAAGGATGTGCTGGCGGCGTTCCGCCGCCTGGCGGCTGCTCTTGGACTCAGGAGCCTCGGGTGTTTCTGTATTCATGCCCGTACGGTACTGGAACGCCAGAAAAACGCAAATGGCGGGACATATAAGACCACACCCGCGTCGAAACGGCGCGGGTGTGGTCTTATTATGTGTTTCTTTGAACCTACAGCTTCTTCTCCGGCGGGAAGAGGACGGCGTTGATGAGGTACACCATGCCATTCGAGGCCTTGTACGACTGGAGCACGAGTCCGCTTCCGACGCGCGCAGAAGCTTCCTGTGGACGGAGCGCGACGAAGTCGACCGTATCCCCCGACATCGTGGTCATATGGCCCGTATAGAGCGCGGAGACATCAATCTTCTTGCCGACGATGATGTGGTTCTGCACGAGACGCTTCTTCTCAGCAGCCGTCATCTTCGCGAGCACGCCGGGCGTGACACGTGCGAATGCGCCGTCCGTCGGCACGAAGATGGTGTAGGTCGTCCCGGACTTCAACGATGCCCCGACGCCGGTACTCTCGAAGAGCGAGGCGAAACGTGTACCGATCTCGAGACTGCTCGCCACAGACGTAACCGTATGCTTCGTGAGCTGCACCTGAGGCGGTACATTTTCGACCGGCACCGATGCGGTGGTGCTGGTCGTCGTCGCGGTATCAGGAATACTATTGTCCGCACCGGTAGAGGTATCCGGAAGCGCAGGCTGGCCATCCTTGTTGCCGAGCATGAAAGTGAGAATCAAGAAGAGGATGAGCGCAGCTCCAACGGCCAGTACCCAAGTCCAGATTTGTTTGCTATTCATAGCTTCTCGTATCAGAAGTTATTCCTAAAACAATGAGTGACTGCACAGTAATAACATATCGACGCCTCATGCAACAAGTGAAAATGCGCAGGCTGTCTTCATATTTTGTTCACTGGAATTTTGATTCAGGCGCACTCTTCTGGTCATACGCAAATCCCGCCGCCCCTCAAGGGGCGGCGGGATTGCACACGTCTCGAACTCAGCGACTACCGAATCGGTTCCGGAGGGAACAACACGGCATTAATGAGGTAGACGACCCCGTTTGATGCCTGGTAGGTCCGGATGATGAGCCCGCTGCCGACATTGTGGCCTGCGTCATCATTGATCTTGTTGAAGTTCAACGTGTCTCCGGAAAGCGACTGCATCTCCCCCGTATTGAGGGCGGTCGCATCGATCTTCTTCCCTGCGATGATGTGGTTCTGGATAAGGCGCTTCTTCTCAGCGGCCGTCATGCCATCGAGCGAGCCGGGCGTCGCGCGGGCGAACGCGCCGTCGGTCGACACGAAGACCGTGTACGGACCCTTGCCGGTGATCGTCGAGCCAACGCCGGTGCTATTGAAGAGTCCGGCGAAGCGCGTACCCTCAGGAATGCCTGCGATGATCGAAGCGACGGTCTGCGACTTTGAGCCGCCGGTCGTTGCCTTCGTATCAGTCGTCGTTGCCTCTGCACTTTCCACAGGCTCATCCGCTGCCTTGTTCACGCGGTACGTATTCCAGGCAAACAGGAGTACGAGGACTGCAGCGACTGCGAGCAACACCCACACCCACATTTTCTTGCTATTCATCTCGTTGTTCGATGTGTTATCCGTTTATTAAAAAAGTACGGGCTGTCACAGTGATAACAGCAAAGCTCCGAGAGCACAAGCGCATCTCGGACGTATAGCTTCATATTCCGTTCATGTTCGATCTTTGAAGCAAAACCTTGCTCAAAAACGGACTCCCTGTGCATAACCTAGTACGACTTGATGCGTCGCTGCTTGCTCTGGAAATGGATGACCGAGTAGGTGACGACCGCGATGCCGATGAAGAAAAAGAGGAATCCGAGGCGGCGGATCATCGGCTCGCTCGCGAACTGGATGAGGGCGACCGCGAGGAGGAAGAGCGAAATCGAGGTCCGCTGGTAGGCGAGCATGGTGCGCTCATTCGCGAGGAGGGTGCGCTCGCGGGCGAGCTTGTCCACGCGGCCGAGCTCCTTCTCGATGACTTCCTCGAGGACGTCCATCCGTTCTGCAGTCGTGGCATCGGCTTTCCGCCGGAGCTTGAAGAATGAAAGATTCATACAGGATATTGCTTACCGTTCCCTGCATTAAAGCACAGATGAAACTGTCTGTTTTCCACAGCATAAAAAAGAGAATGCCCGCCGCGCAACGAGTTGCGCGGCGGGCGGGTCACGACTAGCCAGAAGTCCCATTCGGCTCAGGCGCAATTGATTTCACGACAATCTTCCGGACCCATTTCGGGATAAAGACGGAGTCGGGGTCGGCTCCGTCCCAATGGATCTTACCTTGAAGGAGGGCGGTCACGATGCGGGGATAGTACATTTCCCCAGCCGTCTTTACACGGTTATGGAGGAGCCGGATGTTACTCCCATCATTCGGAAAGATCGGCACCGGCGCATTGAAGAAGAGGAAGCCGTCATGCAGTTTGCCGTCCAGGGGGAAATACATCGAGATTGCCGTGCGCGTAATCTCACGCCGCTTGTATGCCTCGAACACGAGCGCTTGGAGTATCTCGCCACGGTGATATGATTCACCGCCAAATCCATAGAGCGGCGCGAGATGGATTCCGAACGTCCGTTTTGGATCAAGACCGCAGACGGGAACTCCCCATCCGAAGAGCACGCACCATTCGGCGCCTGACTTTTCGACGAGCTGCTTATAGCGTTCCGCCTTCCAAGGCGCTTTGAAATGAAAGAAGCGGATGCCGCATTTCTCCGCATGCGCTCGCGCACCGCCATCGTCGCGGGTTGAGACGATTCCGACAACTTGCGCGTTCGGAATCAATCCATTCTCGACCAGCATTGCGATATGCGCCGCGCCGCCGCCGGCACTCTTGTGTTCCCCGTCCGACGCGAAGATGAGGATCTTCGTCGGACTTTTTTTCGACGTCATGCAACGACACTCCGTAGTGAGAACTGTTCCCTATGGACTATAACAGAAAATCGCATTTCGTCAATATTCGTGAGGCGTGGATGTGCTTCAAAAAATAAAGGCCCGACCGTGCGGCAGCACGGTCGGGCCTCGCCCTTTCTTCAAGAAATGAGCTCGAGCTTCAATTTCCGAATCAACGCCTCCGTGTACCCGCTCCAAGATGACGCTCGGATGACGAAGCCGTTCGGTCTCGTCACGAGATACTGCTCGAGATTCCCGACAATCGAGCTTGCACTTGATGGACCACCGGCATGCGCGCTTATGGTCTGGAGCGCTTTTGGTTCCGCCTCGACGGCGAGCGCATTGACCTCGATTCCCCGCTCGGTGGCAATGAGACGCTCAATGTCCAGGTGATCTGTGTTCGCATCTTCCACTGCCTCGTCGGTCGAGATGTCGACGACGCGCTTCTCTACGCCCTGGACCAGCGGATCTTCGAAAAGGCGTACTGCGAAACCGACCGCATTCGCATGGTCGGTATAGTCGCCGCGGAAGAGCGGCACCATGAGGAACGCAGTCACGACACGCTCGACGTCGGCTGCGGTACGGACGACCGTCCATGGGACAATGACTGCCCCTTGGCTTGACCACGAGAACATGGCGATCGCGGTCGGTTCTGAGGAAATTTCCTCGGCGAGCGATCGGAGCGCTTTCGCGGTGCCTGCCTGTTGTATCTCGATATGGAATCTCCAGACACCGCCCGCGTCGTCACCCATTCCCTGGAACATGCTTCCCGAGAAATCGAGTCCGAATGCGATCGCGCGCACCGGCCGTTCAGCTGCGCTAACCGGAAAGAGTGCGGATATCCAGAAAACCACGGCCAGCGCCGTGGCAAAAAAACATCTCGTAGGCATGAGTATCTCCTCTGCCACGGTTCATTCCTATCCAAAGGATATGCTTCTCCAGGGATACGTCAAGAAATGAGGCCCTTGGCA
The DNA here is from genome assembly GCA_964567265.1 of uncultured Candidatus Saccharibacteria bacterium. Lineage (GTDB taxonomy): Bacteria > Patescibacteriota > Minisyncoccia > Phycocordibacterales > UBA12088 > CAYPKR01. The sequence continues at coordinate 4,220 of CAZMLK010000003.1, read as the reverse complement.
ATGACCGCCCGAACGTACGTATCGAGGTTGTCCATGTTTTTCAACTCCTCTAGGGTGACCCATTGGTACTCCGTGTTCTCCTCGGTATCGAGAACGGGCTCCCCTTCGGTCTCGCCGACATATGATAGCCGGACCACATGCTTCTCCGCATTCGGGATGATGTCCTGCGCCGCGATGAGCCGCGGTTCGCCGATGATTTCGAGCTGCGTCTCCTCCCGCACTTCCCGCTTCAGGTTTTCCATGAGACCGCTCCCCGGATCGATGCGTCCGCCAACAATATCCCATTCGCCATCTACCTTCCCGTACTTCGCATTCGATCGCTTTACGAGCAAATATTTCCCTTCCGGGTTCTTCAAGAAAATCTTCACGCCGACTTGGAGAATCATGATATGCGTTTATTCTTCGTTCACGACAATCAGGTGCAGGTGGAAGTGGGCAGGGATGGTTTTGACGCGGGTCGTCGCTTCCATCATGAAGTCATATTCCTGGTGGAGGTGTTCCTTCTTGATCTGATTCAGTTCTTCAATCTCTTCGGCATTCAGTTCGGATTCGGTCACGTGCCGGATCGGCATGATCATGTCATGGACGGCCGCGATGCGGTCGTACGGGTATGCGTTCGGAATGATCTTCCAGTGGGTGAAAGACCGGACGGCAGGCTCGACGCAGAGCCGGCATTCCCCATCTAAAATCCCCTCGGCGATGCGCTGCTTATAGAAATCATCTGAAGCTTTTTTCCGAAGGCTGGCCATCTAGCTATTTCCAACTACATGAGATGTAGGAACCAGCACTTTCCTACTAACGAAATAAAACAGGGGTATGCTTATGACGAGCATTAAAGCGAAGAGCCAGAGATACAACTGCTGCTGAAGTCCGTACGCAATATTCATCAGGAATAAAGTAAAGCCGAGAGCGACGACAGAAAACCAGAGAGTACTTTTTCGAACAATCTCCTCCAGAGCGGGGTAATCCTTAGGTACATAATTCGAGGCGTGGTGGATCGATAAAATCAGTATTGCGACTGAGCCAGTCAGATAGATGAATGTTGCGCTGGCGATGTCAAAGCCATTAATTTTTTCAAATAGAATCAGCATCCAGACAAAATAATTGAGACTCGTGAAGCCTACATGGTTTGCAATGACGGCAAACTTGCTTTGTGGCTTAGTATCTGTCTGGGTTTTCGCAAAAAAACCTCCTGTAAGTTTAGTTACGTAGTACGCAACCAAGCCAAAAATTAAATAAGCAAGGACAATGGATGACAGAACAAAGAACGGAGGGGTGTTCCAATCCTCCGGAATTTTTGTATATAGGTAAATGCCGATGACTGGGGAAAATAGAAGCCAAATCAGTAAGGAGGTGCCGCCAACAGTGGTTATCTTCTTCATGTAGATAAGTGCGTAAACTCGGTGCGACTGCCAGGACTCGAACCTGGGACCTCGTCATTATCAGTGACGCGCTCTAACCACCTGAGCTACAGTCGCATTTCTATTTTTTGAAACTGCCTCGACTCGAACCGTGAAAAGACGCCCCATGTCTTTTCACCCCGTCATTATCAGGGGCAATTGTCCGGGGGACAATTGCCCCGCTCTAACCACCTGAGCTACAGTCGCATATTGGACTCAACGCTACAGACCCTCGTCATTATCAGATCAAGTGTCCTGTGGAGACTTGATCGCCTTACCTCCTAGAGCTACAGTCGCATTCCTCACTCGAATTTGGGACCTCGTCAGTATCAGGCGGAATTGTCCTGCGGACAATTCCGCCGCTCTAACCAGCCTCCGACACGACACAGATTCCCCTATCCAAGTAGCGACAATCTAGCAAAAAAAGGAGATTTAGACAATGAAGCACCGCCGTTGCCCCTCACAGGGACAACGGCGGTGGACGCACCTCACACTAGATCGAGAAGCGTCGGCGGTTTATTGAGGAACCGCTTCGCGGATTCCTGGAAACCGGCAACCATGCGAGCCGCGCTTTCTTCGACACTGTCTCCTGCATGGAGAGCAATGGAGAAGCGCCGGAGCAGAAGGCTCTGCTGTCCGCGGGTAAGACATGACTCGATTTCCTCGACAAACAGGTGAATGGTCTGACCCGCGAACATCGGCGTGAACGCAAAATTTGCAAAGACACTTACCACTGACATTCGCTTGAAGAACTCGTCGATTACGGCCATCAAATAGAGGGACGTGCCGGAAATGACGTCTTCGGTCGATGCTCCGAGCGGTGGGAGCATATCCATATCTTCACACTCCTCACGTGACCAATTTCGATACTGACGGCACTGTAGCAAGCGGATGTCGTGGTGACAATCGGGAAATAGAAAGGCCCGTCGCGTGATGCGACGGGCCGTGTCTATGGTGGGACTGAATGTCCCGAAGGAACGTGCGTCAGATAATAACGCGTACTGCGGCGACCGCAAGCGGTGCGCCGAACAGCAGTGCGAACGGCATGAGCGTCCAGAACATGTAGTTGCCCCGGAGGCCTCGAGAAAGAATACTTCTCACTTTACATCTCCCTTGTGGTTGGCAGGAACCCTGAGTGGTGCGCTGACTCGATCGAGCCAGGCAAGAAAGGCGTCCATATACCGATACAGCAAGCAGATTCTCCACGAATGACGAGTGAACGGTATTTCCCGAAGATAAACCCGGGGGCGTTTTGAGTCAACCCCGGAGGCTGTACAAGTTCCGATGACGGGTGCCCTGCAATAGACTTACAGTCCCGGCACCGAATACCCGTGGATCTCGAACCAGAGTCCGACGAATCGCATCGGGATGCGGCTCAAGGAGTCAGCACACCGGATCATCAAGACGAGTACTGCCCAGATCGGCAGAGAGAGCGCACAGCCGAGAGCGACGCCTTTCGATGGATTCAGCGGATCGTTTTCGTCATACTCACGAGTGAACATCACGAACTCCCTGTTTTGATACGTGGCCCTTTGGTGGCCAGCTCATGAGACTATACAGTAATATATAGATATTGTCAAGTATTGCTTTCGCACGTAGAAAGCCCGGAGTGCGTGAGCGCTCCGGGCTTGAATTGAGTCAACCTCCCCAAGACTTAAAGAGAGGGTTTTCGCGGGAAATGTATTCGACCAAGGCGGGGGCCCAGCACCAGCTGAGGATCACCGCCCAGAAAACGACGAGTGCTGCCGGCACGACAATCAAGATGCGCCTGATGTACCACGGACGTCCATCGGCTTGGCTTTCAACGGCCCGATCGGGGCCTGACGTATGCGAATGGCATACCATATCCAGGACTCCCTTCTTTGTACGTACTATCAGCTACAACTGTACGCCGGGACGTTTGGTTGTCAATGAAATGCCAAGCTCCCCCGTCGCGCGTGAGCGCGACGGGGTTATTTTCGACAGAAGGAGAAGTTTCGCAATACGACCAATGCTCTCTTTTGTTCCGTTCGACCCTTCCCGAGGGAAAGGTACCTTTCAACAGTACCGGTGCGCACGTCCGGCTTCGACCAGCCAAAACTTTCATTTTGACGATCAAGCGAGTGTAGATGAGGTATACAACACTATTGCCCATTCCGGGCTCGATCGAGACCCAGAACATCTACCGATTAAGTCTCTCCCGAAGGAGAAACGCTCCAATTGGAATTATTCCACGAACAGCTTCCGCTACCCGTGCCTTGTTACGACTTACTCCCTGTCATCGAGCTTACCGTAGGCCCACGCGAGGTGAGATTTCGGGTACTCCCGACTCCCTTGAGTTGACGGGCGGTGAGTACAAGACTTGAGAACGTATTCACCGCGGTATGGCTGACCCGCGATTACTAGCGATTCCGGCTTCATGGAGTCGAGTTGCAGACTCCAATCCGAACTAGGGCGACTTTTCTAAAGGTTTGCTCCGCCTCGCGGCATTGCGTCTCGTTGTAGTCGCCATTGTATTATGAGTGCAGCCCAGGGTATCAGAGGGACATGCTGACCTGGCGTCATCCCCACCTTCCTCCCCAAATAAGGGCAGTCTCGCCTGACACATATAACAGGCAATGAGGGTTGCGTTCGTTACCCCACTTAAGGGAACAATTCAAACCACGAACTGACGACGGCCATGCATCACCTGTCTAATTGTCCTTGCGGACGACAAAAGTTTCCTAATGTCTTCAACTAGATTTCTAACCCTGGTGAGGTTCTTCGTTTGTCGACGAATTAAGCCTCATAATCCACCGCTTGTGCAAGTCCCCGTCTATTCCTTTGAGTTTTAATCTTGCG
>CAZMLK010000002.1:0-242244 GCA_964567265.1 uncultured Candidatus Saccharibacteria bacterium | reverse complement strand
TAATCGATAAGCGCCCTGAGCTTATCGATACGTTTTTTAGCCTCTGTTTTCGCGGTCATTTGCCTATTCTAGCATTTCCCTTCGCGGGAGCGATGGGAAGGCATGGCGCGAAAACGAACGAAAAACCATCCCCAAGTGATGGTCAGGGATGGTTTTTCGTTCGTTTTCGCGGATACCCGTAAAGTCTTATTCAGGTCGATCGCAGTCAAGGATCTCGTCCGTGATGGCATCGAGACGTGCCTTATCGAACGAGTTTGCGATCCAGGCGAGCTTCGGGTCGGTCGCTGCCTCGCTCATGATCTGCTTGCAGGTCTTGTTCGGGAGGCAAAGCGACTCCTCTTCTTCATCCCCCGCATCTAGGCCGATGGCGATGGTGTAGAGCGTGGCGAGTGATTTTACCTTGCTTGCGGTCGTGAGGAAGCTGTACGGCGCAGGAATCGTGTACACTCCGGCCTGCTTCACGCAGCCTGGGGGGACAGTGTTATTGTCTGCATACATGGATCCGTCTGCTTTCCATTTGCACGGGGTGTCTATCCAGAAGCCTTTCGGTTTCAGTATGCCGTTGACTTTGATGGATGATGTCGCGATCCAGTCATTCGGGCTGCCGTCAGTGAAGAGGATGACGTGATTCGAGAACTCCTCATCATCACGGTTCACGGCAGGGGTGATGATGCGCGTATCCGTCACCATTCCCGAGGTAAGCTTTACTCCATCCGAATTGACGATGTCGTATGGAGGCTCCCCGCCTTGATCAATCTCCTCGAGATTCTGGAATTGAAGCCAGGCGTCAGTGAGCGCGATCGAGGTATGCGTGCGGCCCATGTTCGACATGGCATCGATCTTGGTCTTCAGCCATCCATAATGGTTGCCGTCATCGAGCGCGACCAGGTCAGAGACAGTCTTCGCCGCGCTTCCATACGTGATGAGTCCGACACGGGTCGTCTTGTCCGCTTCGTAGATGCGATCCACGAGGTATTTCAGGTTCGCCTTGTATACGGCCATCTCGCTGTCATCGATGCTGCTTGAGTTGTCGACGACAAGCATCACGTCCCCTCCGATCGGACAATACGACTTGTAGCGGAAGGTGATGGCGCGCTGGAGGCGGGTGGGGAGCGTCTCGTCATCGCTGTTATATCCGAGGGAATCGATAGTCTTCTTTACCGTATCAACAGTGACGATCGCGACCGTCTCGAGACCTGTCGTCGGGTTCGTGATTTTGATCTTGAAGGTCTGCTTCGGAGACCCGTCAGTACGATACGTCACCCCATCACACACGATGTCCTGGACGATGCCCTTGTCGAACACGCCGGCCTGGGCGTAGGAGAGGATGCATTCGCCTGCAGACTCTGCAGCGTAGTAGGCATCCTGGGAGTCATTGGAGATGGTGGCGAAACGGACCTGCCTCGTGAGAAGGAAGAGTGCTGAGGTGGTGATGAAGAGGACTGCTGCCACCATGATGATGGCGTAGAGGAGGGTGAATCCTTCCCCGCGTGGGAGTCGGGCGAGGGCGGATTTGAGTTTGTTGTTATTCATACCTGCACGTGCTGCGTTTCACCGCGCACGAACCTTAATCTAATTTAATAATCGCCGTGATCCTGAAGACAGCGTGAGGGATTTCTCAGTTCTCCTTCAGTATACGGGCGCTTCCCTGTCCCTGTCACTCAGAGTTATCCAGTATCCATCAAGAAACACAAACAGCGGCGCAGCCGCGGTTTGTGTTTTGTATCGCAATCAGAGTCCCGTTTTGTCGCTACTGCTTCTGATTGTAGAGCGCGTCGACTTCATTCGCAGTGAGATCGCGGTTGTAGATGCGCAAAGAGTCGATTCTGCCATTCCAGTACTTTGATGAGCCATCAAGGGTGCCGAGACGGAACGGATTGCCGGAAAGTCCACTGTTGATCGTCGCGGGAATGGTACCAAAGAACGTCAGCGTCCGCTGGACATTGTCGACATAGAGCTTCAGACGGCTTGCCGCAGCCAGGGTACCGTCATAGACGATCACTGCATGATGCCAGGTGTTGCCCGCAAGATTCCCCGCTCCAAAATTCCATTTTGCATAGGTGTCCGCAGAACCATTTCCGAGATCGATATAGAAGTTTGCATTATCGACCGCTGCCAGGAAATCGGTGTTCTGATCCTGGAACTTCGTAAACAGCCCGCGCACGGCAGTACTTCCCGCATTCGCATCCTTGAACCAGAGAGAGACTGAGAGATCAGGAGCTCCGTTGATTTCCGTGATGTCTCCGAAGTTGACGATATCATTCACGCCATCGAGAAGCACCGCGCCCGCACCATGCGCCGGGGCGGACGTATTGATGGCCGCGCCGCCAGTAAGCGTCCCCCCGTAGGAGCCGCTTCCCTGATTGCTGCTCACGACGCCGCCCGTCTGCGAATCCATGAGCCACTGGCCGATCAGTCCGCTCGTCGGGATTGTCTGTGTATCGACAATCGAGGAGTACGCGGACCAGTTCCCTGCGGCATCGCGGGCGCGCACGCGGAACCGGTAGACGGTTCCCGCGGAAAGTCCCGTACTCTCATGATCGGTCGCTGTCGGACTTTCAACCGTTACCCATGACGTACAGGAAGCACCCGTACAACGCTGCACTTCATATCCAGTGACGCCGACTGCATCGGTCGACGCGTTCCAATCGACCGCGACGGTCGTAGCGGAATCGTCTAGAAGTCTGAGGCCGGTTGGAGCGGTTGGAGCGGTCGTATCAGCGGAGGGAGCGGAGGTCTGCGTTGCGTTATAGAGATTATTCACTTCGGTAGCAGTAAGCGCCCGTCCGTAGATAATCACGTCGTCGAGCTTCCCGTCGTACCATTCCGTGTTTGACTCGGTTGCGCCGAACATGAGCGCGTTCGATGAATTTGCAGTAACGCCCGTACTCCCTGTAGGGTAATCCATCACGAATGCACCGTTCACATACAGCTTCGGTTTTCCGGAATTTACACTGTTGTCCCAGACCACCGCGACATGCGTCCAGGTGCCGGTCGGGATGTTCGAAAGCGGGACGGCATGCGCGACGCTCGTCGGTGCCCATATGGTTGAACGCCAAAGAGAGGTGCTGTTGTTCGATTGCATGAGCGTGATGGTGCCGTCCTTCCGCATGATCGACTGACTTGAATTGGTCGATTTACTGTCCCAGTTCATCCAGGTAGCAAACGTGGCTTTACTGAGTCCGTCGAGGAAGGTGACGTCCCCGACTGATGCGCGGCCTGATGCCCCATTGAAATCGATAGCGTTCCCGGATCCGCGTGTGACCCACGAATAGGTGCCGAGGAGGGATGCATTCCCTGATCCCGCGGCATTCGCAGCCGTTGCGCCACTTCCCTCATTGAAGGGGAAATAAGCAAGATAGCCTGTCGGAATGGAAACGGCACCCGCGGAGGTTGCACCATCCACTATTGAAGAATATGCCGACCAGTTCGAAGCGGCGTCGCGCGCGCGAACTTTGTAGCGATAGGTTGTTCCGGCAGTAAGGCCCGTATTGTTGTAGGTAGTCCCTGTCGGCGTCGACAAGCTGGTGAAATTTGTACACGACGCCCCCGCGCACCGCTGGAGCTCGTAACCTGTCACTGCAACATTATCGGTGGATGCTGTCCATGACAAGTTGATTTGGGTTGATGAGATGGGATTTGCAGTGAGTCCTGCGGGGACCGACGGAACTGTCGTATCGCTCGAGCCTGCTGCGACAGAAAAACTGATGATGTAGCCTGGCGTGCTTTCGAGCCCTCCTGAATCCTGGCAACGGATGTAACGCGTATAGGAAGTATTGTTGGTGAGGCCGGTCAACGTCGTCGAGTGGGACTTGGTACCGGTAGTCGTAAACGTATTCGCCATCGCGCCATAGGACACGTCACCCGTGCTCCATTTGCACTGGGCATCCTCATTGGTGGTCACCGACATAGTCGTCTGGGTCGTCCCCTGCGGGAGTGAGCCTGTCGGATAGCCGCCGAGGACGATCGGCGCGGTGTTTCCATTCTTGATCGGAATATTGCAGGCAAGAATTTCGTCGGCGATCTGGTTCAGCCGGGCTTCGTTGAAATCATTTGCCACCCACGAAAGATCTGGCGTGGTTGCCGCCTCTTGCATCTGCTGGAGGCAGGTGACGCCCGGAAGGCACTCATCTGATCCTGCTCCATCAGGGTCGGTGCCGAGACCGATCGCAACCGTATAGAGCGTTGCAAGCGTCTTAAGGTTCGTCGCCTCTTTCATGAAACTATACTGCGCGGGAATGGTGAAGGCACCCTTATAGCACCCTGGAGCCGTGTCATTACTGTCGGCGTACACCGAGCCATCGGCATTCCATTTGCACGGGGAGTCAATATAAAACCCTTTCGGTTTTAACACGCCACTGATACGGACTGAGCTTGTGGAAATCCAGTCGTTCGGTCCGCCATCCGTGAAAAGGATCACATGATTCGAATACTCTTCGTCATCGCGATTCACGGGAGGGTTGATGGGGACAATATCAGCCCCCTCGATCATGCCGCCACTCATTTCGGCCGGAGGTGAATCACTGTTAAAGATGCCTGTCGGATCATAGGAATTGGAGCTCGAGTCCTTCAAGTCCTGGAATTGAAGCCATGCACTACGAAGAGCGATCGAAGTGTGAGTGCGCCCCGAGTACTCACCCAGCAAATCCACATCCGCCTTGAGATCTGCGAGATATGTTCCTGCATTCAACGCTTTCATGTTGTCTCTGACCTGCGCATTTGTATTAAACTCGATCAGACCAACGTTGGTGGTCGGTTCGGCCGCATAAATCCTGTCTATAAGGTATTTGATCGATTTCTTGTATATGACCAATTCTGAAGCATCAATACTGCCTGAAGTGTCCGCGAGGATCATCACGTCCCCTCCGATCGGACAATACGACTTGTAGCGGAAGGTGATGGCGCGCTGGAGGCGGGTGGGGAGCGTCTCGTCATCGCTGTTATATCCGAGGGAATCGATAGTCTTCTTTACCGTATCAACAGTGACGATCGCGACCGTCTCGAGACCTGTCGTCGGGTTCGTGATTTTGATCTTGAAGGTCTGCTTCGGAGACCCGTCAGTACGATACGTCACCCCATCACACACGATGTCCTGGACGATGCCCTTGTCGAACACGCCGGCCTGGGCGTAGGAGAGGATGCATTCGCCTGCAGACTCTGCAGCGTAGTAGGCATCCTGGGAGTCATTGGAGATGGTGGCGAAACGGACCTGCCTCGTGAGAAGGAAGAGTGCTGAGGTGGTGATGAAGAGGACTGCTGCCACCATGATGATGGCGTAGAGGAGGGTGAATCCTTCCCCGCGTGGGAGTCGGGCGAGGGCGGATTTGAGTTTGTTAGTGTTCATAGAACGCAGTCGGATGGATCAGGCTCCAAAGATTGGAAGCAAGTAATAAAAAGTGTGAGCCGTGTGCGGAGGTAGTGCGATGCATGTCCAGTATATCGAGCGGCGTTTTTCCTGTCACTCGGAGTTATACAGTAGCTGCTAGATATTGCGCACGATGTTCTGGAAGTTGCGCTCGATGACGACCGTATGCCCTTTCCACGTCATCTTCACCTGCGCCTTATATTCGCCTGAAGCGAATTTAGTGATGATGATCGTCCGCGTGTAGACGGACGCAGCCCAATCAGAGCCAGTCTTATAGCTGTACACGTCCAGAGATGGGCTGTAATTCAAGGCGGCGCAGGTGCCGGAACAGACCGTCACGCTCGGATTGGTCGCGTGGTCGCTCGGGTAATCAGTCGTCGTCTCGATCTTGCAGCTCTTGTCGAGACACTTCGGGATGATGTCCCCGAAAAAGTAGTCGGTTGCCGTATTCTGGTCCGTCATGGCGCTCAAAGCATCGCTGTCTCGAACATTCTTCAGGTATTCGAGCGCATCTTCCGCGAGGAAGATCGCCGTCACCTTCTCCTTGGCATATACGGTCGCATTCAAGCTCCGCTGGAGGAGTGTAAGGGGCCCGATGATGCCGATCGTGATGATTGTGAGCGCGACCAGAGTCTCGATGAGCGTGAAGCCTGCCTGATTGTTGGTGGAATGCTGCATATTAAAATTCGGTAAGGAGCGCCTGCGAGATGGTCGTCTGCACGGTGAAGGTCGAGAGCGTGGCCCCCGTACCCGCCTTCCCCGCGATGATGACGAGGACGCGCTCCTGCTGGGTCACATTATCGCCGAACGTATAGAATTTGAGATTGTCGATCGTGATGTTTCCCGCCGTGATGTCATCATAGGCACCTCCGTTCATTGAACGCTGGATGACACCGTTCTGGACCCGATAGGTCACGGAATTTCCATCCGCGTCCGTGAACGAGAATGTCGAGCACGCTCCCCCGGGGCAATTATATCCGGTTCCCGAACGGATATGCCTCGTGATGATCTCAATCGAGCTGTACACGTTGTCGTAGACAAACTTCTGCGACTGCGCCTTGCGGTTCGCGACGAGGAGCGAGATGAACAAGTCCACCAAGACCATCATGATGATGACGAAGAGCGCTACGGAGACCATCATCTCAACGAGGGTGAATCCCTTCTCAGTCTCCTTGTTCTTTTTGAAAATACGGTTCAGGTTCATATGCCGATAATATCAACAAGTCCGGCTCGATTCACCTTCACCTGCTCGATGATTGCCGGATCCGAGGCGCTCTGGAGATAGATCGTCGTCGTGGCCCACGTCTTGTCCGCAGAACCTCCATTCGGCGTGACCGAGATGACGCCGATGAACGATGAGCGCGCGAAACTGATGTCGAGCGCGTTGCTGGATGCACCTGCGTTGTAACACGTAGGGGTGCTCCCCTTGTCGACGCAGAACTTCTGGACGGTTACGTCGGAAGGAAAAGTCAGCGTCTGCATGGTAGTGTCCCCCGCATCGAAGAGGTTATTCTTGTTGACATCGACGTACAGGATCGCCTGCGTCGCCGCATTCGTATTCACGCGTACGCCATAGCCGACATCGAAGTTGTTGTTCGTTCCGACGATTGCAAGGCCGTACGCAAGCGCTTGCCGCACGATGACAGAGAGCTGCTGCGCCGCAGTGTCGACGGACGGCTTCCCCTTCGGGCCGATATCGAGAAAGAGGACCGAGAGGAGGAGGAGCATGCTTATCGATATGACCACCAGAAGCTCGATGAGCGTGAAGCCGCGCGAAGCGGCATTCTGCAAAAACGAAGCACGGCCCGTGCGTGGGACGTGGAGCGCTGCGATTATTTTCTGAAAAGTACTCATGCGTTCTCCTTCCATCATGGGCCCTGGGGACCCGCGCTGTAATCATACGTCGCCGTGAGGGTAGGCGTAGTGCAGGTTGATGCTCCTTGGGATGCACCCTCGAGATTCGCGCCTACGCAGTATGCGGTGGAACCGCTCGCGGAGCTGCTCTTGTACATATAGTGCTGGGTCGTCAGCGGATCATCCGGGATCACCGCCATGAATCCCCCGCTCACCAACCCTGCAAGTGCGGTCGTCACGGCCGTCTCAGTCGTGCTGTTCGGATAGAAGTGGTTTGCGTCGTAATAGAGTTCGAGCGCAAGCTGTATCTGCTTGATATCGGAAACGCGATCCGCATCCCGGCCCTTGATGCGTGCAGAGTTGAGCCCTGAAATGGTGAGCGTCGTCAGGACCGCGATGATGGTGATCACGACCAAGAGCTCGATGAGCGAGAACCCGCGTGCCGGGTCGGATTTCAATTTCATCAGGAACCGTTGCATATGCTGTTTCAAATTAGAATCCGCCAAGCGCGCGAATCGGCAGTACGAAGAGATCGATGTGGCTCAGGAGGCCGATATAGAAGCCAATGACCAGGAATGGCGCGAACGGCACCTCGCTCTTCATTGTAAGGTGACGAGTACTTGAGGGCAATGGGAGGAGCTTCACGATATGGGGGAGAACCTTGCTGAGGGCCAGGAGGAGGAGACTGGTTACGGCGCCGATCCAGAATGAAAGTATCACCGCAGAAAAACCAGGTATCAATCCGAGGAACCAGCCCATGCCGAGCGCGAGCTTCGCATCGCCGAGTCCGATCCACCGACCGCCCGACATGACCCAGAGGAGCGCGAACGGCAGCGCGAGGAGCGGTCCAGCCAGAAATGCTGCGATCGAGGGCATCGTGACGGCGCTTGTCCCGATAAAAACCGACAGGAACGCGAGCAGATTCCACGGAATAACAAATTCATCGGGAATGATGGTGGTCCTGAGGTCGTAGACGACAATGGCAACCAGGAATAGGGTCGCGAGGAGGATCAGAATGGTTCGCGGGAGCGGAAAGGCTGCCTGCCACACGAGGAGGTAGAGTGATGCGGTCAGGAGTTCGACAAGAGGGTACTGGAACGAGATTCGTTCTCTACAGGTACGGCATTTGCCGCGAAGCACGAGGAACGAAAGGAGCGGAACATTCTCGAACCAAGAGAGCTGGCGGCGGCATTTGCCGCAATGGGATCTTCCACCGACCCCCTCCCCTGTCTCATGCCGAAGGACAAGCACGTTCACGAAGCTCCCGACCAGGAGACCGAGTACGAATATGTACGTAGCGATGAGAGTTTCCACAGGGATATTCAGCGCATAGGCTTACTGCGATATATCGTAGCAGCGTTCATTGGCAGCGACGGTAATGCCAGTCGTCGCACAATCAGACGTGGCGCCGCCGAAGCTGGTGGTCGTCGCGTCTGCGTCGGTCAGCATGATGTCATTCGAGAGCTCGAGGAGAGCTCCGACATGGTATCCGGTACCGCTTCCCGTCTGTTCGAAAATGTAGTTGTTCCCTGTCCGCGGGTCGCGTGGCACCGTCTGCACATACTGCGGAGAAAGGTTTGAGAGTGCCGCAGGATAGGCATTGTTACCCGACTCGAAGTAGAGTTCAAGTGCCAACTGGATCTGCTTTAGGTCCGAGATTCGCGTCGCGTCGCGACCCTTCAGCCTGGCCGTCCCGAGCGAATTCAGGACGACCGTCGAGAGGATGCCGATGATGGAGATTACCACCAGAAGCTCGATCAGCGTGAAGCCCTGAAAGTGGCGCTCTTTGTGGTATACGAATCGCATTACGGGCAGTTTGCGGCGCCGGATTTCAGGCTTCCAGAAGGCCCGACGATACAGTTGAGCCCTGCGGGGAGCGAGCCTGCTCCGACTTCGAGGTTGAATTTGATTTGATAATCCTCATTCGACGCTGCTCCGGCTCCGCCTGCAGCTTTGGATATGGAGTAGTCACAAGCCGTGCCCGCCACTGATGCCGCCGTACATGCGGTCGTTGCACCTGAAGGGTCCTTGTAAAGCGCGAGCTGGGCAAATGAACCAGTACATGCAGGACTCGACGGCCGGCCATTCTGAAGGACGCATCCCGTAAAGGTGGTTGCTGCCGTGCCGTGCGTAAGCGCGATCACCTTCGACATCTCGCGCATGTCCGACAGACGCTGTGCATCACGTGCCTTCTGGCGGGCACTTGAGAGCGAGGCGAGAACGACCGACGAGAGGATACCGATGATGGCGATGACGACGAGGAGTTCGATGAGGGTGAAGCCGCGAGTTCGTGATGTATTCATACTAATGCAGGGTTTTGCAGTTACTTAAAAATCAATCTGGACTACTTCTCTATACTACCCCATCGACGCATGAATCAGGCAGCCACGAGCGAATCCCCTGTTGATAATCCGGGGCGTTTCCGGTTATTCGAGACTCCGGAGTCAACTGCGCTCGCGAAAATGCCGATACTCAGACGAAAAACCGCCCTGCGCTCATGCAGCAGGACGGTGTTCCAAATAGGTATCGTATTGCCTACGGACAATTCGTCGTTCCGCTCTTGAAACCTCCGGTAGGACCAACGATACAGTTGAGTCCTGCAGGGAGCGAGCCTGCTCCGACTTCGAGGTTGAATTTGACCGACCAATCTTCATTGGTCGCTGCAGCGGCACCTGAAATCTTAGCCACCGCGTAGTCACAAGCAGTACCTGCAACTGCGGCAGTCGTACATGCAGTGGTCGAGCCAGACGGATCCTTGTACTGCGCGAGATCGACGAATGCGCCCGTACACGTAGTAAGGCGAGCATTTGCTGCGGTACAGCCAGCAAGCGCGGTTGCCGCATTTCCCTGCGTAAGGGCGATGACCTTTGAGACTTCGCGCATGTCCGACAGACGCTGTGCATCACGTGCCTTCTGGCGGGCACTTGAGAGCGAGGCGAGAACGACCGACGAGAGGATACCGATGATGGCGATGACGACGAGGAGTTCGATGAGGGTGAAACCTCGCTTCGAAGATGTATTCATAAAAACAAACTATGGCTATGAGTAATTACCTATAGAGAGTGCGACCGTCTTTGCGTGTTAATAGCTTTGCAAGAAGGTACAGCGGTAATTATAGGACAGAACTGCAAAGTCTTCCCTTCAATGTGTGGATAAACCGCTGCGCTGCCGTCTTTTTTATACAAAATAACCCCGCTTCGGGGGTATTTTGTATCTCCAACCGATGTTGTATTACGGGCAGTTCGTCGCGCCGCTCGCGAATGAGCCGGTCGGGCCCTTGATACAGTTGAGCCCTGCAGGGAGCGAGCCTGCTCCGACTTCGAGGTTGAACTTCACGTGCCAATTCTCGTTGGTCGGGTTTCCGGCGCCACCTGCAAGAAGCGAGATGGAGTAGTCACAGGCGGTACCGGCAACCGATGCGGCGGTACATGCAGTGGTCGAGCCAGACGGATCCTTGTACTGAGCCAAGTCGACGAAGGTGACGGTGCAGGTACTAAGGCGTGCATTCTGGGAGGCACAGCCGGTCATGGTTGTTGCCGCATTTCCCTGCGTAAGGGCGATGACCTTTGAGACTTCGCGCATGTCCGACAGACGCTGTGCATCACGTGCCTTCTGGCGGGCACTTGAGAGCGAGGCGAGAACGACCGACGAGAGGATACCGATGATGGCGATGACGACGAGGAGTTCGATGAGGGTGAAACCTCGCTTGTACGTACTATCCATAAAAAACAGACTATTACTAATGACACTTCTTATTGAACACGACCGTCTTCCGCACGAATCTATTTGCAAAGAGGTACGATAATAATTATAGGACAGGACGCTCGCCCCCTCCCTCTTTTATGTGTATAACTCACTGCCCCCTAGACGCTCGAGGAGATCTGATAGATCGGGACGAGGACTGAGACCAGGAGGAGGCCGACACCGAGGCCGAGGCCGACGATCATGGCCGGCTCGATGAGGCCGATAAGCGTATCCACCGCATTATTGACCTCGCGGCGATAGAATTTAGCGAGCATGTTGAGGATATTCCCAAGTTCTCCGGTTTCCTCACCGACCTTGATCATTTGTACAAGGAGCCCTGGCATCTGGTCAGTGTGCCCAGCGAATGCATCCGAAACCGAGACACCGTTCTTGACGCCAGTCATGATATCCGCGAGCGCCTGTTCGTAGAGACGGTTCCCCACCACTTCGGACGTGATCTCGAGCGCGCGCACCATCGGGATACCGCTTCCGAGCATGGTCGAGAGGTTGTCAGCGATGCGAGAGAGGTAGAGCTTGCGGAAGAGCGTGCCGAGGTATGGGACTTCGAGCTTGAGCGTATCGAGCGCATTCTTGCCGGCGTCGGTAAGGATGTAGCGCCAGAGGAAAACCGCGAGCGCCGCGAGGCCAATGAAGAGGAATACGCTGTAATCCACGAAGAGATGGCTGATGCCAAGCACTGCCTTGGTGTAGATTGGTACCTGCTGCCCCGATTCCTCGATGATGGTGCCGAGACGCGGGATCACCACAGTCATCATGAGGATCATGACGACGAGGAAGGTGGAGATGACGAACGCCGGGTAGACGAGCGCGTTCCGCGCCTTCGTCGTGACTTCATAGGTGCGATCGAGATAGTCCGCAAGGAAGAGGAAGGTTTGGTCTAGTTTTCCGGCTTCTTCGCCCGCCTTGACCATGTTTGTATAAAAGCCCGAGAAGACGTCCGGATGCTTCGAGAGCGCGCCTGAGATCGTCGAGCCACCCTGGAGATCGTCGGCGACGATGGTCAAGACCTCACGGAGCGCGAGATTCTCTGATTCAGCGCCGAGCAGACGGAACACGCGGAGCGCGGAAACCTGTGCTTCGAAGAGTGTCGCGATCTGGCGCGAGATGATGACGATCTCCTTGTTGGAAACGTGGTTGAAGAGCTTGATGTTCTCAAAAAGCCCCTTATTTTCCTCGACAGCCGCGATCGAAGAAATGACCAGGCCGCGCCGCTGCAGCGAGCTGATCGCGACATCCTGATTAATTGCTTCAACGGTGCCGGTTTTCTCGGCGCCGCCCGCATCGAATGCTGTGTATTGGAAAAGCATAGTGGTTATACGAGACGTTCAAGGACGGTAGGGTCAAGCGAGAAGCGGAAGGCGTTCTCGATCGTGATCTCCCCTTTGCGGACGAGATCCGCGAGCGATCGGTTCATACTGACCATGCCCTCCTGAGAGCCGGTCTCGATCACGGTGTTGATCTCATGCGTGCGCTTCTCCCGGATCAGGTTTGCGATGGCTTTGTTATTGATGAGGAGCTCGTATGCGGGCACAAGTCCTCCGGCGATCCCCGGGATGAGCCGCTGCGAGAAGATGCCGACCAAGCTCGCGCCGAGCTGCATGCGGATCTGATCCTGCTGCGTCGAGGAGAAGCTATCGATGATGCGGTCGATGGTCTGGGATGCGTTGTTGGTGTGGAGGGTCGAAAGGACGAGGTGACCGGTTTCCGCCGCGGTGACAGCAGTCGAGATGGTCTCCGGACTCCGCATCTCGCCGACCATGATTACGTTCACGTCCTGGCGGAACGCCGACTTGAGCGCAGTATGGAAATCATTGGTATCGATAAGGACTTCGCGCTGGTCAATCACGGACTGCTTCGGATCGAACACATACTCGATCGGGTCCTCGATGGTCACGATGTGCTCGGTCCGGGCTGTGTTGATATAATCGACCATCGCTGCGAGCGTGGTCGATTTACCCTGCCCCACGGGGCCGACGACGAGGAAGAACCCTTGCTTTCGCTCGGCGAATTCCTCGAGGATGGGCGGCAGGCGGAGTTCGCCGATCGTCCGAATCGTATTCGGGATATAGCGGAGCGCGATCGCGACGGTGCCGCGCTGATAGGATGCGTTGCCGCGGAAGCGCGCCTTGCCGTCCAAGCTGAATGAAAAGTCGATCTCCTTTTCCCTGAGGAACCGCTCATGCTGTTCGTCAGAAAGGAGCACCTGCGCGAAGCCCTCGGTATCCGCGCCGGTGAGCTTGTCCCGCTTCGCGAGCGCGATCAGGGAGCCGAGCGCGCGGATGGTCGGATGGTAGCCCGCAGAAAAGTGGAGGTCGGACCCCCCTTCATTCATCACGGTCTCAATCAGTTCCCCGAGCTCTTTCTTGTAATCTTTTTTTTCGTGGGCGACAATCATGCAGTTGTTGCTTTAAGCGCCTTGCTTTCGATAATCTCGGTCACCTTGGCGAGGACTTCTGAGGGAATGGTGTTCGCCTTCACGATGTATCCGTGGGCACCGAGCTCCATCGCCTTCTGGATGTCCGTATCCTGCCCCTGGTTCGAGAGCACGATCAGGATCGGATCGCCGCAGAGATTCTCCTTGCGGATGGTCTCGAGTATCTGGAACCCGTCCACCTCGGGCATGACCACATCCATGAGCAGGATGTCGGGGCAGAGCGATTTTTCACGGAGCTTCTTGAGCGCCTCCTTCCCTTCGAGCGAGGTGTCGACAGAGTATCCTGCTTCTTTGAACTTCACCGCGTACATATCGACGAGGAATTGATCGTCGTCGATGATCAGGATTTTTTTCTCTTCTTTCTCGTGCATATTCGTTATGATTCCGTATCTGCTTCGACCGGAGTTTCGGCCGCTGCGGGCGCTGGGAGTTCGTCCCCGGCCTCGAGCAGCAGCTCGCCTCCGAGCGCGTTCACCTCCTCGAACGGAATCTTACCTTCGAGTGCCTTTATGATAGCATCCTCTCGCATCGTGAGCATGCCACCTGCGCGGGCAATGTTCCAAATGTCCGCTTCATTGGTGCCTTTGAGGATCGCCTGCTCCAAGGTCGGATTCATTTCCAAGAATTCGAAGACGCCGAGACGGCCACGGACGCCGGCGGGACAATCCCCTGTCGCCTGGATGCCGAGAAGATGATCCGTCCACGGGATTTCTTTCTTATATTGCTCTGGAAGATCGGCAAACTGCCGCTCGAGCATCATCTTGACGCTTCCTTCGAGCGGGATCTTCCGGCCCGAGCCCGGGCAGATGCGCCTCACAAGGCGCTGGCCGACGGCAAGGACCAAGGTCGGAGCGATCAGGTACGGATCGACGCCCATGTCGATGAGGCGCGGGATCACGCCGACCGCCGTGTTGGTATGGATAGTCGAGAACACCAAGTGACCCGTAAGCGATGCCTGGATCGCCAGCTGTGCGGTCTCCTTGTCGCGGATTTCTCCCACCATGATGATGTCAGGGTCCTGGCGGAGGATGGAACGGAGGCCGGACGCGAAGGTGTAGCCGATTTCAGGGCGGATCTGGGACTGGCTCACGCCCTCCATGTCGTATTCGACAGGGTCCTCGAGGGAAATCACGTTATGCTTCTCACGATCGAGCTCGCCGAGGAGTGCGTACAGAGTGGTCGATTTTCCGGAACCGGTAGGGCCGGTGAGGAGAATGAGCCCGTACGGCAGGTCCGCGACGCGCTTCATCGTCGCTTGCTGCTTCGCATTGAAGCCGAGGGAATCCATCGTGATGGTCCCTTTTTCGCGATCGAGAATACGCATCACGACCTTCTCGCCGTGACTTGAGGGGAACGTCGAGACGCGGAAGTCGACCTTTCGAGTGTTGATGGTTGCGGAAAAACGGCCGTCCTGCGGCTTCCGCTTCTCGTCGAGCTTCATCGAAGAGAGGATCTTGATGCGGGCGACGACGGCACGATGGACGTTGAGCGGGAGCATGATCGAGGTATGGAGCGCGCCGTCGAGACGGAAGCGCACGCGCACGTTCTCGTTGGTCGGCTCGATGTGGATGTCGGATGCACGACCTTCAACGGCGTCACGAAGGATGGTAGCCACGATCTTGGTGACCGGCGCCTCTTCCTTGATCTCATCTTCCGAGAGCTTCGTGCTCTCCCGCTCTTCCTCTTCCTCGCTCTTCCCCGGCTCGAACTCGGTCTCGAGCTCGGAAATAGCGCGTCCAACTTCTCCCTTCAGGCCTTTGTATACGCCCAGGATGCGCTCGAAGTCGCTTTCAGAAATAAGATAGACCTTGAACGGGATATCTTCCTTTTGGGAAATGAAATTGAGCGCATCCAGCGCTTCGATGTTGTCGGGGTCGGTCACGCCGACCTCGAGCACGCCGTCAACGATGCCGAGAGGTACGAAGCGGTAGTGGGTCGCCGATTCTTCGGGGATATACCGGAGGACCTCGAAGGGTACATCCTTCCCCTCCATGATCTTCGTAGGGACACTGAAATGCTCCCCCTTGATCTTGAGCACCTCCTCAAGCGGGACGCCACGCTTCGCAAGGACGGCCTCTATCGAGACTTCGTCCTTTGCGGCTTCTGCCTCGATATCAGGAATCTGCTTTTCCTGAATGAGGCCCCGCTCAACGAGTAGTGTCAAAACGTTCATGGTGTGTAGGGCGGCACGCTTCGAGAGCCGTCGAATATTTTAACTGGAAACGGTACGCCGAGGGACGGCTAGTTCTTGAAATCCTGCACGGATGCGGGTTTCACTCCGGTACTTCCTGGCGGCGTCGCGACTCCTCCTGCGGGCATGAATGGATTCTTTCGACCGACTGGTTCCGGATCGATTGGCTGGCTGAAATCCTCAAGAGACTTGAAGGCCGGATCGGCGAAGATACTCTCATCTAGCTGGAGCGACTTCAATTTAAGGAGCTCGTTCAGGAGTTCCTGTTCGCTTTCTGACGCAGCCGCAGGTGACGTGGCGCCGCTGCCGAGCTTGATACTGCTCCCGAAGAAATAGTAGCCGCCGATGACGACTAGCAAAAAGCCGCCGATATAGATGAGATTTTTGTGCTTTGAGAAAAGATCGTTCATAGCTTACTGGAGCCAATAGGTACGGATAGCGACATTGAACGTATAGGTGCTTCCTTCGCCACCGACGACGCCGAGCGAAGTGATGTCAACGATCCGGAGGCTTTTCTCAAGATCATCCATGAACTTGCGGAACGTGTCGTAGTCTGATTTGACTGAAAATTTGAAAATCACGGAACCGTACGGGCCCTCCTGCGTCACACCTTCCTCACGAGCGCGTCCGGTCCGCCCGCCTTCACTGAAGCCGAATTCCTCGACGCGGAGGCTGTGCTTCACGGCGATCGCGTCTATATCGAGGATGAGGCGGATATTGTCGATATTGTCAGGCAAGAGTTTGGTGAGCTTCTGGAGATCGGTCGGCGAGAATGTATTGTACCGCGCCCGAAGCCCGTCGCGGACCTCCTGGAGCTCGCGTGACTTATCGAGAGCCTGGGAGAGGCTCGCATTCTGTGCCTGGAGCGTCTGCACGTTCGCGTAATGCGGGTCTATGAATACGAAGAAGAGGCCAATCGAGACCCCGAGGAAGAATAGTGAAAGGAAAAGCTGCTTCATATGCTTGGATTGGTGCTCGTTGCTTGATTCTCGACTGGGACGGTCTCAGCAGCGCCCGATGGAGCGCTCGGATTCTTCTGCACCTTGCTGAGGTAGCTCAGGAATCGCGGGTCCACGTTGGCATTCACCTGGAACGTCACGTCGCCTGACGTATCGAGCGCGAGCTCAGACACAACGGTGTTCTTGAGGTAGCTATTGCTGCCAAGGAGGTCTGACTGGAGCGCGACGGTCTGGAAAGACTTCGCCTTTCCTGAAAGGCTGATCGCGACCATGCCGTTCGTCCCCTCTCCGGTATAGCTGAAACTGGTGAACTGCACGTTCTGGAGCGTGATGCTTTCAAGGAGCGTGAACAGTGCAGACGGCGCGATGTGCTGGTTCAAAATGATATTCGCAGCATTGATGCGATCATCCAGTCGGCCGAGTTCCTTGATGAGGGCCGGCTCGAATGCCTCGCGGGCGCGTTCCAAGGATTCCTGATTGCTTTGGATCGAGCGCGTCAGATACTGCTCATACAGAAAAAGGAGTACCGATGCCGATACCGCGCCGATGAAGATGACGATCGCGATCACCGTACCGAGCCCGAAGGCGCGGCTATTCGAAGCACTCCGCCGCTGCGCCGCTGGAGAGGGCGCGAGCGATTGCTTTGGAATGAACGATGTCTGAAACTTTGGCTCCATGCAAATAGATTGATGCACTCCTAGTATACACTCGGGGAGTATTGAAGCGAGCGGCTGAAGTGTTGATAGCGAAGAATGAAATCTTCACGATCCTATTCGGACTCCTGCAGCTTGCGGAGTGCGAGGCCGACCGCGACCGTGAAGTCGGGACCGACCGAACGAAGGACGTCCTCAAGGAATGCGGGTGCCTGGAGTCGAGAGAATGGGTCCCCTTGCGTCACTTCGACCTCGAATTTCTTCTGTGCGAGCGGCAAGATGCCCTCGAGGAGCGCGCCGCCGCCGGTGAGCACGATCTTTGACAGGTTCCGCGAATACTTCTTCTCGTAGCCGACGATCGCGCGGCGCGCCTCCGAGAATATATAGTCCATCGCGAGGAGCGCGGTATCGGAGATCTTCTTGTTGTCCCCTTCCATGGTTGCACCAAGGAGGCCTACCTGACGCTTCATTTCCTCGGCTTTCGCAACAGAGACGCCGAGCGACTTCGCGAGGGCGAGCGTGATGTCCTGCGCGCCGCGGTTGATGATATGGGACACGCGCACGATGCCATACTCAACCACGTAAAGCTTCGTCACGGCAGCCCCGATGTCGAGCATCGCGGCCGGTGCGATGCCGCGGTCGAGCGTCGCGCGGATAGTGGAGAAAATCTCGATCTCGTAGAAGCTCGGGGTGAGCTGGACCGCCTTGAGGACGTCTGCGTATCGGGTGAGGACTTCATTGTGAATCGCTACGAGGAGCACGCGAGAACGGTTCGCCGCCTCTTTCTCTTCCCGAGCGGCCGTCTGCTGGGCCGTTTCACCTTCTTCGCTCGAAATATAGTGCGATTCCTCCTCCGGAAGGATGAACCAGTCGAGCTGGACCTCCGAAATAGGGACCGGGATGTATTTGCGCGCCTCGATCGGGATCATCTTCGCCAATTGGCGCGGGTCAAGAGACGGCATGTCGATGAGCGAGATGAGGCTGGATGAGAACGGGATCGAGACGCCACAGGTCTTCGTCGTCACATTGGCCTCCGTCATGATGTCTTTCAGTGCTTCGGCGAGCTTTTCGGGCGGCAAATGCGTCGCGCGTCCCGTCTCAAGTCCTGCATACGGACCAAGCGCCAATTCGCCATAGGTTTCAAGCACGGCTGCACCGCGTTCGCGCCGGAGCTGCACGATTTTTATAGACGAAGAGCCGATATCAATACCGATAACGCTTGCACCTCCCTTGCCGAGCCCGCTTTTTGGAAGTACACCCTTCAATGTATCAAGAATCCCCATACAGTTTGATGAAGTATACCACGCAATGCGTGATGGAACGGTAGAATATTTACATGATTACTGTGAAAAAACTCACAGGACTTCTGGCACGCGCGCTCGATCTGATTTTTCCGCGGACGAATGACGAATTACTGGCAGACACGGCATCGATCGAGGATTTCCTGCAGCATGTTTCTGTCGCGCGCGTCTGGTCCGATGATACGCGCGCACTCCTTCCCTACCGGAAACTGCTCGTCAGCGCATCGGTGAAGGCGCTCAAGTATCGCGGGCGGAAACAGATAGCGGAATTGTTCGGCACCATCGCGCACGACATGCTTCTTGAGGACATTTCGGAATGGCTTTCGTTCCAAAATGATGATTCCTTGCTCGTGGTGCCGATCCCGCTCGCGCCGGCGCGCCAGAAAGAGCGGGGGTATAACCAGGCAGCGCTCATCGCCACAGCCTTTGTCATTTCAGAACCAGCATGGGTGCTGGCACCGACGGCATTAATGCGTACAAAGAGCACGCCGTCTCAAACTCGCCAGGAAACCAGGCAGGCTCGTATAGAAAACCTGAAGGGCGCGTTTACGGTCCCAGACCGGGAAGCGGTCAACGGCAAGACCATCGTGCTCATCGATGACGTCGTGACGACGGGCGCGACCATCGAAGCCGCGCGGAAGGCACTCCTCGATGCGGGAGCGAAAAAAGTCTACGCGATTGCGATTGCACACTAACCGAAACTAGGTTTCCACAAAAAGAAAATGCCGCGTGTTAGGCGGCATTTTGAGCACCTGCGCGTTTGCGCTGGACTCTTTTTTCCTTACCCCTTGCTTGGGGGCATGGATGCTGTGTTTGCAGCACCTTTTTGAACAAAGCGTTTGGGATATGTGATGTCCACACACCCGCTGCAATCTCGTGCGTTCCAGCATACGGGCCCGTCTTCTGGGGCGTAATTCGCACACGATCAGAGTGTCGTACTATAACGTAGGCTTGAAGTACCAACTTACACTTCGCTGCCGCGATCCGCTCTACCTTATCTTTCGATTGATGAAAGACAAAATTTACTAGGAATATTGCGGCAAGGATCTGAAGTGCTGAAAGATGCTCCAATTCGATGCCAAACCTCATGATTTGGCGCGCCCAGCAGTATAGCCGGGCTTCAACCAATCTTGGGATATCTTTTCGGACACCCTTTAGAATCACCTTTGCGTCTTCGATTTCGACATACGCCCGGTTTATTTCCCGGGCGACATCAACTGCTCCAGTCACTCGGGCAATTTGATGGAGTGCCATAGGACTACCCTTTCATTTTGGGTGGGTTATTTTCTCGGGAGAGAATACCATATATATGGTAGTATGTCAAGCTTGCCCGCGCCACCCCTTACCCTTCCGGGAGCTCTACCCAGCGAGGTTTTTGGCCACTCACACTGTGTTCACTTCGAGAAGTGGTAACATGAATGCATGAAAAAAATAGTTCCACATCTTTGGTTCGACAAGGAGGCAAAAGAAGCTTCGACCTTTTATACGAGGCTGTTCCCCGGTTCGAAAATCGACAATATCAGGACGATCACAGGCACGCCGTCCGGCGACTGCGATGTCGTCACCTTCACGCTCGCGGGGCAGGAGTTCATGTCTATAAGCGCCGGGCCGTATTTCAAGCACACTCCGGCAATATCGCTCTTTGTCGTCTTCGACAACGAGAAGGACATCGAGGAAGTCTGGAACAAGCTTATCGACGGCGGCAAAGCCCTGATGCCCTACGACACCTATCCGTGGGCCCACAAATATGGCTGGCTCCAGGATAAATATGGCGTATCCTGGCAGTTGTCATGGAGCGAGAACCACCAGCTGGAGCAGAAGATCACTCCGTTCCTCATGTTCACGAAAGCCATTGCAGGGAAAGCGAAGGAAGCTATTACGGACTACACCAGCATCTTCCCGAATTCGAAGACAGAGATGCTCGTTCACTACACGAAGGATGACGGTGACACGGAAGGATTCATCAAGCACTCCCGGTTTATCTTGAACGGCCAGCTGTTCATGGCGATGGATAGTTCCGGTCCGCACGAATTCGGCTTCAGTGAAGCGATCTCATTCATGGTGAACTGCGATACCCAGGAAGAGATTGATCACTATTGGGAGAAGCTTTCCGCGGTCCCAGAAGCAGAGCAATGCGGCTGGCTCAAAGACAAGTACGGTGTGTCCTGGCAGATCGTGCCCTCGGTCATGAACGAGATGATGGCGAGTGGAGACCAGGAAAAAATCGACCGCGTGACGCAGGCGTTCCTCAAGATGAAGAAGTTCGACATCAAGGCGCTTGAGGAGGCGTTTGGGAAATAAAAGTTTCGAAAATGACGGGTGTATTACGAAGAGAGCGGGCGAATGCCCGCTCTCTTCTGTGGAATGGAAATATCGCTCTAGATATGGTACTTTTGCCTCACTGCCGCATCGAAATATGGAGACGTGGCTGAGTGGCCGAAAGCGCCTCACTGCTAACGAGGTAGGGTGTAAAAGCTCTCGCGGGTTCGAATCCCGCCGTCTCCGCCAAGAAATAACTGGTAGGTTCTGCTACCAAAATTAACTACGGCAGATTTTTCCTACACCCTCTCCTTCAACATGTCTTGCGGTCGCTAAGTTCCGTTGTTACCATAAAAATAGGGCGGTTATCCGTACTTTCTGCATCATAAAGATTATGGGCATGGACAATAATCCTCGGCGTGTCGTATTCGAAATCGATCAAGTCGCACAACGAGCTCAAGTGAATCCTCCAAAAAAAACACCGTGGGCGGTGCGGATGGCGATGAAACTGCCAGGGATCAAGACCGAGGCACAGGCCGGAATGATTCTTATCGTCTTCGTGATTGTCGGGATCGCTTTTTCTGCATATCTCGTTATCAACGGTGGTTTCGGGAGAAAAGGCATGGATTTCGCCCCCACCGAAGAAGATATTTTATACACAAATAAATGATGGGAAAGAAATCTCGGGGATTTACCCTTATCGAACTGCTCGTCGTCATTGCGATTATTGGCATTCTGTCGTCGATTGTACTCGCTGCACTTGGATCAGCAAAAGCAAAGGCGCGTGACGCAACACGCATGAGTGATATTCGCCAACTCCGCATCGCTATTGAAAGTGCAAAAGATCAGAACGGAGGGAAGCCACCGAGCACCGGAGGAACATTGTACTGTCTCGGAGCCTCAAGTTGCTGGGGTGGCGCCGTGAATAATCCAACAGTGGATGCAGCTATCGGTAGCTACATCAATCCGATTCCCTTAGACCCTATTCCTACGCGTGTGTACGGTGCCTATTTGTATCAATCTCCTGGCTCATACTGGCTTCCTGCCCCAATTGGGACCGTTTCCGGCGGCCCATATTCTTTCATGATAGCGTGGCAACCAGATATTCCCGACTCTGCGACTCCGACCAGCGCCCAATGCGAAGCCATGGGTGGTATTTGGGCTGCTTGGGAAATAGCCGCAGGAGCGCCACATTGCGCGAGCGGCGGCTCATGCCGCCAGTGCGGTATCCTCGTGAAGTAAAAAATACTCCTCCATCAAAAAAGTGCGCGTATTTCGTACGCGATTTTGTGTTAGAGGGTGATCACAGCACCGGCTCCCTGCCCTCACTTTTAAACAACCATCCTTCGAGAGAATACTTGTCGTATCCATACGCGATAAATGCGATCGGAATACCTATCAACACGATATGAGGCCACACAACTTCGCCAAAGTACATGAGTGAGAGTGATAACCAAAACAACAGGAACATCGAAGTGAACCGGATTTCAATGCCGAGAATAAAGAAGACGCCGATGACAATCTCAACGATTGCGGCTCCCAGCACCAGAAAATGTGGCTCAAATCCAAATACCGAGGCAAGGCTCGTTGCGTGCCCAGCAAGTGGCATTGAGGCCACTGCGAGCGCCAAACCGTCATGAACAACCTTAGCGTAGATCGATGCATACAGCAGTGAGATACCGAAGGTGACTCGTAATACGAGGAAGGCGTATGGTGTTAAACGGCCCTTCAATTTGCGTAAATCCCTCGAAAGATTTTTTGCATCGTGCCCCACATGATGCACCGCAATGCGATGGCCCCCGAGCAAGGTGAGAAGGATGAGCTCGCCCACGTAGTTCGTATAGGTCAACATATACAAGCCATTCACCGAGACTGCGACACAAAAAAGCATGAGAGCGGCTATCGCCGCGAGTCGTGTATAGACTCCAAATGCAATCATACTTCCAGCAGTGACGAGCACTGTAGTTGCGAAAGGAGCATACACGCCGAATATCTCAACCAGGGGAAGCTCGGGGCCAAACAATGATTGGTAGTACGCTGCAGCAATAAATGAGAGCCCGATTGTTATGCGGCCTATGAGGGGGGCATACTTCGGGAGCACGGCCAGCATTGGATCAAAAATCCGTTCCATTGTTCGTGAAATTGATATAGAAAAAACAATAAAAACTGTGAGCGCTCCAACGAATGCCCACAAAAAAAATTCGGAAAGATTACGGCCGAGTACAGTCAGAAGTGAGAAGCCTGGCGTACTGACTCCCTGAGTAATAACATCCTTTGGGAGGACATACACTTCGTGGGCTACAGCGGAGAGTGGTACCGCAAGAGTTGTCACAATGAGCGCAAGATACCTTGAGCGAAATAGCATTACCGCACTATACCATTCCCTTAAACGTCTGGTTGGTACTTACACAGCGACGATGCGTTTCAGATCATCCGCGAGTTCCGGAAACGCCTCTGTATTGAAATGCCCCTTGTCTTCAAAGATGCGGGCATGTGCGGCGGGGAGTTCCTGCTGATAGTGCTCGAGGCTCGTGAACGGGACAACCATATCGTCTTTGCTGTGGTACAGGAAAAGCTGACCAGCTTGCGCCGCGAGCTCCGCTCGCGGCGTCGTGAGGATGAAATCCCCTATCGGCTCATGATCTCTGGTACTGTACGGAGCCGCGATCAGGAATGTGGCTTTGATTTTTCCTGGATAGATCTCTTCTGAAAGATATTTTGCAAGGAAGATGCCGCCGAGCGAGTGACCAATAAGGATCGGATTCGGATCGAGGAACGGGATGAATTTCTCGAACCAGAGTTTCCACTCTCCGTACTTCGCGTTCTGGGCGTTCGGCATGCGCGGATTGAAGACCTGGAAACGAGGGCCGAGTGCGGTGCCGAGACTGTCCTTCCAGCCCTTCTTGCCCAAATCGTCCAAGCTCACCTCCTTCGCCTGAAGCGCGGCCCTATACTCCTCGTACGAGTCGTACGCATTGCCGCCATGAATGACGAGCACCTGCTGCGTCATCGCTCGTGGAGTCCGATATCGTGCACGGATTGATTGCGGTGAATGATCTCATCGTTCCGGACCGACCGGAAGAATTCATACTGATTGCGGAAATTGCGGCCATACCATGCCAGGAATTCGCTCTCGGCAGGCTTCCCCTTCAGCATCTCCTCGTTTCTGGTGATGAACTCGCTGTATTGCTCGAACGCATGGCTTTCAAAGAGATAGTTGAGCTCGAGGGAATACCGCGGGTTCACGAGGTAGAGTACATACGACCACCAGAAGTAGAAGAACGCGAAGGTCATCGGAATCACGGTGTGGCGGAATGTTCCGACCCGCGCTTCGTCGGCGGCGAACTGGGATACGACGACCACGTGCATGGTTTCGTTTTCCTGCGCGATCCGCGCATATTTCGAGATCTCAGAAAGACGCATGGCCCGTTGTTCATCTGAGTACGTGAGGGTGAGGAGCGTGTATGCGGCCGAGGACCATGAGTGGTACGGCACGCGCGCGATGACTTCGACTGCGCGGAATTTGAGATAGGAAGGCTCGTTCCCGTAGACGACGTTCCCGCAGAAGACCAGCCAGTTCCCGAGTACCCGAGGAAGCCAGCTGACAGGATACCCGTCGAATGGCCGCTTATATTCTAGAAGGGCGTCAGGGTCATTGAGCGCCGCGTTCAGCGCTTCCAGCTCCGCATCGCCACGCGTAAGTTCCATATCACCCAGTATACCAAATTCGCCGTACGTACAGGCCCCGGTTTTGGCAGAGCCAAAACCGGGGCCTGTACGTATTATTCCCTCAACGGAGAATAAGTTACGCCGTTGCCGTCTTTTTCGCGGCCGCAATCAGCTCCTTCCCCTTCGTTACGATCTCGTTCAGATCCACATTCGCCTTCACGATGTAGTCGGTGGCGCCCGCATCCTTTGCGCGCTTCTTTTCATCATCCTGGCTGAAATTCGAGATGATGAGGACCGGTACCGACTTCAGCTTCTCGTTTTTCCGCACCTCCTCAAGGAAGACGATGCCGTTCTCACCCGGGAGCTGGATATCGAGGCAGATGAGGTCGATCGCACCTGCCTCGCTGGCGACAATATCGCGGGCCTGCGCGACTGATCCGGCATGGAGAACAATGAAATAATCCTGGAATTTCCGGCAGATGAGATCAGCGAGGAAGATATCGTCCTCGACGATAAGTACGCGATCCTGAGGCGCTTCTGGGGAAGGAGTTGGTTCCGAGTCCATGATGGTACCGCCTAGTATACCGCTTCTACGGCCGCCGGGTGTATTCCGGCTGTGGAGAGCAGGCGCGGACTGTGGGATACTGAAGGGGTAGCAGTTAACTTCACACACTATGGGTAAAACAATAATCGGCGCATTAGTAGTACTGCTTTTGGTCGGCGCTGGCACGTTCCTCCTTCTCCAGGACGGCACCGTCCAGGCACCGACGACGCCAGAAGATACGATGGCCACCTCGACCGACACCGCACCGACCGGTGCAGCCCTCCCTCGGAATGCGGTCGCTATTACGGCGGGGCTTCCGGGGAAAAGTCTTACGCTCTCGGTAGTCGAAGCGGCGCAACCCTCCTTCGTCGCCATCCACCGAGATGATGCCGGCAAGCCGGGCAAGGTCATCGGGGTGTCCGCCCTCATGGCAACAGGCACCACAGAGAGTGTCGCAGTGACACTGACGGAATCCGTGAAGGTTGGAGACAAGCTCTACGCGATGCTCCACACCGATGACGGAGATGGTGCGTATGAATTCCCAGGTGCTGATGTCCCGACCATGAGCGCCGATGGTATGGTCGTCATGACCCCGTTTGAGATCGTCGCAACGATGCCGACAACGACTCCGTCGGGAATGTAGGATTTCCCTGCTGGTTCCATTCAACTCAACCCCCGGGGGTCGTGCGAAGCGCGGCCCCCGGGGGTTGTTTTTTCGGTATACTGAAGGCACATGCTGGCCAGCGACCCTATCGAAAAGAGCTTCCGCCTCACCGCGCCTCAGAAAACGGCGCTCAAGAAGCTCCGCATCCGCACTGTCCGCGACCTCCTCTACCACTTCCCCACCCGCTACGATAATATCTCCGCCATCAAGACGATCTCGAGCCTCCAGATCGGTGATGACGCAATCGTGTACGGCAAGATATCCGGGCTCGCGACGGGCAAGACCTGGAAGAGCCGGACGGCGGTCGCGAACGGCTATGTCGAGGACGGCAGCGGAAAGATGAAGGTGATGTGGTTCCACCAGCCCTTCATCGCAAAGCTCATCAAGAACGGCGCGTATGTGAAAATCGGCGGGAAGGTGTCGGGCAGCGAGAAAGGGATGTATCTCGCTAATCCAGAAATCGAGACCGTTGACGAGCTTCCGATAGACTCTCACGATTCCCTCTTCGGAGCCGACAATTCGTCAGAAGCATTCTACGCCCTCTACGCCGAGAGCCGCGGCATCACTTCGCAATGGTTCCGCCACGCAATCCGGAAAACCCTCCAGAGCGGCATCCTCGACACGATCGAAGAGTCGATTCCAGAAGCAGTCCTTGCGCGCTACCACCTCCCCTCGATCCGGACGGCGCTCGTATGGCTCCATGCGCCGCACAAGGAGGATGATTCGAAGGCGGCGCGGAAGCGTTTTGCCTTCGAGGAAGTGTTCCTGATACAGATCGCGAAGCAGCGCGATCGGAAGGCGTTCCGCGAGATGCCCTCCCTTCCCATCAAAGTGAAGCGGAGGGGGGTGCAGGAATTCATGACACGCTTTCCCTTTGAGGCGACGAACGCGCAGAAGAGCGCGATCGAGACCATCCTCACCGACTTCGAGACCAAGCATCCGATGGCACGCCTGCTCGAGGGCGATGTCGGGAGCGGCAAGACCGCTGTCGCGGCGGCGACCGTCTTCGCCACGGTCACCACGCATCCAGGCAATAAGGACTATGGCAATCTCCAAGTCGCCTACATGTGCCCGACCGAGATCCTCGCGAAGCAGCATTTCGAGTCATTCATCCGCTATTTCGAGCATCTGCCTATCCAGATCGGACTCATCACCTCGAGCGGCTGCCGGAAATTCCCCTCGAAGACGAACCCGACCACCTCGACCGAGATCTCACGCGCTCAGCTCCTCAAGTGGGTCGCGAACGGCGAGATTCCTATCCTCATCGGAACCCATTCGCTCATCTCGAAGTCAGTGAAGTTCAAGAACCTCGCCTACGTGATCATCGACGAGCAGCATCGCTTCGGCACCGCGCAGCGTCAGAATCTCGTGCGGAAGGATGCGGTCGCGCCACATCTCCTCTCCATGACCGCGACCCCCATCCCCCGCACGCTCGCGCTCACGATCTATGGCGATCTCGATCTCACGCTTCTCGACGAGATGCCGAAGGGGCGGAAAGCGGTCCTGACCGACATTGTCCTTCCTGACGGCCGTGATGCCGTGTATGAAAAAGTGCGCGCCGAAATCAATGCAGGAAGGCAGGCATATGTGATCTGCCCCCGCATCGACGAGCCTGACCCCACCAAGGAGCAGGCGCTCCTTGCGAAATCGGTGGGCGCGGAAGCGAAGCATCTCAAGAAGAATGTGTTCCCTGAGCTCGAATTCGGCATCCTCCACGGCAAGATGACGCCAAAGGACAAGGACAAGGTGATGGCGAAGTTTGCGGACGGCACCATTGATATCCTGGTTGCAACTTCGGTGGTCGAAGTCGGCGTGTCGGTCGCGAATGCGACCGTGATCATCATCGAAGGCGCAGAGCGCTACGGACTCGCACAGCTCCACCAGCTTCGTGGGCGCGTGATCCGTTCCAACCACCAGGCCTACTGCTTCTGCTTCACGGAATCGGGCTCCAAGAAGACGGCGGAGCGATTGAACGCCCTCAAGACCGCCAGGAACGGCTTCGAGCTTGCTGAATTCGATCTCGCGATCCGCGGTCCCGGCGAGCTTGCCGGGAGGAATCAATCCGGCCTCTCTGATCTCGCGATGGAAGCGATGAAGAATCTGAAGATGGTCGAGGCCGCTCGGAATGAAGCTGGCATCCTGGTCGAGGAGGACTCTTCCCTCTCGAAATATCCACTTCTCCGAAGTCTTTCGGAAGAAAAGGCGCTGGATACGCATTTTGAATAGTTGAAACAAAACAGGCCGGGCCCCTAAGGGGCCCGGCCTGTTTTGTTTCAACTCTGTTTATTGCGCAGGCGTTGGGGATGCGAAATTACCCCAGTCCGCGTTCGTGTCGGTGTCTGCAGTGAACTGGATGCGGCCGATTGAATGGCCAGTCGCAACATCCGGAACGGTCGGCACCATGACCGAGGTCGTCGTTGCCGTTCCCCAACTGACCGCATCAATAGTCGTCGATGCCGCGTTCATAAGGACGACTGAATCTTGCGCGTTCCCAAGCGCATTTCCGATAGGGCTGTTCAGGAAAACGACCGGAGTGAAATTCGTCCAGAAGCTCGGCGTCGTCGTCGAATTCGTAATGAGAAGGAATGCGTTCGGCGCGATTACTAGTGATGTTGTCGCGATTGTATCGAAGAGCCCGCTTTCATCCTGGAGTTTCCAGCCGTTCAGGTCGACAGGGTTCGCACTCGCGTTGAAGAGCTCCACCCATTCGTTTGCTGGCTCTGCGCCGTGGATCGCATCGACATCATAGTAGACCTCGCTAATGACGACATGACCGATGAGGGTGGTGGTCGGCGTGACCCCGATCGTCACACTGGTCGAAGTTGCGCCACCCGTACCGCTACATGCGAGGATGTAGGTCGTGGTCGCAAGCGGCCCCACCACTTCATTACCGGAAAGTGCTTTCGCGCCCGCCCAGCCATTCGAGGCCGTGCAGGAAGTTGCGTTCGCTGAACTCCAAGTGAGTGTCGAGGTTGCCCCTGCAGTAATCTGGAGGGGCGAGCCGGTGAAGGTCAGCGTCGGCGGGACTGGAGCAGGGGCAGCATTCACCGTCACCGATTCGGTGGAGGTTGCCGTACCGTTCCCACACGCAAGTGTGTAGGTCGTTGTTGCGTTCACGAGCACGACTTCGCTTCCGAATACTGCTTTCGTACCCGTCCAACCGTTCGAAGCTTCACAAATACCCGCATTCACGGAAACCCAGGTAAGTGTCGTCGTTGCTCCAGCCTGCACGGTAAGCGGCAATGCGGTCAGAGTCAGTGACGGGGTTGCGGGAGGAATCGGAGTCGCATTCACGGTCACAGACTGTGTCGAGGTGGATGCGCCATTCCCACAGGCAAGCGTATAAGTGGTGGTCGCATTCACGGTCGCAACCTCATTCCCTGAGAGGGCTTTCGCGCCCGCCCAGCCATTCGAGGCCGTGCAGGAAGTTGCGTTCGCTGAACTCCAAGTGAGTGTCGTAGTCGCTCCCACCTGGACGGTAAGCGGTGCGGCAGAAAGCGTAGTGGTCGGTGTTGGAATGACCGGTACCGGTGTTGCGTTTATGGTAATCGATTGCGTCGAGGTCGATGACCCATTGCCGCAGGCAAGGGTGTAGGTCGTGGTTGCGTTCAACGTCACGACTTCGTTACCGGAAAGTGCTTTCGCTCCCGCCCAGCCGTTTGAGGCGACGCATGCGCTCGCATTCGCAGAGGTCCACGTAAGTGTCGAGGTCGAACCGACCTGC
Source organism: uncultured Candidatus Saccharibacteria bacterium (assembly GCA_964567265.1). GTDB lineage: Bacteria > Patescibacteriota > Minisyncoccia > Phycocordibacterales > UBA12088 > CAYPKR01. Next base: position 212,862 of record CAZMLK010000002.1, on the reverse strand, counting down.
ACTGCGAGCGGAGATGCGTTCAAGGTAACGGTCGGTGTCGGCGATGGAGGGACGGGTGTCGCATTTACGGTCACCGATTTCGTGGTGGTCCCTGCTTCGTTCACACACGCGAGCGTGTAGGTGGTTGTTGCGGAAACAGTAACGCTCTGGCTGCCCGAAAGCGCCTTTGCGCCGCTCCAGCCGCCCGAAGCTACGCAGGAATCAGCATCGGTTGATGTCCAGGTAAGGAGCGAGCTTGCACCCACCTGCACAGTGAGTGGGAGAGCAGTGAGCGTGACCGAAGGGGCTTCCTGCTCCGGCTGAGCGATGCAGTATGGCGGGAGATTGATCTGAGGGAAGCGTTGCTTCAGGGGCAGAATCTTGGCACAGACCTTGTCATACGCTTCCTGTTTCTTCAAATCAACCTGCTTTTGGATCGCTGCTCGGAGCGCATCAACCTCAGGAAGCTGGATCGAAGCAGCACTGACAAAAGCTCCTGGAACCATAACGGCAAACAGGAGCACGGCGGGGACGATAGCATTCTTCATAAGTTGGGAAACTTAAAAGATAAAGAACTTATAATGGGGTAAAAGGTATGTAACCAGTATAGTCAGCGAAAGGTGACGCTTCCATGAGGTTTTCATAATTTATGTGGACAACCTCAACATGCGCTCTCTTTCACCGCTACTCGAATACTCCCCCGCTTTGCGCTATAGTGCGCATGTATCATGGGCGCGTAGCTCAATGGTTAGAGCACCGAGCTTATACCTCGGCGGTTCCTGGTTCGAGTCCAGGCGCGCCTACAAACAATACAAAGGGCCGGCATATGCCGGCCCTTTGTTTCATCAGGCTCCAAACTGAATCGGCCGGCAAATTTCCAATTTGCCGGCCGATAGCACTTGCACAGTTTCAAATCGAAAAGATAAAGGGAGAGAGCGCGATAAACGCGATAATCCCAAGGATAAAGAACCAGAACCCCTTAGATTCGAGCGCTTCCCGCAGTGCTCTGTTCGTACCAGGGAATCCCGCTGCTCTATTCAGTATCCGTTGATTCTTTTCAGAATCGTTATCATCTCCGAACATGCTGGAACACTCCTTTTTCCACAGGTAGCCGCTTGCCACACGATACTCTCGGGAACGAGGCCTCGCAAGAAACGATTAGTCCGCGATGATCAGTGTTCCCGTCGGGTCGATGATTTCCTTCTTCTTCGGCTGGATGCCATTCGAGACGAGGATCTGCTCGAACTCCTCGCGCTCGATAGTCTCGACTTCGATGAGACGCTTCGCGATGATCTCGAGGATCTGGCGATGCTTTTTGATGATGTATTGCGCCTTCTCGTACGCTTCAGTGATGATGCCGGAGACTTCCGCATCGATCTCAGCCGCCATCTTTTCTGAATGGTCGCGCTCCGAGATGCCACTGCCGAAGATCACACGGCCGTCGCCTTCAAGCGCGATCGGACCGATCCGCTCCGACATGCCCCAGCGGGTGACCATGCTCCTGGCGAGCGAAGTCAGCACCTGGATGTCATTCGATGCGCCGGTCGTGAAGTCTCCGAAGATGAGCTTCTCCGCGACGTAGCCGCCGAGCGACATGGCGATATCATCGAGGAATTCATTCTTCGACTGCATCTTCCGGTCTTCGAGCGGAAGCTTGAGGGTATACCCTGCTGCGCGGCCACGGGAAATAATCGAGATCTTGTGGACCGGATCCGCATGCGGAAGGATGGACGCGACGAGCGCGTGCCCCGCCTCATGGTACGCGGTAATCTCCTTCTCTTTCCGAGAAAGGATATGGCTCTTCCGTTCAGGACCGAGCATCACCTTCTCGATGGAGCGGATCATGTCGTACTGGGAGACCTTCTTGCGGTTCTCGCGCGCGGCGAGGATCGCAGCTTCGTTCATGAGCGAGTAGAGGTCGGCTCCGGAGAATCCAGGCGTGCGCTCCGCGACGACGGAAAGGTTGACGTCTTCAGCAAGCGGCTTCTTCCGCGCGTGCACATTCAATATCTCTTCGCGATCCTTGCGGTCCGGGAGATCGATGGTGACGCGGCGGTCGAAACGTCCTGGGCGGAGAAGCGCGGGATCAAGCACGTCAGGACGGTTCGTCGCCGCCATGACGATGACTTTCTCGTTCGGCTCGAAGCCGTCCATCTCGACGAGGATCTGGTTCAGGGTCTGCTCGCGCTCGTCGTTTCCACCGCCAACGCCCGTGCCGCGGATGCGGCCGACGGCGTCGATCTCATCGACGAAGATAATCGCGGGAGCGGCCTGCTTCGACATCTGGAAGAGGTCACGGACGCGGGACGCGCCGACGCCGACGAACATCTCGACGAATTCAGAGCCGCTGATCGAGAAGAATGGGACGCCTGCTTCGCCAGCAACTGCGCGCGCAAGCAATGTCTTCCCTGTTCCCGGTGCACCCATGAGGATGATGCCCTTCGGGATCCGTGCGCCGATCTCGAGGAATTTCTTCGGATTCTTGAGGAAATCAACGATTTCCATGAGTTCCTCTTTTGCCTCTTTGGCACCGGCGACATCAGCGAAGGTGACGCGCGACGCCTTATCCTTCGGATCGATCATGCGCGCCTTCGACTGGCCGAACGTGAATGCCTGCATGCCAGCACCCTTCACCTGGCGCGTGAGGAACCAGACGAGGATGAGGATGAATATGAGCGGGATCAGGAATGGCGCGAGCGTGAGGAACCAGTACCGGAAGCCGGTCTCACCCTGCACATCAATGGAGACCTGCGCGAGCTGTTCAGCCTGGACGCCATAATTGGAGAGCGTCTGTGACAGCGCGGTCGAGCCTTCCTTCTTTGAGATCTTCTCAGCACCCTCTTTGTACTTGATGGTGAGCGTGTCGCCCCGGACGGTAATCGAGGAAACGCTCCCCGCGGCGACATCGGTGGCGACCTGGGAAATCGGTATTTCCTTCGGCTTATCATTGCTGCCCGCGAAATATGAGAACAGCGTGGTCAAAATAAGGAAGATGAGGATGGTCGAGACCAGATTGGTCCAAAACTGGCCCCCTCCCGGCATACCGAGCGGTCCCTGATTCTTACCCTTCGGCTTGATTTTGTCCCCTGTTTGCTTGTTGTTTTTGAAGAAATCCATCCCCGCACTCTACCATATTGACATCCTCCCCGCACTGGGGCGCCTCGTTGAAAGACCTCCGCGCCGGAAGCGGGGACCGCGCCACTGGCGTTGAGCCCTTTTTCGTGCTACATTTCGGGGTACAAAAAACCCTTGAGTGACGTCCGCATCAATCAGAATATCCGAGCAAAAGAACTCCGCGTCATGGGCGCTGACGGGGTGAATTTGGGCGTGATTACCCGCGAAGAGGCGCTTGCAGCGGCAGAAGCCGCCCACCTCGACCTCATCGAGATCTCCCCGAACGCGGTCCCTCCGGTCGCCAAGATCATGGACTATGGGAAGTACCAGTACCAGGAGAGCAAGAAGCAGAAGGACCAGAAGTCGAAGGCACATGTGACCGAGACCAAGAGTGTCCAGGTCAAGATCGGCACCGGCGACCACGACCTCAACCTGAAGGCGAAGCGGACCACCGACTGGCTTTCTGAAGGACATCGCGTCAAAGTGGACCTCTTCCTCTGGGGCCGCTACAAATATATGGAATTCGAGTTCCTCAAGGAACGCCTTGAGCGATTCCTCAAGCTCGTAGCCGTCGAATACCGCCTGGCGGACGAGATCAAGAAGAGCCCGAAGGGTCTGTCGGTCACCCTCGAGCGGGTCAAGGCTGGGAAATAGTCCGAAAACCCGGCAATGTATGGACAAAAAGGAGTAATTTCCGTATAGTGGCTCTGCACTCAAATAGAGAGCGGACGGACGTATACGGGGCCCAAAAGGCCCTCGACTATATATGAAAACGAACAAATCATTCACCAAGCGACTCAAGGTCACCAAGAACGGGAAAATCGTCTCCCGTGGCGTTGGTATCAACCACTTTAATGCCAAGGAGTCCGGATCGTCGAAGCGGAGCAAGAAGCGTGCCGGCTCGATTCAGATGAGCCAGCGCGACCGCCGTCAGTTCCTCCCCCGCTCCAAGTAAAGACTGATAATTTACCCATATGACACGAGTTAAGAAAGGAACAATCCGCCTCAAGCGCCGAGGCAACATCCTCGCGAAGACCAAGGGCTTCCGCGGCAACTTGTCGACCAAGAAGCGCGCGGCGAAGACGGCCATCTCCCACGCCGGGACGCACTCCTTCGCGCACCGCAAGGACAAGAAGAATGACTTCCGCCGCCTTTGGAACGTCCGCCTCAATGCCGCCCTCCGCGCCCACGGCACCACCTACAGCAAGTTCATCGGCGCGCTCAAGGTGAAGAACGTCCTCCTCGACCGCAAGGTACTCTCGGAGATCGCCGCAAAGCATCCTGAGACCTTCGAGCGGATCGTGAAGCAGGTGACTGCCTAAAGAACCAACAACAAAGCCGGCCCCTCACGGGGCCGGCTTTGTAATTTATTCAACCCGAGTAACGGGAGCGCGGTCCCGGAGCGCGAACCAGGCTAGTACGGTTCCTGCGGCAGTACCGAGCGTGTCCATCGTGAGATCAAGGGCGGTATCGAGCACATAGCCCTGCCCCATCATCTGGACCCCGGTCGACACCTCGAAGATTTCCCAACCGACGCCGACAAGCAGGATCGCGCTCGCGGTCACGAGAATGGTATGCCGGAGCTTCCCCAAGGGCTTCTCGAAAGACCAGACCCAGACGGCGCATCCGGAGACGATGACCCCTCCGAGGAAGTGCATGATGGTGTCGAACCAGGGGTATTTCCAGTACCAAAAGTCTTCGAGCGCGGCCACATGGAGCCAGAGCACGAGTATCGCAAGGAGGAGGATGACGATGAGGAGGGCGAACCTCTTTGTAAACATACTCGGGCAGTATCCCAGATAGGCCGCGGAATTGCAAAAGGAAGCAAAAGCCCCCTCGGGAGGGGGCGCTTGCAAGGGCTACCTAGTGATATTTGCCCTTGGTGTGTACCAAGTGGGTATTCGCAACTCTCCACCGCTGAAAAAATGAATTCTCATTGGCTGAAAATGATTTGAATTCCCTTGCAAATACGTTACGAAGGACAAATATGAACCAAGTAGCCTCCCCAAGTATACTCCGATTTTTTTAATGTCAAAAAATGAAATGAAAGTGGCCGCGCGTTCGCACAAGTGCGAACGCGCGGCCATTCAAATCTCCCTACGCTTCACGACGCGCATACCAGTAAAGCGGCATCCGGAGCCCGATCGCCTCCGCCTCGGGATCAGGATGATAACCGAATGGGAGTACGACATCCCCCTTGCCCGGACCGAATTGAATCGGCGCTGGATATCGAGGCACATCGTGCTTCTCAAGAACAACGCTCCCGAAGATCGGATCCAATCCATAGTGTATCGGGCCGTTCTTACAGAGGAATGCTTCAAGATAATCCAGCATTCCCATGCTCTCGAACGCCGCCGCATACCATTCGATCCACCATGGCGAGTAGATGCCGCACGCACACCCAGTCGGTTTTGATTTATTCTCGATCGGATGCGCAGCCGTATCCGGCCCAGCGAACAGACGCGGATTCCGAGTTTGGATGGCCCGTCGGAGCGCATCCACGTGCCGCTGGCGCTTGAGTGCGGGCATGATTGCGTAGAGCGGATTCATTCCGCCCCGGTTGACGATTTTCCGATCTTCAAGCAAATGCCACGGCGTTATGGTGCCCCCGCAGCCAAAATCCCCGAGAATCGCAGACACGCCCTCCTCAGTGGTGAGATGTTCCCCCAGATACCGCATCCCAGGCCAGCGGCACCGGATTTCAGGAAACTTCTCCCCGTAGAAAACGGCCTCACGATCCTGATGATCGATTTCCTCACCGGCATCGGTATGCGTCAGTTCCCCGTGATGCTGAAATGGGATGCCGTTCCGCTCGGCCATGTCCGCGACTCGACAATATGCCGGGCTGAGGATTGGGACGCTGTGTTCGGACGCTGTCGTCCCATGTGGCGGATACCATTTGATGAAGTCGATATGACCATCCTGGTACCCTGCCCGAAGGTCATCGGGGTTCGATGCCTCCGTCACATACACGCCGATGAGTGGATTGTAGGTTGGCGCAGCATCTTCCCCGGCAGACTGCTTGATCTCGGAACGGTAGCGGATTGCATCCTGCGTCGTGACGATCGGAGGACTCGTATTCGGTTCCTCGAGCTCGTAGCCGACAAGCGGAGCCGATGTCCGGACCATGTATTTCATCAATTCCTCTTGGCGCGCATGGTTATGCATGCACGCGGGCAGGTGAGTGAGAACTACGCACTGTTCGACGAACATCATGATCGACCTTTCATCTGGTTTCAGTCTAGGGGCGACTATACCCGAAAAAAGAAGCGGACGCTACTGGCTCATGGCCAGTAGCGTCCGAAGATGCTTATACCAAACCCATCGCGATCTCGTCGATTACACGAATCCCATGCATGTGGACATGCGATGCGACCTGGAAGCCGATCGCGCCTGCCCGAAGGTGTTCCCGTGCCGCGCTTGCACTGTCGATGCCGCCCACCCCGATTACCGGGACCGTAACTTGAAGTTCGCTGAATGCATCGACGAACTGCCTGACTTGGCCAACGGCAATTGCTCTGAAAAGAGCACCCCCACTTCCCCCACCGAAGATGACAGATGTCCCATCGGGCGTCCGCGCATTGATAATGGGAATACCATCGTCCTGGAACGCCAGGCAGTTCGGGAAGGTATTCGAGGTGACGACCACGATCCTCGTGTTGAACGCTCGGGCATCGACAGCACATCCTGCAATAACTCGCGCCGTGGCTCGAAGCTGCGCAGGATCAGAATACGGTGAGAGCTTCAGGTAGAGGGTGATTCCTCTACCGGCAGAGGGAACGACGTGGCTCAAGAGTTCGCGCAGAGCGTTGGTATCGAACGAAATGATGGGTTTCTGTTGTCCGCCATCGCGTACGTTTGGACAACCCAGATTCAATTCGATGTGCTTGAATCCGAGCGCAGTGACGGTACCCAGGAGGACGCTGTATTGATGCTGGTTGAATCCTGCAATGCTCGGCACGATCGTTTTGCCAGCCTTCCTGCCTATTATCAGTATCTCCGGCAACGATGAGAGTTCTGTCGCAGCAAGAATCCCTCTGTTCTGGAGACCGATACTATTCAGGTATGCTCCGCCAGGAAGTCCTGCCTCACGCTGTCCTGAATTTCCTGCACGGGGGTCGTCGGTAATCGAACCGAACAAAATATGTGTTGAGCTGCCTTTGCAGGCTTCCCGCACGGCATCTAGCGTTCTCACCATCCCCGCTGCAGGGCCGAACGGCATCCGGCACAGATCGATATCCATCGATGCATCTCCAAACAAAACGACCCGTCGAGTGACAGGCCTTCTGTTTGGGACTATAGCAGATTCGACTGGATTACTCGAGGATGCCGTCAAGATTCACATCGTAGAGGATCGCTTCCTGGACGAGGCGGTAGTTGACGATCTCCTCTTCCTTGAACCAGTGCGGGATCTCGGCATCTGCCTCAGCGACTGAGCCGGATGCGTGGATGAGATTCCGGATCGCGCGATCATCGGTGTCGGCCATCTGATAGGAGTCGACGACGAAGTCACCACGGATGGTACCAACATCAGTCGAACGCGGCTCGGTGCCGCCCGTGATCTTGCGGACGATCTCGACGACGTGCGCGCCCTGCCAGACCATGGCGATGACGGGACCTGAGGTAAGATACCCCTTGAGCTTATTCACGACCATGTCTCCGACGGCGATCGGATCGGTCGAAGGCGGCGTGAGGCCTTTCTTCACATAGGCTGCGATCGATTTCTCGCCGACATTCTGGCGCCACGCCGGGTCAAGGAGATAGTGTTCCTCCACCTGCTTCGCGGTCGGGACCATCATCTTCATGCCGACAAGCTTGAGACCTGCGCGCTCGTAGCGCTTCAAGATCTCGCCGATAAGGGTCCGCTGGACGCCATCCGGCTTGATGATGACGAGTGTCCGCTCCTTGCTGAAATGCTTTTCCATATCGAATGTTAACTGCTAGTGTTGGCCAATTCTGCCACAGTTGGGTCATATTTTCAATGAAGGCGGCCCGTGGTATACCAATCCAAGGAAAGGGGGTGATTTGTATGCATGCCTATGAGAAATGAGGTGGAAGTCCCGCTGTCACGCGATGGCCGGTGTGGCCCGATGGTCAACTGCCCGAAGGGCCGAAGCCCGGGAAGCCAGCTCTGCCCGTCGGCAGATGACACTCGATTCACTGAAAGGAGGTGATTCCATTGCGAGATATCGGAAGTGGGTGGCTGGGGGATGGCCTGGGCACGAAGCCGAAACTACGCTCCTCAGGGCCACATGATTGGCGACAGAAGGAGAAGCCCTGGAGACAGGATAAGTCAATCTGACCGAATTGCAGTAGATCGATGACAAAACGGGGCCGGCGCTCGCGCGCCGGCCCTTTTGCTATCTCAGATATAAAAAATTACTCCTTCGTCATCACCTCGGGATCGCCGTCGGTAATAAGGACGGTATGCTCCGCGATCGCGGCACGGCCGCCGTCTTCCGTGAAAATCGTGTACCCGTCAGATTCGTCTATGAAAATATCAGGGTTCTTCTCGACAAGAATAGGTTCGATCGCGATCACCATGCCCGCTTCAAGAAGCGGTCCTGTTCCCTTCGTGCCGGTATTCGGCACATCCGGTTCCTCATGGACCTTGTAGCCGACGCCATGACCTCCGAGTTCCTCTACGAGCCGGAATCCTGCCTTCTCGACATGCTTCTGTATCGCCGCTGAGACATCTCCCACACGCGCGCCAGCGCGCGCCTCCCAGACGCCGATCTCAAGCGCTTCCTGCGCCGTCTTGATCAGTTTCTTGCCCTTGGCGTCGAGCTTCCCGACCGCAACCGTAAGCGATGAGTCTGTGACGAGTCCTTCGTGAATCAGTCCTGCGTCAACGGAGACAATGTCGCCTTCCTTCAGGATCACGTCATCGCGCGGGATGCCGTGCACCACTTCATCATTCACGCAGATGCAAAGCGCCGCCGGGAAGGGACGCTTCGCGCTCCTCGGCTTGTAGTTGAGGAATGCGGGCACGTCACCGCCCTCGCGGATCAATTCCTCGCACATGCGCCCGAGCTCGCCCGTGGAGACGCCCGGCTTCGCATGCTCGCCGAGCACGCGAAGGATCCGCGCGAGGCGCTTGCCGCCTTCACGCAGGTGTACGATATCGTCTTCGGTTTTCTTGGTGATCTGCGGCATCGTATTTTTGATGCGTACACAATTAGGAGAGTCCGAGTGCTGCACGGATGTCGGCAGCGACCTCATCGACATGACGCGTCGAGTCGATGTCGTGGACGGCGTAGCGCTTCCGCGCGTGGAAGAAGTCCAAGACCGGCTTGGCTTCGCGGTCGAACCAGTCAAGTCGCTCGCGGATGCCAGCCTCAGTATCATCAGACCGCCCGCGCTCGAGGAGCCGTGCGGTCGCAATATCATTATTGATCTCAAGATTGATGACATCGACGAGCGTGCGGCCATAGAACGCGAAGGCGGCGTCGAGGACTTCCGCCTCCGGAACGCGGCGCGGGAACCCATCCGCGATGATATGCTCCTCCCCGGTCAGATTCTTCACGAAGGCGTCTGCCCAGAGCCAGGTCGCGAGGAACAAGGGCTGGATGTGCCCCCCTGGAAGGGACGTAGCGACAAGCTTGTTGGTGTAGCCCGGACCGTCGGCGAGCGCTCGGAACGCTTGGCCGGTCTGATAGTGGAAAACGGCACCGTTCTTCGCAAGCGTGGCTTCGAGGAGCTGCCCTTGCGTTCCCTTGCCGCTTCCCTGCTTCCCGATAAAGATGACCGTTTTAATTGTTGGTTGCATTCAGAGAGTGGTTCAAGAACAAGGGTTGGAGCATTCGGCTACTTCGGGGTTGTGAGTATTTTAATGAGTTCAGCGTCGAGGTCTTCAATGGACTGTTCGCCATTCACTTCAGTGACAAGCTCGAGAGTCTGGAGATAGGCGAGCGCGGGCTTGGTCTCGCGGTCGTATTCCTCGATGCGGGTCTTCAGGATCGCGAGCGCGTCCTCTGGGCGGCCGCTTTGCTCTCCACGGATCTGGATCCGCTTCGCGATCGTCTCCTCGCTTACCGCGAGGCAGATGACGCGGTACGGACGCCCGAGCCAGGTCGCGACCTCGAAGAAGAGTTCCGCTTCCGCGAGCGTTCGGTTGGAACCATCGAAGACGATGCCGGTCTCAAGCGGCGTCGTGACAAGCTTGTCGACGACGAGATGGGACGCGAACCAATGGGGCATGAGGTGTCCCTCATCGATGGTCGAGGCGACTTTACGCCCGAGCATGGAGTCTTCCGCCTTGAGTTCGCGGAAGAGCGCGCCCGTGCCGAAGTAGTCGTAGCCGAAATGCGCAGCAATGCGCTTTGCCTGCGTGCCCTTGCCAGAACCGGGCCGCCCCATGAAAACGATAGTGTTGGTATCCATTCTTCTAATACTCGCGCATTGAGATTTGCGCGTCAATCTTTCGAACGAGGTCGAGGATCACGGAGACCGCGATCAAGAGCGCCGTGCCGCCGATAGCGAGCGACTGGAGGCCGGTGATGGCCTGCATGACGAGCGGGAGGATCGCGATGAGTCCGAGGAAGACCGCGCCGACGAGCGTGATGCGGGTCAGGATGTTGGCAATGTATTCGGACGTCGGAGCACCTGGGCGGACACCCGGCACAAACGCGCCCGTCTGCTGGAGGTTCTTGGCGATGGAATCCGGATCAAAGGTGACGGCGGTGTAGAAGTACGTGAAGAAGAAGACGAGGATGAAGTAGAGGATGCCGTAGACGTACTGATTCGAGAGGAACTGGAGCGCCTCCGTGGCGTACCCCGCAGCGGGGCCGGTCATGAATCGAATCGCGAGGTTGAGGATCATCTGCGGGAAGAGGAGGATCGAGAGCGCGAAGATAATCGGGATCACGCCGGCCTGGTTCACGCGGAGCGGCAGGTACGTCGAGGAGCCGCCGAAGCTCTTTGCGCCGCGGACGCTCTTCGCGTAGGTGATCGGGATCGGGCGTTCTGCTTCGGTAATGACAACGACTGCAGTCACGACAAGGAGTGCGGCGACGAGGAAGCCGATGTAGAGCGGTATCTGGGAGACATCGAAGCTGAAGAGCGCCTGGCCAGCCACGGTCGGGAGGTGCGCGACGATACCGGCGAAGATGATGAGGGAAACGCCGTTGCCGATGCCGAATTCAGTGATCAGCTCGCCGATCCACATGAGGAGGACGGAAGCGGCAGTCATGACGATGATGACCGTCGCGAAGCCGAAGGTATCAAGCCCGACGAGGACGCCCTGGCGTGAAAGCAGGACCGCATAGCCGAAGCCCTGGAGGAGCGCCATCGGGACCGAGAGGAGGCGTGTGTACTGCGCAAAGCGCGCGCGGCCCGCTTCCCCTTCTTCCTGGTACATCGATTTGAGCTGCGGGACCATGATGGTCGAGAGCTGCATGATGATCGACGCGGTGATGTACGGCGAGACGCCGAGCATCATGATCGAGAGGGTCGAAAGGCCGCCTCCCGAGAAAATATTGAGGAGGCCGAGGAACTGGTTGCCTTCGAGGAGGGCCTTCAGCTGCGCCGCATCAATGCCTGGAACTGGGATGGCTGCCAAGAGGCGGAAAAGGCCGAGCATCGCGACCACGAACAGAACCCGGGAGCGGAGCACCCGGTCTGAGAAAATGAGTTTGAGTTTCTGTATGAAAACCGACATGGGGTTTCTGGGGAGTGTTGGTCTAGAGTACCGTACCGCCTGCCTTCTCGACTGCCGCCTTCGCGGACTCGGAGACTGCGCATCCGGAGATCGTGATCTTCTTCGTGAGCTCGCCGACACCGAGGATCTTCACCTTCGGCGCGCGGCCGCGGGCTGCATTCACGATACCCTTCTGGACGAGGTATGCCGGGTTCACGGTGTCGCCGACTGAGACATGGGTCTCAAGCACGCGGAGATTCACCGGGACGATGCGCGCCATCTCGCTCTTCACGGTGTGCGAACGGTTCTTGCCGTGACCGCGGAGCTTCGGAAGGCGCTTGATCGTATCTCGCATTTCCGGGCGGAGGCGTGAGCCTGCGCGCGCGGTCTGGCCCTTGCCGCCGCGACCCGAGGTCTTTCCGCGCTTGCCGCCACGTCCAACGCGGCGCGATCCCTCGTTCGGTGTATGACGCTTGAGTGTGTTGCTTTGCATGATAGTAGGTTACGCGCTGAATTTCTTAAGCGCTTCGATCGCAACCATCGCATTCGAGAGGCGGTTCTTGCTGCCGGAGAGGATCTTTGCGGAGACATCGGTGATGCCTGCGAGTTCAAGGACCGTACGAGCGGCACTGCCGGCGACGAGACCGCGACCTGGAGCCGGGCGCATCATGATGCGCGCGCTCGCATACTTGGCGTCGACATCATGCGGAATAGACTTGTTTTCAGTGAGAGAAACAGTGATCATCGCCTTCTTTGCGGCGCGAAGCGCCTTCTCGATCGCGAGCGACGTATCGCCCGCCTTCCCGAGTCCGACACCGACGCGTCCGCGGCGATCTCCCGCGACGAGCGCGACGGAGAAGCTGAAGCGGCGGCCTCCGGCGACCACTCGGGCAACGCGACGGATCGAGATCATCTTCTGATCGAATTCAGGACGGACGCGCTCGCGCGGAGTGCGGCGTGAGCGGCTCGGCTCGCGGCGGTTCTTCGAAAATGCAGCGCGTGGTGCGCGTACAGCTTCTGCGGGAGCAGCCTCAGGAGCGGCAACTTCATCGGCAACACCGTCCACGGCCGGAACCGCATCCGTTTCTGTCGGGGTCACGAGTGTGTCTTCTGTTGTCATGGGTTCCTCTGCCATATATTAAAAGTTGAGTCCGCCGGCGCGCGCGCCGTCAGCGACCGCCTTTACGACTCCCGTATAGAGGAAGCCGCCGCGATCGAATACTGCGGTGGTGATTTTCTTTTCAGCAGCAGCCTTCGCGATCGCGACGCCGACTGCGGTTCCCTTCTCGGTCATCGTACCCTTCTTCTCGTTCATGCTTGAAGCCGCCGCGATGGTCTTGCCGACCGTGTCGTCGATAAGCTGGACGTATACCGCCTTGTTCGACTTGTAGAGCGCGAGGCGCGGCTTGTCAGCCGTACCAGACACACGCGCCCGGATGCGGTTGTGGCGCATGTCTCGCTTCTCTTTCTTTGTCGTTGCTTTGTGGTTCATGGTCGGTTGGTTTGAAACGCGTTGGAGGTGTTGCCTATGCGGTGGACTTCTTGCCCTGCTTGCGGCGGATGATTTCTCCGTCATAGCGCATGCCCTTGCCCTTGTACGGCTCTGGCGGCTTCAGGTCGCGGACGGTCGCGGCGAACTGGCCGACCTGCTCCTTGTTGATTCCTGAGATCGTGATCGCCGTCTTCTCGACGAGGACCTTGATGCCTTCCGGGATCGGGAGGCGGACCGGATGCGAGAGGCCGAGCGCGAACACCATGGTGCTGCCCTGCACTTCGGCGCGGTAGCCGATGCCTTCGAGGATGAGCTTCTTCGAGAATCCCTTCGTGACACCCTCGATCATGTTGTCGAGGTGCGAGGCGTAGGTGCCCCAGAGGGAGCGGTCTGCCTTCTTTGCTTCTTCTCCGCCCTTCGGCATGAAGGTGACTTCCTTCTCAGCAATGGTGATGACGATCGTATCCTTGACCGGCTTCGAGAGCGCGCCCAGTGGACCCTTCACCGAAAGCACGCCGTCCGCGAGGGTCACGGTTGTCTGTGCTGGGATTTGGATGTGTTGTTTTCCTACGCGGCTCATATGTTTTTACCAAACAGTGAAGAGGGCTTCGCCGCCGACTTTTTCCTTGCGGGCTTCGTCATTCGTGAGGATTCCTTTCGGCGTGGTGAGGAAAAGAGACCCCATACCACCCTTGACCGGCTGCATGTCAGCGACCTTCTTGTATGCGCGCTTTCCTGGCTTCGAGACGCGAATCATCTTTTCGATGCGAGGAACACCTGCAGCATCGTAGCTGAGCTCGATGTCGAGATTCTTGCGCGCCTTCTTGCCGTGCTTCACGGCAGTCTTCACGTACCCTGTCTCGACGAGCTTGAGCGCGATCGCGAACTTGAGGGCAGAGTACGGAACCGACACCAGCGCCTTCTTGGCGCGGCTCGCATTGTTGATCTGCGTGATCAGGTCTGCTACCGGGTCGGTTACCATGATGATTTCTTGATTCCTGGGATATTTCCTTCGTTAGCCTGTTCGCGGAAGCAGATGCGGCAAAGTCCGAAATCGCGCATGAACGCATGCTTGCGGCCACAACGGAAACAGCGTCGTACGACGCGGCTTGCGAACTTCGGTGTCCGGGCTGCCCGGACCTTTACTGATGTCTTTGCCATGTGGCGTGCTTCTTCGAGGCCTAACTAAAAAAGAAAGCCCTAAACGAGCTTCCGGCTATACTAACAGCCTGAATATACATTGTCAAACAAAGGCGGAAAAGAGAGCCGCCGGCCAGGAAACCTGGCCGGCGGCGTAGTCTCAAGGGGCGGCTACGATACGACAAACGAGGTCTCAGTGGCGCCGTCTTCACTGATCCAAAGGACTAGAATTCTGCCGGCAGGCACATACGGCAGGAGCTTTTCCCGGAGAAATGCGTCCCAGGATGCTTTCGTATCGGCCTGATACTTGAAAAGCCCTGGTACCGCCGCCAAAATGGGGTCACGGGAGCCGGATTCGATCAGCCTGCTGGTTGGAACGCTGGCAGCTCCCTCATTCCGATACACCGCATCTAATCCGAACGGAAGCCTGGCGTACACGACTGCTGCGTAATGGGAAACGGCCCCATCCTCCCCGACCATCCGACTCGTCTCGAACAAGTAGTGCGTAAGGCTGTGGACATGGTCACCCACGATCTCGACTGCGAGCGTCGGCAACCCGAACATGCTTACCTGTGTCATCTCATCCCCTCCGCACAGAGCACACTACTGACGATAGTACGACCTTCTCAGCCATTGTCAAAAGCAAACACCGGCCGAGGGAACCTCGGCCGGTGTACGTTACCAGCTCCTAGCGTGAATGATCAGTCGGCAGTCAAATTTGCCTTTCGAGCGCCATATGCCGCGCGTCTCGCGTCCTCGATGGTCCGGGTTGCTACTTTGTGCCCTCGTTGCCGCAGTTTTCGGAGCGCTGAAGCACGCTGTCCTGGTGTTTGCTGGCCCCGATTCGGACGGAACCGCTTCATCGGCGAACCCTTGGTCGGCATCTGAAACTCTCCGGATGGATAGGGGCGGAATTGCCCGGCTATCGTTCCAAAAATCGATGGTACTGATGATTTGGCGGCTTGTCAAACAAAAGGCCCCCGGCGCGAAGCGCCGGGGGCCTTTTGTTTCTTTAAAATTTCTGGGTCTATTTCTGAAGCGGCATGCCGATGTGGCGGAGGAAGGCTTCTGCTTCCGGCTTCGACTTCGCAGTCGTCACAATCGTGATCGCGAGACCAAACACATCCTTCAAGTCTTCGTCCGATGTCTCTGGGAAAATGGTGTTCTCCTTGATGCCGAGGGTGTAGTTGCCCATGTCATCGATAGACTTTGCGGAGAGGCCGCGGAAGTCGCGCGTACGCGGGAGGGCGACGTGGATGAGCTTGTTGAGGAAGTCCATCATGCGCTGGCCGCGGAGCGTCACCTGGTAGCCGATCACCATGCCGGTGCGTGTCTTGAATGAGGCGATAGCCTTCTTCGCCGTCCGCTGTGCAGCCTTCTGGCCTGTAATCTTCGGCAGGCGGTTCTCGATGACCTTGATCTTCTCCTTATCCTTGTTTGAGCCGGTTCCGACCGAGATGACCACCTTCACGAGCTTCGGTGACTGCATCTTGTTCGTGTATCCGAAATCTCCCTTGAGGGTTGCGAAGGCGCTATTCTGTTTTTCCTGAACCATTTCCATAGTGGTAGATTAGCCGATCTTAGCAGCGCTCTTCTGAGCGACGCGGATTTTCTTGTCTCCTTCCATCTTGTACTGGACGCGGGTTCCCTTGCCGGTCTTGTCGTCCTTCACCATCACGTTTGAAATGTGGATCGGCATCGCCTTCTCGACGATCTGGCCCTTCTGTCCGGTGCGGGTGCCCTTCTGATGGCGCTTGCGAATATTCACCCCTTCAACGAGGACGAGATCCTCACGAGGAAAGACCTTGAGCACAGAGCCTGTCTTGCCCTTGTCCTTGCCGGTTGAAACGATTACTTTGTCGCCTTTCTTGATCTTCATATATTTATAGAATCGACTACACGATTTCCGGGGCCCGAGACACGATGGTCTGGTAGCCGAGTTCTGCGATCTCGCGTGGGATCGGGCCGAAAATGCGTCCTGCGCGTGGCTCTGGCTTTCCCTTTTCCATCACGACGACCGCATTCTCGTCGAAGCGAATGTACGAGCCATCCTTTCGGCGAAGCGGCTTGGTCTGGCGGACGACGAGGCCATAAAGGATGTCCTTCTTCTTGACCATCTTGCGCGGCTCTGCCGTCTGTACTGAAAAGACCACGATCTCGCCGATCTCCGCGTAGCGCTTCTTCGAGCCGCCAAGAATCTTGAAGACGCGTCCGATCTTGGCGCCGGAGTTATCTGCGATCTTCACGAGTGATTGTGGCTGGATCATATTAGTTTACGACGATGAAATTCTTCGTCTTCGAAATCGGGCGAGTCTCCTTGATGGTCACCTTGTCGCCAAGCGCCTTGGTGTTCCCTGGATCATGCGCATGGAGCTTCTTCGCGCGCTTGATGTACTTCTGGTACTTCGGGTGCTTCACGTAGCGCTCCACAGACACCACAACCGTGTCCTTCATCTTGGTCGACACGACAACGCCACTGAAGCGCTTGCCCGCCTTTTCTACCTGTTCTGTTGTGGTTTTGGTTGCCATGGTGTTTGGTTTCTTCCGTCTTATGCCTGCTCGCGCTTCCGGAGCTCGGTCAGGATGCGTGCGATGTCCCGCTTCGAGTTCCGTCCGTCCTTGACGTTCCTCGTTCCTGAGCCGGTAATCCCGAAGCGGAAGCTTCGAAGGCCTTCGCGCTTCTCTGCCAGGAGCTTCTGGAGCTCTTCGACTGTTTTGTTCTGAGTGTCGGCCATACTACTATGCTTCGGTTCTACGCACAATCTTTGTCTTCACCGGCAGTTTCGACGATGCCGATATGAGGGCTTCCATGGCGACCTTCTCGGGCACGCCATCGATTTCGAAGAGAAGGCGTCCTGGCCAGACTTCGAACTCGAAGCCCTGCACATCACCCTTTCCCTTGCCCATGCCCACTTCCGCGGCCTTCTGGGTCCATGGGCGGTCCGGGAAGATACGGATCCAGGTGCGGCCGGTCTTGCCCATGTGGCGGGCGAGGACCTTGCGAGCAGCCTCGATCTGATTCGAGCGTATGCGCGCAGGGGTGATCGCCTTCATGCCGAACGAGCCGAATGCGAGCTTGGTGCCGCGGGACGCCGAAGTATCCTTGAGCGGGTTCTTCCGCTGGCGCTGCCACTTCCTGAATTTTACTTTCTTTGGGAAAAGCATGGTGTTTTTATGAGCGCTTTACTGGGGCGCTTGAACGCGGGCGGTCGCTCCGAGGAGCTGAATCGCGGCGGTCAGATGATGACGGGCGGCGGTCATTGCTTGGGGCCTGGGTGTCCTTCGAAGATGCATCAAAGACATCGCCGCGGTAGATCCACACCTTCGCGCCGACGACGCCGTACGGAAGGTAGGCTTTCTCACGCTTGAAGTCGATGTCCGCGCGCAGGGTCTGAAGAGGAATGCGTCCCTTCTTGAGCTCTTCGCGGCGACCCATTTCAGCACCGCCGAGGCGGCCAGAGAGAACGATGCGGCAGCCGAGCACATCACGGCTCGCCATAACCTTCTCCATGGTCTGCTTCATCACGCGGCGGAATGGGAGGCGCTTCTCGAGTCCTTCAGCGACCATGTAGGCGACGATGGCAGCATTTGCCTCCGGATTGCGGATTTCCTCGACGTCGATCTTGAGCTCCGGCTTCTCAGAGAGCTTGAGCTTCGAGAGGACCTTCTCGATGTCGCTCTTCAGCTTGGTTGCACCCTCGCCTGAGCGTCCGATGATCATGCCCGGGCGGGATGTCTTGATGATGATGCGGAGCGTATTACCATTCCGTTCGAACTCGAGTCCGCCAATGTACATGGTACGAAGGCGCTTCGTGAGGTACTCACGGAGCATGGTGTCGCACTTCAAATATTCCGCGAACATCTTCGGATTGCCGGCAAACCAGCGCGACTTCCATTCGCGAAGGATTCCGAGGCGGTGTGCATATGGATGGACAATGTGTGTCATGGTGTCTGGTGTATAGGAAAATTACTCGGTGGTCTCCGCCTTTGGAGCCATCTTGGCAGATTTCTTGGCTGCCTTTGGCGCTGCTGCCTCCTCCTTTCCAGAGACCTCACGGACCTTTTCCTTGACCGCTGCCTTCATCAGGACCACGCGGACATGGCTGGATTCGTGATTGATCGGCGCTGCGCGTCCGCGGGCGCGCGGACGGAAGCGGCGGAGAGTGACGCCCTGGTCGACGGTGATGTTCTTGATGACGAGCTCGGCGACATTGAGGCCACTGTCCTGGACCTTCGCGTTCGCGACGGCTGAGGCGACGAGCTTCTTGATCTGGTCGGCTCCCTTCTTCTGGGCATGGGTCAGTTCGACAAGTGCGACCTCAACGCGCTTCCCTTTGACGGAATCGGTGATGAGGCGGACCTTGCGAGGTGCCTGGCGGTAGTTGTTGAGGGAAGCCTTCATATGCCTTATTTCTTCTTAGCAGGCGCGGCTGCGGGAGCCTTTGCGGCCTTTGCTGCTGCGACTTCTGCCTCCTTGCGCTTGGATTCAAGCTCCTTCTGCATCTTACCGCCGTGGCGGACGAACTTGGTTGTCGGAGAGAACTCTCCAAGGCGATGGCCGACCATTTCTTCGCTCACAAGGACCGGGACATGGTCTTTGCCATTGTGAACGCCAAACGTGAAGCCGACCATCTCTGGGGCGATCTGCGAGCGGCGTGCCCACGTCTTAATCGGGCCGGTGGTGCCAGCCTTCTTCCCCTCGATCTTCTTGAGGAGCTTTTCGTCGACGTATGGGCCTTTTTTGAGTGATCGTGTCATTTCTGTAAAGAAAATAGCTCGCGAGAGAGCTTGGGAAGCATAGTACGCAAAACGGGGGTTTCTGTCAAACAAAAGGCGCTTTCCTCTTTCCTTACCCTTGACAGATTGGCGTATAGAGTTTTTAATATCGGCTGTTCTTTACCGCCTTTTCTGGAGGAAAGTGGATGACCAAGGCGTTTTCCCCCAAGCGCGTGAGCGTTCGCGACTTTGGGTGCCGAGATGCCACGACCAATTGCGAGTTTCTCCTCATCCGGTGCAAAGGGCTTTATGTTGTCGAGCGTCCTTACTTCGAAGCCGTGGCAATTGCGGTTGCCATCAGGATACTTGGCCGGAAACGGGTACGACGTTGTTTCTGGTCCAGGGCAGAAGCAAGCTTCTATTTGGAAACGCCGATATTGCTGAAGGGCAAGCAGAAGTACCGCATGGCGCAGGAAATAGGTAGGGCGTTCAGGCTTGTTTGCAAGCTGAAGGAGCTCAAGTCCTCCGTCCCTCTTGAACCACAGATGCCGCGTCAGGGAGAAATGACCCTCCCCTACTGAACACACGTACCCCGAGCTGCAGAGCAGCTCGGGGGCGTATCTTTTTAGGGCTTCCCTAAAGAAGAAATTTGACAAATCGTCAGATTGCTTCTTAATGTCACTTGGAAAACTGCAGGAAGGTACTAATTGTGGCATGTGAACTGAGATGCAATGGTGAGCTCGGATCCACAGCACCCCAAGAGGGGGACGTTGTCTCGGCTCCCGGCGGCACCCTGCTCATCATGAGGGGCAATAATCAAATCTACCTTTTGGTGGATGGAATGCGTTCTGATGTGACGATCGCCGACGAAGGCCAGCTCCAGCAGATTGCGCGTCTCCTAGCAGCCCTTACAGGCAACAGGATGACTGCGCGTCCCGTCCGCAACGACAAGACGGCGTTTCTGCTATCGGCCGAGAACGGCAAAAGATAGCTCCCCTTCCGGGTGTAATTGAAGAGCCGCCGGCGCACGTACGCACGCCGGCGGCTTCATCTTTTTATGATCATTTCCAATCAAAAACAAAAGGGCCGCGCGTTCGCGCGGCCCTTTTGTTTCTTCCCGTGTCTTGATCTTATTTCTTCTTTCCAACCTTGCGGCGAGAAACGACGAGGTGGTTCGAGTACTTCTTCGGCGTGCGAGTCTTGTGACCCTTGCCGGTCGGCTTGCCCCAGAGAGAGCGTGCGCGGCGGTGACCGCGTCCAGACTTTCCTTCGCCGCCTCCGTGTGGGTGGTCGACTGGGTTCATGGCAGTACCGCGAACCGTTGGGCGGATACCCTTGTTGCGTGAGCGTCCTGCCTTTCCGACATTCGCGAGGTGGTGCTCATCGTTTGAGACCTCACCAACCGATGCCCATGCGCTTCCGAGGAACTTGCGAACTTCGGTCGATGGCATCTTCACGAGGGCATAAATGCCGTCCTGCGCAATGACCTCAGCGTAGTTTCCTGCTGAGCGGACCATCTTCGAGCCATTTCCCGGCTTGATCTCGAGGTTGTACACAAAGGTACCAACCGGGATATTCGCGAGCGGGAGGCGGTTCCCCGGCTGGATCTTGGCCTTCTCTGAAACGAGGAAGGTTGAGCCGGCCTTGAGAGACTTCGGTGCGAGGACGTACGAGCGGGTTCCGTCAGCATAGAGCGCGAGCGCGATGAAGCCAGTACGGTTCGGATCGTATTCGATGCTCTCGATCTTCGCGACGATGTCCTTCTTGGAGTAGAGGAAATCCACATCGCGGAAACGGCGCTTGCTGCCTCCTCCCTTGTGGCGGGTGGTGATGCGTCCGTCCTTGTTGCGGCCCATGTTCCGCTTCCGTCCCTTCGTGAGCGCCTTGTGCGGAGTCGTCGCAGACAAAAGCTCCTTGTAGTTCGGATTCGAGATGTGGCGGCGCGACGGTGTTGTTGGCTTGTAGGTCTTCATATGTTTATACAAATTCGATCTTGTCGCCCTTCTTCAGGTAGACGTAGGCCTTCTTCATGCCCGTCTTTGTGCCCATGATCCCGCGGCGCGTGCGTGATGCGACGCGGCGTGGCGACTTGGTGACGATGTTGACCTTCACCGGAACGACCTTGTAGAGGGCGACGATTGCCTTCGCGATCTCCATCTTGGTCGCCTTCGAGGTCACCTCGAAGACATAGACATCGTTGCCGGTCTGGATAGCCGCCTTCTCCGTGATGTGCGGGCGGATGATCGCGCTGCCGATATCACGAATGGTGCCGGTTGTCGTTTTCGGTGCTGCTCCTGATTCCTTTTTCTTGCTGAAGAGTGCCATATGTTTATTTTGCGGCCTTTGCAGGCTTTACCGCTTTCTTGGCTGCCGGCTTCTTTGCCGCAACCTTCTTCGGAGCGTACTTCTTCGGTGCAACCACAGCTGCTGCCGGTGCGGCACCACCCTCTGCACGTGACTGGAGGAGCGCGATCGACGCGTCCGGAGTCCCGACGATGAGGAACTTGTACTTGAGGAGGTCAGACGCGGTCCAGTTGCGGATCTCGCCGAGTTCGACATTGCCGAAGTTGCGGAAGCTCTTCTTTGCATTCAAATCATGCGTACCGAGGCCGATGAGTGCTGCATTCTTCCGCTTGGTTGCGAGCTTCTCGAAACCAGAGACCTTTGCGAGTGCAAACAGCGTCTCCTTGGCGAGCTTCGCCTTTGGTGCTGAGAATGAAAGCTGGTCGACGAAGAGAACCTCGCCATCCTTGAACTTCTTCGAGAGGACGGTGAAGAGCGCCTTCGACTTCATCTTCTTGTTGATCTTCTGTGCGAAGACCTTCTCAGCCTTTGGACCATGAGAAACACCACCTCCCTTCCAGATTGGTGAACGACGGGAACCTGCGCGTGCGCGGCCCGTACCCTTCTGCTGCCACGGCTTCTTGCCGCCGCCGCGTACTTCGCCGCGTCCCTTGGTGTCTGCAACCGGCGTGCGGAGGTTTGCCGCCTCAGAGACGGTCACCTGGTGCACGAGGTCTGCGTTCCACGGAAGCGCGAAGAGGCTCTCCGGGAGCGTGAGAGCGCCCGTCTTCTTTCCGTCCATGCTGTAAATTGTCGCTTCCATGATTTTATTTTGAAACTACTTCAACGAGCGTTCCGCGACGACCCGGAACGGCTCCTGACACGATGATGGTGTTCGCGGCAGCATCGACAACGAGCACCTTGAGATTCTTGACCGTGACGCGGTCAGTACCCATGCGGCCACCCATTTTCATGCCCTTCGCGACACGGCCTCCGGCACGCGCGCCGCCGCCGATAGAACCCGGGGAGCGCTCGGAGTGCTTCTGGCCGTGCGAACGCGGACCGCCATGGAAACCATGACGCTTCACGACGCCCTGGAAGCCCTTACCCTTCGAGATCGCTGAGACCTGGATGGTGTCGCCTGGGGCAAAGACCGAGACATCGATCTTGTCGCCTGCGGTCATGCCCTCGACATCGCGGAACTCCTTGAGGGTCCGGAAGATACCGAACGCCTTGGTCTGGCCCATGACTGGCTTCGATGCATGCTTTTCCTTGCGGACGCCGTATCCGACCTGGACTGCCTCATATCCGTCAGAGTCCTTGGTGAGGACCTTGGTGACGGTCAAAGGACCTGCATTGAGGATGGTTCCTGCGTGGACGACGCCCTTCTCATCGAAGACCTGCGTCATTTCTTCTTTTGTGCCGAGGATGAATTTCACGTTGAGTTTTATAGGTTTTTTGAAGATTTCTACCGTCTTTTGATCGTTTTTGGTATTAAAAATACCGCCAAGGACGAATCCCTTGCGGATTTCAGTCCATTGGTCCCTATTGGGACATAGAATCTCTCAGAACGAGAGTAAATGGACTATACAGGAAGGTCTGAAAGGATGCAACTCTCTTTACCAAGAGTTTGTTAGACAATTGGTTGGATTACAGGAACTCTGAACACTGTTAACATCATATTTAGTAATTAAATCTCTTTGGATTTTGTCAGCATTCCGAAGCGCCTCATCCACATCCTGCTGTAATTCCATTAGTCGGGACAAGATATCAGCTCTAGAAATTAGATTTTCATTTCTGTAATAGAGATCAAAATCATCAGTGATTAATTTTGTTAGGTAATCAATGGTCCTAAGTCTTCCGTAAAATTCGTAGGTTTCATCTAGAGTGTTTTTATCTAATAGAGTTAAATCTTGGAGATAAATTTGGTAGAAGTCTTCTCTATGCAGGGCGAATACTTGCATATTTAATTTATTTCCTTTGTTGCCTTTCCAATCTAAAACTGCGCTGTTTAAATCAGATACAGAGCTATTTAAAAAAATTTTATTATGCTCAATTTCAATGTAGATGCTCTTTGCAACCGCTTGACGTAAGGTTTGGTTGGAGATGTAAGAATTAATAGCTCCTACTAAAAAAGTCAAAGTGGCGCCTAGTACCGCACCCAATATAAGGTTGAATGTACCCGTGGTAAACCGACGCTTCACGACAAATTGGTTTGAGATGATTTCAAGTGATTCCTCTGTGGACCTAGTCATTGTGCCAGCATGACGAATTTAATTTCATAGTCAATACCGACTCTAAAATCGGTCGGTTATTTCGCCAAATCGAGGAAACGTTCCAGGAGATGCGAGCGCATGCCGGGGATTGCGTTCTCGGGAAACCACTTCGCTTCCTCGATCTCGACGCCATGAAGGTGGAATGCGGGAGACGGCACCGTGACGCTGAACACCCAGACCGTGGAGCGGCGGAAGTCGAGGAGGTAGCGCACCTTGCCGTGCTTGGTGAGGTCCTGCTCGCGGATCTCGATGCCGACTTCCTCATGTGCTTCGCGGACGGCCGCCTGTTCCAGGGTCTCGCTCGACTTCACGCCGCCACCGGGAAGCGTCCAGAACTTCGCGCCGTACGAATTGCGGATGAGGAGGATGTTGCCACCGTTCCGGATCACGCACTTCACGCTCTCCCCCTTCGGGCGGAAGATGAAGTAGTACGTCCGGAATACCAGCAGGATGGCCGGGGAGGCGAACTTGAATAGCGCTTTCAGCTTCTGCTTCATGACTCCGTAGCATAGCACCAAACGGCTTTCAGGAACCATGGAACGACGGAGCCCTCGGTCTACGCACAGAGGGCGAAGATATTTATTTACATTTTGAAGATCGGATGGTACGGTGGCGTGGGTTCACTCTATCCATGGAGCATGGAAGATGACTGGTAATTCGAAGAGAAAGCCGTTTCGAAAGATACTGAAATGTGCGTGGAAAACCTATCGATGGCCTCTGGGCATTTTTGCCCTCGGTGCATGGATGCTGATTGGATGGACTGCAAGTCCTATGCCTGATCCGATACACGTCGAGTTGTGGAAGCCGAACAATTCAACGACCCTCAGCGTGCTTTCCTTCGAGAACGGTACGCCTTCGGCAGAATTGCCAATGCAGGATTTTCAGCAACGAACGGGGAATAGCGTTCCAACATTCGTGGTAATCCAGAATGGGTGGCGGGACGACGGGAGCATGGACGGCAAAGGTCTCCATGGGGTGGTCGAATATACCGCATTGGTCAGGCTGGAGAACGGCCTATCGACCTACATCAGCGCGGCAGTGCCACTTCCTGACTACACTTTTTTCACCTACGTGGGGAAAGTGCGCGTTGACCGAGAAAATCTCACGTTCGATTTCTATTCGGACGGAACGCGCCAAGCATGGCTCATCCCTGCAATTGGCGGGATCCTGCTCGTCGTTTCGGGACTTATCCTCCTCTGTATGTATCTCTGGGGACGTCGCACCACTCTGACGCCCTCATTCCCTCAGAGCGCATGACGGATGTCGCTGCGGACCATCGGGCCCGCAGCGATTTTCTTTTGCTTTAGCAACGCTACGTCCAATGAGAAGCTGTACCAATGCCTGTTCGTGGCAGACTATACTAACCACCGAACCCGTGACCCTCATGCACGAGGAAGAAAGCCGAAACAGCGCATTTCGGCTTTTTCTATTTTCAACAAAAATCAAAAAATCCCCATGAGGCAAAAAAATGAAGCCCCCAGTCCATGCGTGGACTGGGGGCGGGTATCAACGGCGAGGAACACACACTGATGCAATGGGCTCCGTTTTACCTGCCAAGTGGTGCAAAGAAAGCCTTTATGATTTTACGCACAAGCTCCTGCTTACACTGGCCGAACGCAACGAGAGCAGGCTGTCCACCGTTATCGAGAAGGGCGGCATTCACGAGACGCTCCGATTTCTCCTTATTGGCATCGGTGCCATCGACCGATTTCCATTCCCCTTTGTAGAGGCCATGGTCGGTGATTACCTTGCCAGCATTTGTGGATGATGACATCGAGTACGCGACCAGATTCTTGCCGAGGGTGTAGGTCAGAAGCTCCATCTCGGCATCCGGCGTGATTGTCGAATACACTTTGATCGACAGCGGTTCACAAGAGAGTTCATGCAACGTTTGCCAGGTAGCATAGTCTGCGGGCAGATCGGCGGGTGTCGCAATCTCTGCGTGAGCAGAATTGCCGACAAAACCGCTCTGGAGACCGAGTACGAAGGCCAGAATCAAGGAAAGGCGCATGGGTTTTCTCCGTCCGAAGCGCGATGATTGAAGGACTTTATCTGGCGGTATTATATACCACATATAATAGATTTGTCAATGTCTCTATTTGATCCGATCCTCCCTTTCTGCGGAATCTCTATTTTCTTAAAAAACAAAAAATCCCCTAGAGAAATTATCTTGGGGGGATTCTTTGTTTGACTCCTTCGCCTAGACCATCTTGACGTCGATTCCGGTACCGTGACACAGAACACCCGCACGTGAAGCGCCTGACTTCTAGGAAGAGTGAAGCTAGTTTTTTAGCGCTTCAAATACCCTCTGGGTCTCCTCGTCTTCGAACCTTTGATGACCTGTTAAACTCGGCACCAGCTCGAACTCTTGCTTGTACCCTGCGCTTTTGAGCGCCTCCTCTCTCTCTGCCGAGTACGGAGCCGCGTGCAGTGAGCCATCGGGCCCTCCAACGATCATCGTTCCCTCGTGGAAATTATATTTGCCGACAAAATTCATCGTGTTCGCGGCACCCGTTTTCATGACCAGTTCTTTGCCTGAATACAAGCCAGCCTGATCGGTTAC
Organism: uncultured Candidatus Saccharibacteria bacterium; assembly: GCA_964567265.1. Taxonomy (GTDB): domain Bacteria; phylum Patescibacteriota; class Minisyncoccia; order Phycocordibacterales; family UBA12088; genus CAYPKR01. Next base: position 186,661 of record CAZMLK010000002.1, on the reverse strand, counting down.
GATCTTTTTCCCAGACAAATCGATCCATTCCCCGCCAGGGATCACGGTGCGCAACGCCTCGTTGCTCTGAGTCACAACTGAGACGGGTTCTTCCCCGACTTTTACTGCGCCACTCGGCTCGGAGTCTCCTCTTGATTCTACAGGTGGTGCAGCTTGTGGCACCTTCGGCACGAAGGGGTCGTATATAAACGTTTGGCTTCCTCCCTCAGACAGCTCGATGACAATCCGTTTCGCTTCATCATCCCAAGTTACATCGAATATGTTCGGCACCGTTGTCCATGGACCCTCCCGCCCCTCAACATGCGTACGAAGCATCGCCTGCTGTTCTTCTGTCAGGTTCCCGTAAGGCTGATCAAGGAATTTTTCTGTAAATGCCTCCTTGGGTGATTTTTCTGCACTCGCCTCGTGGAATCCTTCTGACATGAGATTGAACGGTTAGTATGTAAAAGAAATCCTCCATAGTGTAACAAAAAATCCCCGTGAGGGGATTTTTTGTTTGACTCCTTTTACCTAAACCATCTTGACGTCGATGTTGACGCCGGATGGGAGGGTGAGGTTGGTCAGGGACTCGATGACTTTCGCGGACGGATTCAGGATGTCGATGAGGCGCTTGTGCACTCGCATTTCAAATTGTTCTCGCGCGTCTTTGTAGACGAATGCGGCGCGGTTCACCGTGTACTTCTTGATTTCCGTCGGAAGCGGGATCGGACCGACGATGGTGGCATCGAAGCGAAGCGCGGTGTCCATGATCTGCTTTACGGATGCGTCGAGGAGCTTGTGCTCATAGGCGCGCACGCGAATGCGGAGCTTGGAGACGGCTTCAACTCCTTTGACAGCTTTCGCCGCGCGCTTGGCGCGCTTCGGAGCTTCTGTAGTTTCTTTCGTTGCCATATCGTGTTGTCAAAGGTCCTAGTAGTGGTTTTGGTAAGTACTTTGTGGGTTAGGCGATCACCTTGGTGACGACGCCTGCACCGACCGTCTTGCCGCCCTCGCGGATGGCGAAACGGGTCTGCTCTTCGAGCGCGATTGGTGCGACGAGCTTCACCTTGAACTTCGTGGTGTCGCCTGGCATGACCATTTCAACACCTTCTGGGAGGGTCACGTCGCCCGTCACGTCCGTGGTGCGGACATAGAACTGCGGCTTGTAACCGGTGAAGAACGGCGTGTGGCGGCCTCCTTCCTCCTTCTTGAGGATGTATGCTTCTGCCTCGAATTCAGTGTGCGGCGTAACTGATCCCGTCTTTGCGAGGACCTGTCCGCGGTGCACGTCTTCCTTCTTGGTTCCGCGGAGGAGGATGCCGGCGTTGTCGCCTGCCATACCGCTATCAAGCTGCTTGTTGAACATTTCGATACCCGTGATGGTCGTCTTCGCGGTTGGCTGGAGGCCAATGATTTCAACATCCTCGCCCACCTTCACCTGGCCGCGCTCGATGCGTCCGGTAACGACGGTACCGCGTCCTTCGATCGAGAAGATGTCTTCGATCGGCATGAGGAACGGCTTCTCAGTCTCGCGAACCGGCATCGGGATGTATTCATCGAGTGCCTTTGCGAGTTCGATGATCTTCTGAGCGTACGGATCGTCAACCGACTTCGATTCGAGGGCCTTGAGGCCTGAACCGCGAATGATCGGTGCGTTTGCGCCATCAAAACCCTGCTTCGTGAGAAGGTCGCGGATTTCCTCTTCGACGAGGTCAACGAGGTCCTGGTCTTCGACCATGTCCACCTTGTTGATGAAGACGATCATGCGAGGCACGCCAACCTGCTTTGCAAGGAGGACGTGTTCGCGCGTCTGGGGCATCATGCCGTCGGTCGCTGCGACCACGAGGATCGCACCGTCCATCTGGGCTGCGCCCGTGATCATGTTCTTGATGTAGTCAGCGTGACCTGGCGCGTCGATGTGCGCGTAGTGACGGTTCGGGGTCTCGTACTCAGAGTGCGAGAGCGAAATCGTAATACCACGTGCCTTTTCTTCAGGCGCGTTGTCAATCTGGTCAACACCCTTCTCGGATGCGCCAAAGCCATTCCCCGCCATGTGGAGCACGTGGAGGATGCCGGCTGTGAGGGTCGTCTTGCCGTGGTCGACGTGGCCGATGGTGCCGACGTTGACATGGGGCTTCGAGCGATCGAATGTACCTGCCATATGATTTTCTTGTTTGGCTACTGTCCCGTATGAGCGCGCGAGAACCAGGGCTCAATTCGAGACGGTAGCGATTTATAATGAACACCTACCACCTTTTCTACCTCCCTTTCTCCCAAGGCCCTCCAAATGACAAGGTCCAATGACAAAAAAGGACGCAACAACTGCGGTAGCGAGATAATAGCGGAAAGCAAGGGGTACGTCAATAAACGGGCAGGGGTGAAGGCTTCGGTACCCTCCCGGAGGACGGCTTGATTCGTCGCGGAGACGCCGGCATGCTGGCACGAGTACTGAACCGACGGAAGGATGCCGAAAATGAGAGGTGCTTTTGTGCGCTCGTTAATCGCCAGCATACTCACCTGCTTGACGATGCTGGTGCTCTTTCTCAGAAACAGTGCCCCAGAAACCATGGCCGTGGTCTTGGACCGGCCCGGGTGGCAGCTCGGCGGAGGGGCTATCTCGACAGTCCTCATTGTGACGATCTTGGTCTTCGCGTCATTGGTCATCGCTGACTATGTCGTTGAGGGCGACTCCTTTCTCCTGCAGATCGCCTTAAGTTTGCTGGTGGCTGCGGTGGGATCCATAATGCTTCACCTGAGCTGGGTAAACGTGGCTACTCGGACAGAAGCAATACAGGATCCGATTGGATTTATAATCGGTGCAACAATGCTCCCCACCATCGCCACTTTCCTCGCCTCTCTTCTCTACTTTGAGAGGGTGCGGAAGCGGATTATTGCTTGAGTCTTTGCACCCCGGAAATTGGCTTTCAGCCAATTTCCGGGGTGTTTTTTGTATGGAGGGTGAAAACAAAGCCGGCGCGAGCAAAGCTCGCGCCGGCTTTGTGTTGTTTGATTCAGAGTTACTTCCCTCCGCGTGCCGCGACGATGGTGTCGGAGACGTTCTTCGGAACCACTTCGTAGTGGTCGAATTCCATGGTCATGGAACCGCGACCCTCCGTCATGGAGCGAAGCGCCGTCGTGTATCCGAACATTTCGGAGAGCGGGACCTTGGCCTTCACGACGCGGAGCATGCCGCGATCTTCCATGCCTTCGATCTGACCGCGCTTCGAGGAAAGGTTGCCGTTGATGTCGCCCATGAATTTCTCCGGGATGACGACTTCGACGCGCATGATCGGTTCGAGGATGACGGCGCCCGCCTTCTTGGCTGCCTCCTGGAACGCCTGGGATCCTGCGATCTTGAAGGCAATTTCGGATGAGTCCACATCGTGGTACGAGCCATCGTAGAGTTCGCATGAGACATCCTCGAGCTTGTAGCCGGCGACGATACCGCGCTCCATTGCTTCCTTCACGCCCTTCTCGACAGCCGGGATGTATTCCTGCGGAATGACGCCTCCCTTGATGTTGTTGATCCACTCGAAGTGATCTTCGCGCTTCACGTTGTTTGGCATCTTCTTGTCTTCCGGCCATGCTTCCATCGGCTTCACGCGGATCTTCACGTGACCGTACTGGCCGCGACCGCCGGTCTGCTTTATGTACTTGTGTTCTGCCTCGGCTTCGCGCTGGATGGTCTCGCGGTACGCGACCTGCGGCTTGCCGACATTCGCTTCGACGTTGAATTCGCGCTTCATGCGGTCGACGAGGATCTCGAGATGGAGCTCGCCCATGCCCGCGATGATGGTTTCCATGGTCTCAGCATCAGAGGTGACGCGGAAGGTTGGATCCTCATCGGAAAGCTTCTTGAGCGCGATGCCCATTTTCTCCTGGTCAGCCTTTGTCTTCGGTTCGATGCGAAGCGACACGACTGGCTCCGGGAAGACGATCTCTTCGAGGATGATCGGATCATTCTCGTCGCAGAGCGTGTGCGAGGTACGGGTGTTCTTGAGCCCGACGGCTGCGGCGATCTCGCCGGCGTAGACCTTCTTTACTTCTTCGCGGTCGTTCGCCTGGAGGCGGACGATGCGGCCGAGGCGCTCCTTGTCGCCGGTGGTTGAATTGTAGATATATGAACCCGCTTCGATCGTACCTGAGTAGACACGGAAGAAGGTGAGCTGGCCCACGAACGGGTCTGCCTGGAGCTTGAAGGCGAGCGCTGAGAACGGCTCGGAATCATCCGCATGGCGCTCGATCGCCTCGCCGTTGTTCGGGTTGATGCCTGTGACCGGCGGCATGTCCAAGGGAGACGGGAGATAGTCGACGACCGCGTCGAGGACGAGCTGGACGCCCTTGTTCTTGAGCGCTGAGCCGGTGTAGACCGGGAAGATATCGTTCGCGATCACTGCCTTCCGGAGCGTCTTCTTGAGTTCTTCCATCGTCGGGATCTTCCCTTCGAGGTAGCCGCTCATGAGCTCGTCATCGTGTTCGACGATGCGCTCGATGAGTTCTGCGCGGTACTTCTCCGCTTCGGCCATCATGTTTGCAGGGATCTCGCCTTCGACGACGATCTTGCCGAGCTCGCCGGTGAAGGTGAATGCCTTCATCTTGAGGAGGTCGATGACGCCTGAGAAGGCATCCTCGTCGCCAATCGGGAGCTGCATGCGGACCGCCTTCTTGTTGAGGCGGTCGAGGATGGATTGGTACGAGCGCTCGAATGATGCGCCGGTGCGGTCGAGCTTGTTGATGAAGCAGATACGCGGCACCTTTGCCTCGTCTGCGTAGCGCCAGTTGGTCTCAGACTGCGGTTCGACGCCGGCAACGCCGTCGAAGACGACGACCGCGCCGTCGAGCACACGGAGTGAGCGCTTCACCTCGACGGTGAAGTCGATGTGTCCCGGGGTGTCGATGATGTTGAAGCGCTGCTTCTTGGCCTTGTCTGCTGGATCCTCATCCGTCTTGGTCCAGAAGCAGGTGATGGCCGCTGCAGTGATGGTGATGCCGCGCTCGCGCTCCTGTTCCATCCAGTCGGTGACCGTCTCGCCCTCGTGCACCTCGCCGATCTTATGGGATTCGCCGGTGTAATACAGAATACGCTCGGACGTGGTGGTCTTTCCGGCGTCGATGTGGGCGATGATCCCGAAGTTTCGTACTCTCTCGAGCGGATAATCTCTTCCTTCCATAGTGGTGCTAAATGATGAGGCGGCGGCTTATAAGAAACAAAAAGGCGCTTTGCGCTTGTAGGAGGACTATAAATCAAATTCGGGAAATAGACAATATAGAGGAGCTGTGAGAGATTGCTTCACAGACCTCAGAGCATCAGGAGAAGGCCGCATGCGTGTCATCGAACTCAACCACCTCCCTCAGGGGATATCATCGCCCCAAGCTCGATTTGATTACATGGAGGGCCCAGTCCGCATCCTTAGACAAAATGGACGGCTTGGGAATCGCTCTCTGCAAAGACCTCCTCGCGAAGGTGGCGGCACCCCCGGAAACAGTGGTCATCGTAAGTCCACTCCAAAGCCTGCTCCGCCGTCGCATCGATTTCTATTTTTGGCGCGGGGGGATGCCGAAACCGATCCACCTGAGAACGACAACCTGGAGGGATCCACACGGGAGAAATGGCGACGCCGGTCTCCCTGAGATCGACCTCTATGTTCACCTTGGAGAAGCGCGAAGGTCGCTCTGGAAGCTGGCAAAGTATTATAAGGATCTTTCCGAGCGCTATCCTGGGACAGCAATCGGTGAGCGCGCCTTGCGCACGTCCCACAGACTTATGGCCATGTACATCTGTTCTGGCACCTGCTAGCCGCCGCGCCGGCCCGAAAATTCGGGCCGGCGCTTTCTTTATTTACCAAATCCGCAATTAGCCTATACTGACGCTATCTATGCCAATCGGCCCCAAACCCGGCGCATCATTCCCCGCGAATATGACACGTGCCATGGTGGTCGGAGAACTCCGGAAGATCGCGCTTATCGGGATCGTGCTCGGAGTCATTGCACTCTTCCTTTCGCTGTTCGGGCTTGGCCAGCCGCTGAACGTGTTCCTGTACGGAGTCCTCCTTCCCCTCTTCCTCTACGCGAGCTACCGGGCGAGCCGGTACCAGGCAGAGTCCATGCGCCGTTTTGCCGACGCGTGCGGCTTTGAGTACGCGTCGTACTCTGACCTCGACGATTCCTACGCGAGCATGCTCTTTAAGAAGGGTCACTCCCGTGCAATCGCGAACGTGGTGAGCGGTGAATACGGGGCGACTGCCTTCGAGCTGTTCCATTTCCAGTACACCACCGGGAGCGGGAAGAACAGCCAGAGCCATTTCTATACCGTCTGCTGCTTCGATTTCAGTGGTCCCCTGCCTGATCTCATCCTCGAGGAAAATCGGTTTTTTGAGGGAGAGGCGCTTGCAGACACCTATCACAAATCGCTGACCCTGGATGCGGGATTCGCGAAGCGGTTCAACCTGTACGTCGCTGAAGATCTGGAGATCGAGGCACTCGAAATCCTCACGCCGGAGATCATGGAATTCCTCATCGATCGCGGGAGCGCCTACTCGATCGAGATGCGCGACAAGCGCATGTACGTGATCGAGAACGGAACACTGTTCCAGAGCAAGGATCTCGTCCCCTTTGTGGTATTTGGAAGCGAGCTCGTCGATCGGATCGGGCCGCGGCTCTCACGGCTCCATGATGACGTCGAGCGCATCCACGAGGTGCATGCGGAGGCAGAGTAATTGATTGGCGTCTCAAAACAAAACCCCGCCGGCGGAGCCGGCGTGGTTTTGTTTTGATTTTGTGAAATTACCAGGCGAAGTGAGCGAACGCGCGGTTCGATTCTGCCATCTTGTGCGTATCCTCCTTCTTCTTCACGGCCGTTCCTTCGTTCTTCGATGCGGCGATGAGTTCTTCGGCCAGGGACTTTGCGGTCTTCACGCCCTTCTTTGCGCGGACCGCGGTGATGATCCAGCGCATCGCGAGTGCTGAACGGCGCTCAGGACGGACTTCGCGGGGCACCTGGTAGTTGGCACCGCCGACGCGGCGTGAGCGGACTTCGACAGACGGACCGACATTGCGGAGCGCCGTCTCGAAGACTTCGAGAGGATCGAGTCCATCCGTTTCCTTGATGATGTCGAGCGCGCCGTACACGATCTTGCGGGCAGCAACCTTCTTGCCGTCCTGCATGATCGAGTTTACGAATTTCGCTACCTTTTCAGACTGGTAGATGACATCCGGAGCTACGGTCAGTTTTTTCTTGAGTGGGCGTCGCATGGTGATTATGCTTTCTTAGCACGCTTTGCGCCATAGCTTGAGCGTGAGGTCTTACGGTTGGCAACGCCGGTTGCATCGAGCTTGCCACGAACCACAGTGTAGCGGACGCCAATGTCCTTAACGCGGCCGCCGCGGAGAAGCACCACAGAGTGCTCCTGGAGGTTGTGGCCCATACCCGGGATGTATGCAGTCACTTCCATGCCGTTCGTGAGGCGGACGCGGGCGATCTTACGGATAGCTGAGTTCGGCTTACGAGGAGTCTTGGTCGTGACCTTCGTACAGACACCGCGTTTGAAAGGCGATGGGTAGAAGGTTGGACGGTTCTCGAGAGTGTTGAAACCACGGCGAAGCACCACGGTCTTGGATTTCCTGACCGGGGTCTTGCGATTCTTGCGGATGAGCTGGTTGATTGTTGTCATTTCGCCTGGCTTCGATAAAAGAAAAGGGCCAAATGCCCACGCCGAATACTCTACTATGTGCGCTCTAAAAAGGCAAGACGCTTTGTTGCAGGCAAATGCCAGAGAGTCGCAATCTACCCGACAAGCAGGGTGAATAGGGCACCGACGAGAGGCGAAAAGATCGGCCAGAGGAAGGAGACGACCAGGAAGACGAGGATGAATCCCGCGACCGGGCCGAACATGAACAGGCGATCCTCGAGGCGCTGGAAGGACAATGCCAGGCGGAATGGAAGCGCGGCGCGAAGGATCTTTGACCCATCCATGGGCGGGATCGGCATGAGGTTGAAGATCCCGAGAAGGAGGTTGATGTAGACGATCTGGGCGGCGAGATCCACAAATGACGAAGAGAGTGCCCCTCCCCCGAACTTGATGAGGAGCCCGAAACAGAGCGCGATCGTGAGGTTTACCAGGGGGCCGGCAGCAGCAACAAAGGCCTCGCCCCAGCGCTGATTGCGGAGATTATATGGATTATAGGGTACTGGCTTCGCCCATCCAAAGAGGAAGGAAGAATGCGTGAGGATGAGAATGGCGGGGATAGCGACAGAGCCGACCGGGTCAATGTGCTTCAACGGATTCAGGGTCAGGCGGCCCTGATACTTGGCTGTCGCGTCCCCAAGCGCGAGCGCGGCATAGCCGTGCGACACCTCGTGGATGACGATGGAGAGGATGAGCACCAGGAGATGGAATATGACGAACGGATCCATGCACCACTATTTGTAGCACGAAACCCCTTTGCCCCGAATCGAAGAGGATTGCCGACCACCCTCTCGATTTGTCTCTTTTTTAGGGCTGTGGTACAGTCTTCTGGCTATGGCACGTGTCTGCGCAATCACCAATAAAGGAACCCAGGTCGGAGGCCGCTACTCCAACCGTGTTCGCGCTACCCAGTTCAACCCGACTGGAAAGGTCACGCGCCACTCCAACCTTATGAAGAAGCGCTTCTACGTCCCTGAACTCAAGAAGTTTGTGACGATCACCGTCTCCACGAAGGGTCTCCGGACCATCACCAAGAAGGGCCCGTTCAAGGCGCTCAAGGACGCAGGGGTTATCTAGGCCAAAACAAAACCCCGCCGCAAGCACGAGTGCTTGCGGCGGGGTTTTGTTTTGGAGCCCTACTCCTGTAAGGCGACGGCCGTCCCATCCGAAGTAAAGATGATGGTCCCCCTGTCGATGGTGCTCAGAGTGCGCACATTCCGTTCCGTGAGCGCGCTCACGACCTCCTTGTGCGGATGGCCATAGGAATTTCCCTTCCCTGCGGAAATGATCCCGTACGCCGGGCGGACCGCATCGAGAAACTGCGGAGCGCTTGAGGTTTTCGATCCATGGTGCCCTGCCTTGAGGATGTCGCTTTTCAGATTCCCGCCATCCAAGGTAACAAGATGATCTTCGACTGACTGCGGCGCATCGCCAGTCAGCATCACGCCGACGGCGCCATACGAGAGCTTCGCGACGATCGAAGCCGCGTTCGTCTCCTTGCCGGCGATCTGCTTGTCCGGGAACAATATCGAAAGCATGACACCCTGTCCGAGATCGATCTCCATTCCCCGGCGCGCGATGATGTGCCCGGCGTGTTCGTCCGCGATCGCCTGAAGGAACGCGTCCCATGCGGCCGTATCATTCGCCATGCCGGGCTCGAATACATAGGAAACATCGTAGCGTTTCAAGACGTCAGGCAGTCCGCCGATATGATCCTTGTCTGGATGCGTCCCGATGACGACATCGATCGAGCGGTCGCCGAGCGGCATCACCTCCCCGAGGCGGGCAAGCACCTTGGTGTCCGCACCGCCGTCGATGAGAATCTGATTCCCGTTCGGCCCCTCGATATAAATCGCATCTCCTTGTCCGATATCGAGGAATGCGACCGTGAGCTGAGAGGACGTCGCCTGGAGCGCGAGGTACCAGATGAAAATGGTCACGCCGGCGAGGAGCGCGAGTGTGCCGATCCGAATCCGGAGCGGAGAGAATGTCATGAAAGCCTAGTAGCAGCCGTTTATGACCATGCGGACACGGTCGCCATATGAGAGGTTGAATTCTGTATTCTTGCGGCGTTTGTCGAGGCTTCGGCAGTATTCCTTGCCCGCTGATTCAGGGCACTTCCCCTCGCACGGCGTCCGGTTCAGATAGAGAAAGGCGCCGACGACGACCGCAAGGATAGTAATGAAGAAAAGGGCGGTACGCATATCTGGAAATGGTACCATGGCCCCGTTTCCGCTCTAGGAATCGCTTGGCCTGTCATGTGGATTACCTGTAAAAACGCCTGGTTAATTGACAAAATATCATGAAGACTGCTATGGTAATCGTGCCTCCCAGTTCCTCGACTGACTGCCAGGGTCCCTCCGGACCCTGGCTTTTTCATTTCCCCCGCACCCCTCACTCACGCGGCATTGACAGCATTCCAAGACACTGGTACAAAGGTGTCAGTGGACTTGCGGTTCCTGGGCTTCAAGCCCACCTGGTCATTCACATGACTTGGGGCACACGCATTGCCGCGTGCTTATCTCCTCCCAGACGTTTAGCCTCCCTGATCTTACTTGCCAGGGTCCACCCGGACCCTGGCTTTTTTCTTTGGTGTATACTTTTCGAGACCAGCTAACCAAACCCGTCCATGAAATACGAAGCCAAAATATTCACACTTCCCGAAGTGCCCGGCGTCTCCGCAAAGCAGATCGAGGAACATGTGAAGCTGTACCAGGGCTACGTGAAGCACGTGAACCTGATCGATGACGAACTCAAGGAACTCGGAGCGGATGCCGCGAAGAACGGCCACCTGATGCAGGAACTCCGCCGCCGGCTCGGATTCGAGTTCAACGGCATGCGCCTCCACGAATACTATTTCGGGGATTTGGAAGGCGGCCCGAAAGTACTACCCGCAAGCCCGCTCTCGAACCTCCTCATCGCCGAATACGGATCGGTGGATGCCTGGAAGGAGTCATTCAAGAAGATCGTCGCGCGCGGCAGCGGCTGGGCGCTCCTCAATTACGATCCGATCGCGAAGTGCCTCCACATGAACTGGGTTACCAATCACGACGAGGGTCAGCTCGCCACGCTTCCCGTCGTCGTCGCCCTCGATGTGTGGGAGCACGCCTATATGGTCGACTATCTTCCTGGCGACAAGATGAAGTATGTCGACGCGTATCTCGCGGCGCTCAATATGGAGACGATCGCCGCAAGGTTCGAGAAGATTGCGTAATACTTTCTAAAAAAAATAAGAACGGCCGCGCTTCGCGCGGCCGTTCTTATTTTTTCGACACGCGCACATAGACGAGCGCCAAGAGCACGTACGCAACCAGCGATACTGAGAACGGAAAGGCAGGGAGCGTGAAGGCCGCGAACGGAAGCCCAGCAAGCACGTGGACGACGAAAAGCTGGTAACGGAGGATCGCATCCGCGATGAGCGCAAACGGGAGCGCGAGCCAGGTACTCACGAACCCGAGCATTCCGGCGAGGAAGCCGAACAGCATCGCGGGCGGCACCGCGCCGAGGATAAGGAGGTTCGCCGGAAGCGCGACGACCGAGAAGATACCGGTCATCCAGAGGAGGAGCGGCAAGACGATGAGCTGCGTCGAGAGCGTCGCGACGACAATCTCGCGAATGCCGAATCTTGCCGGAATCCACGTGACCCGCGTCTCAAGCTTCGGGGCGATCAATATGAGGCCGAAGGTCGCGAGGAACGAGAGTTGGAACGAGGGATCGAACGCCAAGATGAAGGGGTTGTGGATCAGCATCACGAAGCCGGTCACAAGGAGCGCGCGAAGGAGATCATTGGTGCGTCCCGTCGCACGCGCGATGAGGACAAGGACCGCCATGATGCTCGCACGGACCACCGTCGCCGAGCCGCCCGCCATGATCGCGAAGAGGATGATACTTACCCCTCCTGCGGCATAGGAGAGCATGCGCGGCAGGAATGCGAGCGCCCGCATGATGGCTTCCGCGACAATGGTCACGTTGTAGCCTGAGAGGACGACGATATGGATGACACCCGCGACGCGGAACGTATCCTGGAGCTCCTTCCCCAAGGACTGCTTCGAGCCAACCAAGAGCCCCGCGAGGAGTCCCGATTCCGGTTCCGGAATGCGCTCCTCGATATTCGAGAGGAAGGCGTGCTTGATGCGGAACAGGTATCGAAAAATGATGTTGCCTCCTCCGTCCTCGATGCGTTCGATGCGCGGATATGACATGACGGCGACAATGCCATCTTTCTTGAGCCATGCGGGATAATCGAAGACGCGCTCCGTGTCGCCGGAAAATGCTGTGGGTTTTTTGAGGATGCCATTCAACTGCACACGATCCCCGTATGCAAAGCGAGGGAAACGATCCACGGTTGCGAGGATGCGGAGCGTCGTCGTCGCGCTGTTCATGGTATCGAGATCGATGGTGAGCTTGGTGTTCCCTTCGCGGAGATCCGGGTCGGCGACAATGACGCCCGCCCCGACCATGCGCCCTTCGCCAAGAGAATCGACGAGCGCGTACGGGAGCGCATCCTCTGCAAGCGTGTAGCGGCAGATGCCGAGCACGATACCGAAACAGACAATCGCCGCGAGGGTGAGCGATCGCTCGCCCCGGCGGAAACCGAGCGCGAGGAGTGCAGCCGCGATCACGGCACCGAAACCGACTCCCGGAAGCCCGATCACGAGGAAGGACCGGAGGAGGACGCCTGTTGCGAATCCACCGATGAGTGGATAGAGAAACATGGGAATCATTATACAAAGCCGCCGGGCAAGTATGCCCGGCGGCGTGTGCATTCCTGCGTTGCTTTCCTACGCAGCCCTGTCCATCGCTTCGTTCGCGAGCGCATCTGCTTTCGCGTTCTCCGCGCGCGGGATATGGGTGAATGAGATGTGCGGGAACGAGGAGACGATGAGGTTGTGCACCTTGATGTACTGCGGCCAGAGCGTCTCTTCTTTGATTTGGTATTCGTTCGTAAGCTGCTTCTTTATGAGCTCGCTGTCGAGCTTCACGGAAACGTGGATCGACTTCGTTTTTGTACCGAACATTTTCTTCAAGGTCTCGAGTCCGAGCGCAACGCCCTCGTATTCAGCGAAGTTGTTGGTCTGCTTGCCGAGATATTTTGAAACGGCCTTGAGCGGCTTCCCGTCTGCACCGACGATGAAGACGCCGATGCCGGAGGGACCCGGATTTCCTCTCGCGCCGCCGTCAGTGTAGACCGTGATTGTCTGTTTTGGTGATTCCATGCTGAGCAGTATAGCAAAAAGGAATCCCGTGGCCGCAGGATGCGGCCACGGGATGTGGGAATGCTTCAGGTTAGTGAAGCAGATGTAAGAGCTGCGCGGTAGTCGCGCCGAGACCGGGCTCGGCGTGGTTGAAGCGGAGTATAAGCTCGGCGGGAAGCGCGCCTGCACGTCCAAGATCAGGATGATAGACGTTGGCGATGACCGACTTGCCGCGAGCCAATTTTTCGATCAACGAACGGCGGACGATGATGCGGTACTGCTGCTTCGTCTCATGACACCAGACGGCGATGAGGTGGCGAGTGCTTCCTATGCGCGGTCGGCGATTGCGGCGGCGTTCAATGAGTTTGGCGTCGAAAGGCGCTCCCACATGAGATTTGATGCTCATAGTGAAATCAGTGGTGGTGGGGGGACTTTTCGTGGTCAAACCAGTAACGGCGACGATTCGAGAAAGAACGGTGGCAAGCATTGTGTAGCTCCCAGTTATGGCTCAACTTAGCCATTTATAGAGTGGTCCTATTTGGGGTGACGCACTCCTCTCCCCTTTCTTACAGAACAGAGTCCGAGAATATTTCAAAAGATGCCAAGAAGTCGGAGCCGGACCTCGGTCTTGCCGCCGAAACTGGAGCGCTCAATGGTGCCGAGGATGTCGGCAACCGTTCCTTTTTCGGCGGGCTTCGCGAAGCTCGCGGGCCCCGCGAAAAAGGCGATCGCCTTTTTCGCGGGGCCGCCGTCCTCAAGCATCAATTCCAAATGATTCGCCTCCTTCCCGAACTGTCGCATGGACGCAATGCGCGAACCCTTGAACAGAAAGATCGGCTTCGGATTCCCTTCCCCAAACGGCGCAAGCTGATCCAAGACCTTGCAGGTCTTCTCGTTCACGATGCCGAGCGTCACCTCCGCATCCGCGCGGAGTACCTGGAGCCCGCCGTCTGCGTCGCGGGCTTTCGGATATGCCTCGACGAGCCGATCTTCAAGAAGATGCAGCATTTCCGAGGTGATCGAGAATCCGCCGGAGAACGCATGGCCGCCCGCGTCGATGAATATCTCGCGTGCGCCGTCCATGAGCGTGACCAAGTTCACCGAACCATCTGAGCGGCATGAGCCCTTGATGACGGTACCCGTCTCGCGGCCCCAAAGGAACACCGGCCGGCCGTAGGCTTCGACGAGCGTGTTCGCGACCAACCCAAGCAAGGAAGGCTTCCAATCGATGCTCCCGAGCACAATGACCGCACGCGGCTCGCCGAGTTCCTCAAGTCGATGCTTCGCTTCCTTCACCATCGCAGCAACATGGCCTTTCCGCTCGTTGTTGATCTGGTCGAGGTGCGCGGCGAGGACACTTGCTTCGCCTGTATCGCTCGTCGCGAGCAGGCGGAACGCATCCTGCGGCACGCCCATGCGCGACGCCGCATTGATGCGCGGCGCGATCATGAATCCGATGTCGTCTTCTGAGAGGGTCCGCTGGTCGATCTTGAGTTTCCGAAGCAAGGTCTGGAGTCCTGGCCGACGTGACTTCCGAAGCACCTGCATGCCGTAGCGTGCGAAGACGCGGTTCTCGCCCCGGAGCGGCACCATGTCGGAGAGCGTCGCGAGGCCAGCCATATCGAGAAGCCATTTTTCCCAGCCGACGGGCACATCAAATGCGCCGCTCTTCACGAGCCCTTGCACCAGCTTGTAGACGACGCCCGCACCGCAGAGCATCTTCTCCGGATACGCGCACGCTTCCTGCTTCGGGTTCACGATCGCGAAGGCATCCGGGATCACGCCATGCGGAAGGTGGTGGTCGGTGATGATGACGTCGATGCCGAGCACGCGGGCGCGGGCGACCGGAGCGACATCGGTGATGCCGCAGTCGATCGAGATGATTACGTTCGCGCCGCGCTCTTTGAGTTCCTCGATGCCCGCGATATTGAGCCCGAAGCCTTCGAGCGTCCGGTGCGGGATGTAATTCTCGAAATTGTCATAGCCGATCTTCTTGAAGAAGTCATGGAGGATGACCGCGCCCGGGATGCCGTCGGTGTCATAGTCGCTCCAAATGACGATACGCTCGTCTTTTTTAATTGCAGTCACGATACGCTGAACCGCTTTCTCCATGTCGAGGAAGAGGTACGGATCATGGGTATGGAGCTCGTAGTCGGGATTGAGGAAGAAAGCGGCATCAGTTGCCGTCTCGATACCGCGTCCGTAGAGGAGGGATTGCAGCAAGGGGTCGTACGCGGAGAGTTCGGTACTCACGCTTTCAGGAACTGCCTCGCGGACGGTGTAACTCATCGGGGTATTGTACCTGAAATATAAATCCTTGCAGAAATGCGCGCTTCCGCTAGTATGAAGCCAGCAACTGGAGACCACTCATGCAGAACGTGCAGAACCAAGTCGTCATCGTCGGGCAAGAAGTCGACCTTCTGGTCATTGACCCCGCAGAGCGGAAGCAGCTGGTCTATCTTCTCCTCGAGCTGATGGACACGCGTCTTTTTCAATTCACGCTCTATGGGACCCAAGGAATCCGAGTGCCGGTGCGGTACATCGAATACGTAATGGGAATCCTCCGCGAAGAGCGGAAAAGTGCCCATCTCTTTGAAGCACTCCAAGCAGCGTTCAAAGTCCAACCCTCGGATGCAGTCGCTCCCTGAACTCGGCGCGCCACCTCAGTGTGGCGCGCCGGTTTTCTTTTCCACTCTCTAAAACTCGGTATACTGGAGCGATGGAAAACACCCCCGAGCCATCCATTTTCACCAAGATCATCAAGGGCGAAATCCCCGGCGTCCGTGTCTTCGAGGATGAGTCCGTCATCGTCCTCATGGACAAGTTCCCTTCCACGAAGGGTCAGGTGCTGGTGATCCCGAAGGAACAGATAGACTATATCTTCGACATCCCCGATCCCCTATACTCACATCTTTTCGAAGTATCAAAGAAGATCGCAAAGGCGCTCGACGCCGCTTTCAAGCCGAAGCGCGTCTGCGTCGTCATCGAAGGATTCCAGGTGCCCCATACCCACATCCGCCTCTACCCTGTCCCCGCAGGCGAGCCACTCGATCCGCACCCCGGCGCGATGGCCGACGATGTTGAACTCGAACAACTTGCCGAGCAAATCCGCCACGCATTCGAATAGCTGAATGCTGCTGAGAATAACTCGATTACAAAGCAAGAAAACGCCTAGGCGTTTTCTTGCTTTGTCCGCTATTGTTCCGAAATCTCTTTGAGCTTCTCGAGTCCTTTCTTCCACATCTCTTCCATCGGTTCTTTCTCTTCCTCTGTAATATCCATGTCGATGGTCAGCTCCGTACCGCCGTCTTTGTGGGCGAAGGTATAGTTTTCAAATGCAGGGGTCCACTTTTTTGCCAACTCGCTGGTGGTGTCCTCGACACCGTTTGCAACAATACCCAGATGCTCAATCGAGACAAATTCGTGTAACCGATTTTCCGCAATGCGGCTCACCATGCCGCCCTCGAGTCCGGTTACCGGGTCAGTGCCGACAAAAAGTATTTTCGAGCCCGTTTCCCAGCTACCTTTGTAATACCCGCCCGGGCTAAACACGCTCGTCCATTCCCGGTACGTCGCATCCTCAAGCATCGTGTTCCAAACCTTCTCCCGCGGGGCATTGATAAACGTTGTAAGGTGTATCTTTTGCATGCGGTAAGTATAACAAAAGCGATAATCTTCAAAGTGTGGATCCCTCCTACGGCGCCTATTCCCCTTTTTCGTTCGGTGTGAGCGTGGTCGCCGTTCCGTTCAGATAGAGCTGCACTTTCTCGACGGTTGGAAACTGGAGCGCGGTTTCTTCGAGCTGGATGGCGGCACGCGGGTCATCGCAGACGCCTGCGAGACCTGAGAGCGAGCCCGTGAGATAGATATTCGCGGCTCCATTCTCTACGGTCGCATGATCGAATTTGAGTGTTCCCTTCGTCCGGGCAATGAAATTGTACGTTGTGCTTGGCTGCATTCCTTCGGGGTATGCGAACAATTCCTTGAGCGCTGCAGTGAGGGGCGCGGTTGTAGTCGCCACGGTACGCGTGACCACGGTCACCGTGTCGCAGCCTCGTGATTTGCCGGTTCCGTTCCCGGTGGTATCGAGAAGCGCGATCTTCACAGACGTTGTTCCGATCGGCGACGTGGTCGTTGCCGATGTTACAGGTGGGTTGTTCTCCGGATTCGGAGTTGGAACCACCTCTTCTGACCTATTCAAAAGGAAAAATACGCCAAGATTGAGGAAGACAGCAAAAACTGCGAACGCGATGACCTGATTTTTATTCATGGATTGTTGTCTGGTTAGCAAATATCTGCCGTTCTGGGCGCGACGACTGCTCGATACACTTCGGACGGAATGGTGATCGAAACGCCGCGGTCGCCCGCATTGAAGATGATGCGGTCGTTCTTGAACAGTGATTCGTCAGCGAGAACCGGGAGATTCCAGAGATTCCCGAACGGAGGCACTCCGCCAGGCTGGACGCCGTCAGTGATGGCTCCGACTTCTTCAGGAGTCGCGAAGCGGATGTCCGAGGCGCTGAGGATCGCTTTCACCTTCCCGGAGTCGAACTTCTTGTCGCCGGGGACGACGACCATCGCGAACGACTTCTCGCCGCCCTTCTTCACGCGGATGATGAGTGCCTTCGCCCCTTCCTGAAGCGTGAAGCCGGGACGGATCGCAGCCGCCTCCTCGCTCGTGCGAACCGGCTCGTGCTCAAACTTCTCATACGCGACGCCGCGCTCCGTGAGGAGCGCTTCTATCTTTGCGACCGTTGGATGAGGATCTTGCATGTACCGCCCAGTATCTTCTGTTTTCCGGAGTGAGGCAAGAAGAAGCGCTGACGCTTCTTTCGAGTCCGTGTGTCGGCCTTAACACTCGGCGGTCATGCAGCGACCGATTTCGCAGACCTCCTATGCTCAAAAGCTTGCCAGCGCTCTCCCGTGTTGGATACATGGGAAGCATCCTTAGGGATTTGGTACACCCTACGCGTATGAAAGCAAAACGCCGATGAAAAAATTATGAGGACAAAAGCGCGATGAGCGCCACGACGAACACGAGGAATTCGACGAGCGCATACGGATGGAGCTTGAAGTAGACATTCTTGACCCACTCCGGATCGCCGAACTTGTGGTTGATCTCATTGATCTCCTCATGCTTCCAGATATAGACGAGCTGTTTCGGGTGCGGCTCCTTGTGGCGCGGCTGGTAGATGTACAGGAATGAGAAGTGCCGGGTGTCGAATGGGTACAGCCACTGCACGCCCCAGCCGATCCCGATGCTGTCGTGGACGAAGTGGAGGAAGGAAGAGAGTACGAAGATGAGGACGATCGCCGGACTCGCGATCACCGAGAGAAGGACGGCGCCGATCGAGATGTAGAGGAGTGGGTAGTGGAAGAGGTCGCGGTGCTGGTGGTCCTTGCCGATGATGTGCGGATTCAGCTTGTGGATGATGAAATCAGCGTCAACGAGGAGCGAGAATAAGATGCCGACGAGTACAAGCGCTGCACTTACCGGGAGCGCGAACACTTTTCCGACGAAGAGAGCGACCAGGATGCCGACGCCGATATCGAGAAACATATTGCTTGGTATGGAAAATGACTAGGCGGCAGAAGTTTTTGGAGCAAGGAGCGCATCGATCGCGGGTGACGTACCCGTCGCGAGGAAGTCGAGCATCGCGCCGCCACCGGTCGAGAGGAAGGTGAATTTGTCAGAGAGGCCGAGTTTCGCGATCGCTGCGACGGTGTCGCCGCCGCCGACGATCGAGGTCGCGCTCGATCCTGCAATCGCGTGCGCCACCGCTTCGGTGTTGGTATTGAATCCGAGCTCGTAGTTCCCTAAGGGGCCGTTCCAGAGGATGAACTTCCCTTCGTTAATGTGATGGGTTAGGGCTTCCAAGGTCGCCGGGCCGGCATCGACGATCATCTCATCGCGCGCCACGGTCTCCGGAGTCGCGGTGCGTGCGGCTCCATCTTTCGTGACGGTGACGTCGAGCGGGAGGAGAAGATTGCCATGCGCGCGCAAGGTGTCGAAGGCGCCCGCGATGTTCGGAGACACGAGCGAGGTACCCGTTTCGTAGCCCATTGCCTTGAAGAAATCGTTCGCGATCGCGCCGCCGGTGAAGACATGGTCATACAGCGGGAGGCATTTCTCGAGGAGCGGCCGTTTCGTCTCGAACTTGGCGCCTCCGAGGATGAAGAGGGATGGGTGGACGGGGCTGAGCGCGCGCGAAAGATGCTGCACTTCCTCGATCATGAGGAGTCCTGCAGCAGACGGAAGGAGCGGGGGGATGCCGACGATCGACGCATGCGCGCGATGCGAATCCGCGAAGGCGTCGTTCACGTACGCATCGCCGAAGTGCGCGAGCATCGCCGCAAATGCGGGATCGTTCGCTTCCTCACGGGGGTCGCGGCGGACATTCTCGAAGAGGAGCACGTCGCCATTCTTCATGCCACCGACCCGCACTTTCGTCTCATCGCTCTCAAAATCATGGGCGAACAGCATCGGGTGCGTCTTTGTGAGCGCCTCGAAAATCGGGAGGAGCGAGTTGCCGTCGCGGCCGAGGTGCGCGAGGATCAGCACTTTCGCCCCGGCGTTTCTCAAATAGTCGATGGTCGGAAGTGCTTTCTGGAGCCGGTAGTCGTTGCGGACATCGCCTTCATCGAGGGGCACATTCAAAGACGTACGCAGGAGGACACGCTTGCCGGAGAGATCACCCAGACTTTCAAGTGTTGGAAGATTCATGTTCGGTCCGCGATGCGGAGGATTTCCAGGAATTCGTCCGGGACGAGCGACGCGTGGCCGACGAGAAATCCTTGCACTTCCCCGTCGCGGAGAATCCCTTCAGCATTCGACACCTCGACAGAACCACCATACAGAATCGGAAGGCGGAACGCGCTGTCCCGATCATAGATCTCGGTGAGGACGCGACGGATGAAGAGGACGGTCTCGTGGATCTCGAACGGCTTCATCGCGTTGTCGGCGGATTTGCCGATCGCGAAGATCGGCTCGTACGCGATCGTGATGTCCTTCAATTCTTTCACGGTGACACCTTTGAGGGCAGCCACGATCTGGTCGCGCAGGAAGCCGAGATAGTGGCCGCCATGGTCGCGCTCATGTTCCCCAATGCAAAGAATGACTGCGAACTTGTTATCAAGCGCGCCGCGGAGCTTCTTGTGGACCTTCTCGTCGGTATCGCCGAGCGCCCGGCGCTCGGAATGGCCTACCAATATATGAGACGCACCGACGCTCTGGAGCATGAGCGGCGAGACTTCGCCGGTAAACGAACCGCGGAGCTCAGGGAAGACGTCCTGCGCCCCGAACGCGACACTCTTCCCTTTGTAGGATTCGCGGAGCGGTGCCAGGTACGGGAAGGGCGGCAGGAGGAGGAGATTCACATTCCGGAGTTTGGAGGCGTTCCGCTTCAAGGGCTCGAATATCTTCTTGGCCCGGAACAGGGTGTCCGGGTTCATTTTCCAGTTGGCGGCGACGATCCGTTTCGGCTTTTTCATCCGGCCTATAATACCATGTTTAGAAAAGGCCAGCCGGACCCGAAGGGTCCGGCTGGCCTTGCGAGGCAGCGCGCACTCTTAGTCATTCTCCCGCCACTCGATAAACCGGTAGTCCTCGCTCGTGTGCGGGGTAAGGGGCGGCGGCGAGGTCGCGAGATTGCGGTCGTAGTAATTCTCACGGTTCGCATAGCCGGAGCAGAAGGTGCCGCCGCAGGTCCACTGGGTCCCGACGCGGCCATTCGAGACGATGGTGCCGTACATGATGAGGTCATTCTGCTGCACGTAGGAATCGTAGGCGCTCGGCACTTGGTTGGTACCCGAGGTCACATAGTGGTCGCGCGCGAACCGTCCATTCTGGGCAATGAATACGCCGTGGAGCTCCATGTTCGTCGGCGATTGGAGCGGGATCAACACGGAATCCTCGGCGATCGCGGTAAGGCCATCCGTCGTGCCGCCGGTCACGTACGTGATATTTCCCGAAAGGAGGATGCGCGGCGAGATGGTCGCGTTGATCACGTTCGCGGCAGCGATCGCAACTTTCCCAGAAACGATCCCTTCAAGCCACAGATTGTCCTCGACGAAGATGACCTTGCAGTTCGCCGGAACGGCAATGGTCCCGAGATTTGTCTGGTTCGTGATGATCTGCGGGTCTTGTACCCACCCATCCTCAGTGGAATAGCTCCAGACCGTGGAAGTGTTATTCACGCGGTACACCGTCATGGTGCCATTCGCGTTGAAGATGATGTGATATCCCTTTCCTGCCGGCGGATAATAGACGCCGCCCTGGGTCTGCGCGAGATTCTTCATCGCGACCAGGTCCACCGTGAGCCCGTTGAAATCGACCGGCGCGACCGGGAACTGCCAAAGGCTCGCGTTCGGCCCGCTCCCGAATACGCCGTTCTTGGTCGCCGTCGGCGAGCAGCCGAAGCTCGCGGTGCACGACCAGGTCGAGACGGCGCTCGTGACCTTCGAATAGTTGGTGCCATCCATGCGGATGCCGCCGTTCGAGTGGTAGGGCCCGTAGATCTCACGGTCGCTTCCGGCCCAGACACTGCTGTTCAATATATGTGAGAATTCCGCGACTGATGGCCGCGCATAGCGTCCGTAGACCGTACGCTTCAGCTCGGCCCGGTCATTGGTCCAGCCGGTCGAAGTGATGTCGATAGACGCGACCGACCCGCACTGAGAATTTCCTGACACCGAGAGCGAGAACTTGCCGATCGAGCCGCCCTCCGGATCGGTATAGTCGTGAACATACGGTCCTGCGACGCCTGTGCCGTCCTTGAGGTCGTTCGGGTAATGCGCGAGGAACCATTTGTAATAGTCGAGCCCGCCTTCTGCGATCTGGATCGCCTGCTCGCGCGCTTCCTTCCCGCGCTCCACCTTCTGCTGGACGATGAGGAATGATGCCAAGGACGCGACGATCATGGTGAAGATGCCCGCGAATACCAAGGTGAGGAGGATGAGACTCCCCTTCTCGCGTCCTGCTTTTGGGAAGAAGTGCATACCTGTTAAGGGTTTGGGCGAAGGTTTCTCACCGCCGCGCTCGAGCGGAGTAGGAATTCGTCAGGCAGGTGCGTCGGGCTGATGTTGACGATGAGATTCACTTTCACGAAGGTCACGTCGGAGACATCGGTGAAATCGGTGATCTCCGCCCCTGCCGCGTTGTAGTACGTGAACGAAGGAATGCTCTGCTCGGAATTGCGCACGTAGTCGGAAACGAGCGTCACCTTCTCATTTGCAGTCGGATACGTGAGCGGCGTGCCCGTCGCATCTACAATACCGCGCTTCAGGTTGGTTCCTGAAATGAAATAGCGTATGCGCTCGACGCTCGAATCGCGGTCGGTGTCGCTGTAGACGATCAAGGAGTACGGGCTCATGGCGACGATCGGGAACGAGCCGTCGTCGGAATAGGTCGCCTCGCGGATATCGCGCACCAAAAGCTCGATGCCGCGGCGCGCGCTCTCGAGGGCGAAGCCCTGCTCGTAGCTGATCTGGTTGATCTTGTAGAGATAGATGATGTTCGCGCTGAGGACGAGAGACGCGGCGGTACCGACCGCGATCACGACGAGCATCTCGATGAGCGTCATGCCGCGCACCCCGCCGGTATCCTCATGTTTGAAAAAAGGGTTCATATCGCTCTTACGGATTGATGGTCGCGCTCATACTCTGGTTCCCGCCCACATTGACCGGCGTGATGGTGGTCGTCTGGAAGCCAGACTTCGACACCTCGAGCGTGTACGGAAGGCTTGAAGAGAGGCTGCTGAAGAAGGCCTGCCCGCATTCGGAACTTGTCTTCGTGATGTCGGTCGCGCCGCCATAGAGGCGCACCGTCGCGCCAGAAGCGAGTGCGCCGGCATTGTCACGGACCGCGACCAGGAGCGAGTTCGTGGTATGCGCCGCAAGTGTGAGATCAGTCGTGATCATGCTCCCGGGCGTCACGCCGACCGGCTGCGGCTTGCAGGATTCCGCGATGTCATAGGTGCCGCCTGAAAGCGTGATGGTGTAGTTGTCCCACTCGAGGCCGGGAACCGCAACCACGGAGCTCGCGCCCGTATTCAGGCTCTGCGAGTACTTATATATAGGCGTGCCGACGCCATTGGTGCCGATAGTCTTCGCACCCTGGAGCGTGAATGCGATATTCGGAAGCGGCGTCGGGCCGCCTTTGTATGAGAGATCCCAGTCATGGACGCTCGGCGTAGTTGATCCCACAGAGGCCGCAAGTGTTGCCGAGAGCCGGAGGCGCGGATAGGTGGTCGTTGCAAGCGTCGTGAGCACAATCGGTGAAGTCGTCGCGCCGAGCGCATTTCCCGGCAGGGCGCTATCCGGCACGAGCGCGTATCCAGAACCGGTATCGTAGTACACGCGATAACGGATATCCGTGCCCGCTGGCCGGTCGTCGGTCCAGGAGAACGATTCCCACGAGTACAGGTATGACGGATTCACAGTCGTCGAGCGCACCTCCCCCTGCGGCGCATAATCGCTGGTATCTGGATCAATCACGAGATCCACCTCGCCTCCCGCAACCGTCGTCGAGGCGAGGAGCGATGTCTGCGCGCTGTTCGGGAACGAATCCGAGAAGCTGCCTGCCTGGAGCGGGATGAAGGTGCGGATGGTATTCGTCGCCGTCTGATCGATCGAGAAGGTCGAGCTCGTGGTGCCGCCGGCGACCACCGTGAGATGGCCAGGGCTTGGGCTCGGGTTCGCGGCCGTGACCGAATACGTCTTCGCCGTGCTGTATCCGCTCTTCGAGACGGTGATCTGGTAGCCGCTCGCGGCCGGCGTGCCGCCCGGAAATTCGACCTTGCCGGCGCTGTTCGTATTCACCGTGACGTCGATCGCGGGCGTTGTTGACGGGTTCTGGATTCGTACGGTCGCATCATCGAGCGGCGCGCCGAGCGCTGAGAGCGCATAAATGCGGAGCGTACCGCCGCCCGCGACGCTCTCGACGCCGCGCGGCACCATGGTCGAGATGAGCGAGTACTCGAACGCGCGGCCGCGCGCCGTCCACGAGACCGTGACCTTGATGCGCTTGTAGTCGGCGGTGAGACTGTTCGAGTCGGCGGCGCCGAGCCCGTCCTGCGGCGCATCCTCGTACTGCACCAGCACGCGCCGCGTGTAGGCGATATTGTTGTAGGTGAAATTCTCTATCTGAGGGATCGCGCCTGCCGGGATGCCGGACACGGTACCGACCGAGTCGTAATCGATGGAGCGGATGTATTCCATCTGCTCGTTCGCGAGCGCGATCGCGCTGATCTTTGCCTTCGCGATGCCGAGTAGGATCAAGCTGAAGCGGAACGCGCCGAAGAGCGCGAAGAAGACGATGGTCATGAGCGCGATGCCGATGATGGTATCGATGAGTGAGAAGCCGCGCGCGGCCGAATGTGTGGTGCGAAAAGTCATTGCGGCAGAATGCCAGGATTACGCCTGCATTAAATATTCTCCGTGATGGAGTAGATCGGCGTGATCATCGAGACCGCGAAGAAGCCGACGACCGAGCCCACGATGATCATGAGGAACGGCTCGATGATGGTCGACATATCCTTCGTCTTCTGCTCGACTTCGCGCTCGTAGAAATCCGCGATCTGGAGCAGCATGTCCGGGAGCTTTCCAGTCTCCTCGCCGACCGCGATCAGTTCCGCGACCAAGGGCGGGTACAACGACTCGTACTTGTTGAACACCTCGAAGAGCGGGAGTCCTTTCTGGATGCGCTCCCCCGCCTCGACGATCACTTCCTTGTAGTACGAGTTCTGCACCACCTCGACGGTGATCTCGAGCGAGCGGACGATCTCGACGCCCGACGAAAGCAGCGAGGAGAGCGTGCGCGCAGTGCGGGCGGCATTCGTCTCGCGGACCAGCGTGCCGATGATCGGGATGCGGAGAAGGAGCCACTCGAACGTGCGCCGGCCGTTCTTGGTCCGCAGCGCCATCCAGACCCCGCCCGCGATGAGGAGGGCGATCGCGACGGCGGTGGCTGTATGGTGCGTGAGGAAATTGCTCGACGCGATGACGAACTTCGTGCTGGCCGGGAGCTCAACATGGAGCTCGGTGAAGGTCTTCGTCAAGGTCGGCACGATGAAGATGAGCATCAGGATGCCGACGACCACGAGCGCGAAGATGACGATCGAGGGATAGATGAGCGCGCCGCGGATCTTCTTCTTGAGGTTGTACGAGCGGTCGAGCTGGTTCGAGATCGTCGAGAGCGATTCCGCGAGGCGGCCGCCTTCCTCGCCCGCCTTCACCATGGCGACCATGAGCGGACTGAATACGTTCGGGTACGGGATCAGCGCCTCATGGAAGGTGCCGCCCTTCTCGATCGAGCCCTCGACCATCCCAAGGATGGTTTTGAGCTTCTTGTTCTTGGTCTGGCGGTTCATCACGGCCATCGCGCGCGTGAGCGAGAGTCCTGCCGTAAGCATCGCGGAGAGATTCCTTGTAAGAACGATCTTGTCCGTTTCCTTCACGCGGCCGAAAATCTTGCTAATGAGCGCATCGAGCGTGAAACCGCCGCCCGCACTACCCTCGGCATAGGAAATGATCGTGCCGCCTTCCTTCTGGATATGCGAGTAGAGCTCGAATCGGTCGGCGACGGTCGCGGTCCCTTCATACTCTTCCCCTTCCTTGTTCGTCGCCTTGTACGTAAAGATCGCCATTGCATTTCAATTGTAAGAGCAATCCGCATTTCTCGCTACGCGAGAAATGCGGATAATCGCGACTTCTTCGCTGCTTGCGAGCGAATACCGGGCACTAGTATCCCCGTGCGCCAGATAGAGTTCGATATGGAAGAACCTGTATCGTAGCGAAACGCCGCGGGCCCCAAAGGGGCCCGCGGCGAATCTTTTTAGTATGGTGAGTTATTCGCTGACGACGCGCAAGACCTCCTCGATCGTCGTCACGCCCTCGACAGCCTTGAAGATGCCGTCCTCGAGCATCGTGAGCATACCTTCTTTCTTCGCCTGCACCTCGATATCAGCCGCGGTCTTTCCCTGCATCACCATCTCGCGGATGGTCGGCGTCATCTTGAACACCTCGTGGATGCCGATACGACCCTTGTAGCCATCCCCTGCTTCGGGAGAGGCGACCGGCCTGTAGAACGGGATCTTGTCGAAGGTGGCGTTCTTGGGGACGATGCTCTCATCCTTCAATGTCTTCAAGACTAGGTCGAGATCGGCATGCTCGGACAATGATTTGATTTCCGCGGACGAGAGATTGTATTCCTCCTTCCCCCCGGTCAGCTTGCGCACGAGGCGCTGGCCAATGACCACATTCAAGGTGGAAACGATCAGGAACGGCTCGCAGCCCATGTCGATGAGGCGCGGCATGGTTCCCGTAGCGCTGTTGGTGTGGAGCGTCGAAAGCACCAAGTGGCCGGTCAAAGACGCATTGATGGCGAGCGACGCCGTCTCTCCGTCGCGAATTTCTCCCACCATGATGATGTCCGGGTCCTGGCGCACCAGCGAGCGGAGGCCGTTCGTGAACGTGAATCCGATCTCCGGCTTGACCTGCGTCTGGTTGACACGCGCCATCTGGTACTCGATCGGGTCCTCGATAGTAGAAATGTTCACATCCGGCGTATTCAAGATATCAAGCACGGTATAGAGCGTCGTCGTCTTGCCGCTTCCGGTCGGTCCGGTCGTGAGGATCATGCCGGTGGCGAGCTTGGTCGCTGCATGGATGCGTTCCAGTCCTTCGCCGTGGAAGCCGAGACTTTCGAGTGTGAAGCCGCCGCCCGACTCGCGAAGGAGGCGCATCACGGTCTTCTCGCCGAAATACGTCGGGAGGATCGAGACGCGGAATGACACCTTGTCGTTGTCGATGCGCATCTTGAAGCGGCCGTCCTGCGGGAGGCGCTTCTCATCCAATTTCAGGTTCGAAAGCACCTTGATGCGCGCGGTGATCGACGCGCCTGCGTTCTTCGGAAGCGTCATCGCGTCATGGAGGAGGCCGTCGATGCGGTACCGCACCAGCACCTCGTTCTCCATGGGCTCGATGTGGATGTCGGATGCGTCCTGGATGATCGCATGCTTGAGGAGCGAATTCACGATGCGCACCACCGGCAGGTCCTCCGCGATCTTCTTGAGGTCCTTCTCGGAGACGGACGCGTCCTCCCCTTCCGGCAGCACGTCGAGTGTTGCAGATTCTTTCTTGATGAGGTCGCCGAATTCGTCCTTGAGTGTCTTCTGGTACTGCAGGAGGAGTTCCTTGATGGAATCCGCGTCGGTGAGGCGTGGCAAGATCTTGAGACCCACCTTCTTCTTCACGAACTCGATCGCCTGGAGGTTGTCGATGTCGAGCATCGCGACCTCGAGCGCCCCTTCCGCCTTCTTGAAGGCGACGATGTTGTGCTTCCGGGCGATCGGCTCGGGGATCAGGGAGAGGATATCGAAATCGATCTTCTGCTTCTTGAGGTTGATGAACGGGATCCCGAGCACGTAGGCTTGGACACGGCGGATGTCGTCCTCGCTCGCCTTGCCCGCATTCATGAGCGCCTGCTCGACCGTCACCCCCTTCTCTTCAGCCGCCTTTTCCGCAGCCTCAAAGTCTTTCCGGGACACCAGGCCCGAATCGAGGACAAACTCCTTCAGTTGTTCTGTATTAACGTACACAGCAAGTTTCTATTCGTTCATTAGTATAGCAAAGGGTGTTGATTCTCTTTTGTGTACAGCAGGCTTACAATGCGGATATCGGGGAACACAGACAGACTTGACAGAAGCCGGATGCAAGCCTATAGTTTTGCTATCTGACCTGTCCGCCTTTGGCGGGCACGTTTTTTTAAGAGCCCACCCAATTCATAACCAACACAACCATGTTTGATCTCAAAGTAATCAATTCCGTCCTCGACCAGCTCGAGGAAGAGCGCGGCATCCCCCGCGCGAAAGTCATCGAGGCGATCGAGCAGTCGCTCGCGACCGCGTACCGCAAGGAATTCGGCAAGCGCGGCCAGATCGTGCGTGCCAAGTTCGACATTGGCACCGGTTCGACCGAGTTCTACCAGGTAAAGCTGGTCGTTGATGATACCCAGGTCCGCATGGACGAGGAAGACGCTCCGGAAGACGACGAGCGCGTCCGCTTCAACCCGGAACACCACATCCTCCTCGAGGATGCACGCCGCATCAAGAAAGGCGCCGAGCTCGACGACGAGATCGTCTTCCCGCTCGAGCCGCAGGATGATTTTGGACGCATCGCCGCCCAGACTGCCAAGCAGGTCATCATCCAGAAGATCCGCGAAGCGGAAAAGGTCTCCGTGCTCAACGAATTCGGCGAGCGCGAAGGCGATATCGTGAGCGGTTCGGTCCAGCGCATCGAGCGCGGCAACATCTACATCGACCTTGGCCGCGCGACCGGCATCCTCCCGTATGACGAACAGATCCCCGGCGAGCGATTCCGCCAGGGAGAGCGCCTCCGCGCTTACCTCTACAATGTCGAGGAAGGACCACGCGGCGTCTTCCTCCGCCTTTCACGCTCACACCCGAAATTCCTCGAGAAGCTCTTCGAATTCGAGGCGCCTGAGCTCGTTTCCGGCACCGTCGTCGTGAAGGCGATCGCCCGCGAGCCGGGAAGCCGCTCCAAGATCGCCGTCGCGTCGACCGATACCCACATCGACCCAGTCGGTTCCCTCGTCGGCCAGCGCGGAGTGCGCGTCTCGACCGTCATGAGCGAGCTCGGTGGCGAGAAGATCGACATCATCGAGTGGTCTGAGAACCAGAAGCAGTTCGTCGAGGACGCACTCTCCCCTGCAAAGGTCATGAATGTCGTCATCGACGACGGCGCGCACCGCGCGCTCGTCGAGGTCGCGGAAGACCAGCAGTCTCTCGCGATCGGCAAGGCCGGACAGAATGTCCGCCTCGCCGCAAAGCTGACCGGCTGGAAGATCGACATCCACTCCGCAAAAGCGCCGACCGTAGCCGCAGATGAAGCTTCGGAAGAGGAAGCCGCCCCGGAAGCGCCGGCAGAAGCCGCGACTGAGGAGGCAGCAGCAGAGAAAACCGAGGAGTAATCCCCCTTTCTCCTCCAAAGGACTGGTTATAGACTACAGACTAAGCACTTAAAGACTAGAACTATGAACTATTGGCACGATGTGAAGCCGGGAACGGCTGACGAGATGAATGTCATCATCGAGATCCCGAAGGGCTCGAAGAACAAGTACGAGATCGACAAGGAAACGGGCTTGATCGCCCTCGACCGCGCGATGCATACTTCCCAGGACTATCCGTTCGATTATGGCTTCATTCCGCAGTCGTACTGGTACGACGAGGATGCGCTCGACGCGCTCGTCCTCACGACCTACCCGCTCGCGCCCGGCATCCTGGTCCGCGTCCGGCCAGTCGCAGTCATGGACATGGTGGATGACGGCGAATCCGACAACAAGATAATCGCCGTGCCGGTCAAAGACCCACGGTGGAGCGATGTGAAGGACCTTTCCGACATCAACAAGCACACCCTCAAGGAAATCGAGCACTTCTTCTCGACCTACAAGAAGCTCCAGAACAAGGAAGTGGAGGTAAAGGGCTTCCGCGGCGCCGCTGACGCAAAGAAGGACTTCGAGAAGAGCCTCGAGCTTTACAACGAGAAGTTCGCGAAGTAGGCGAAACCCCTGAGTTATCAACAAACGAGCGCTCGCATATGCGAGCGCTCGTTTGTATACTACATACAACACCACTGGTTCCCGATCTTTTCAATCTCTGAGAAGATTCTTACTACTAAGGTAATAGCTATGACGAGAATGCGCGTACTGGGCAGTACTTTCCTGTCCATTGGATTTGTTTTTTTGTTCGGCGTATCGTTCGCGCTTGCTGACGAGACGGCGGACGCCGACGCGAGTGCCGGCGTAATCTGTACCGCGGAAGCGAAGATGTGTCCAGACGGCAGCGCCGTCGGACGCACCGGCCCGCACTGCGAATTCGCGAAGTGTCCGGGAGCGGCCACCGCGAAGCCTCCGACGGGAGCACGGACTGGCGGAGACCATGTTGAGGGCGACGTACCCCCGCCTCCGATGCCGCCGGCAAGGGGATCAGAAGGGTCAACGACGAATCGTCCGCTCCAGAAGCCGACCCCAGAGATGTTGAAGAAGATCCAAGCATCAACGACGGCTTCAAATATGATGGAAATGCGCGAGAAGGAGATGCGCATGCGCATGGCCTCAACGACCAAGCCGGGCATGGCGACCGGCACGCGGCCAGCAGTATTCCCTGGCCAGATGAAGGGGAACGGCGGACCGCTCGATGAGCTTCGCGAGAAGCGCCAGGAGATGTGGCAGAAGATCGCGTCGTCGACAAGGGAGCGCATAAAGGCGAAGGTTGCCGATGAAGTGAGCCATGTCGCCGCGCGCCTCGATGTCGCGTACGGCCGCCTCCTCAAGATCGCAGACCGTATCGATTCACGGATCGCGAAGCTTGAAGCCGACGGCAAGGATGTCGGGGAAGCGAAGTCCCATGTCATCACTGCCCGCGCAGCGCTTGCGGCAGCACAGTCGAGCATCGGGAACATCAAGACGACTTTCGCCACCGTGATTGCATCCGATGATCCTGAAGGCGAGTTCTCGAAGGTGCGCGACCTTGTCGAGAGCATCAAGGGGAACCTGAAGACAGCGCAGAGCGAGCTCGAAGCTGCCGTCCGACTCCTCAAAACGTTCGAACCGAAGAAAAAAGCTCCGACCGCGACGACGACTAGGGAGAGCAATGAGGGTGAGCATGCCGGTGAATAGTATTAAAAATCCGTAAAACATCCGCTATGGACGAACAAACGCCTTCCGCCCCAGGAGTAGCTCCGGCTCCCGCAGCGCCAACCCCTGCCCCGGCGACCAGCGTGCCGAACATGATGGTCCCGCCTGCCGCCCCTCCAGAGGCACCGAAAGGTTCCTCGAGCGTCGGCCAGATGATCGGCGCGATCATCATCGTCGCACTGGTCGCGATCGGAGGCCTCTACTATTGGGGCATGCGCCTCAACCAGCAGATGCTCTCCGACGAGCAGAACAGTGCGGTCCCAGATCAGAAGGCGCAGACGCCGCCGACCAGCACCAGCAATGGCGCTTCAGAGGATCCGGCAGTGAAAGCCCTTCAAACGCAGAGCTCGTCAGACGAGACCTCATCGATCGAAGCAGACTTGAACGCAACCAATGTCGAATCGCTCGATGGCGACATGCAGGGAGTCAATACTACGTCCGGGAACTAGTGTCCACGACCTGAAATAGACGAAAACCACGCGCCCGTCCACACATGGACGGGCGCGTGGTTTTTCTGCTATAGTCGGGCCTATGCAAGACTCACACGAGGAAACAAACGAAGTAAAGAAGCCAGGAAATCAGCCATATACCAACCTCGAGATCATCAAGCTCGAGCAGTCAGAGCTTGAAATCCGCGGCGATATCCCGGTCGAAGTCATCAACAGCTACCGGAAGGCGGCCGTGAAGTATGTCAGCGAGCGGGTAGAGATCGACGGCTTCCGCAAAGGACATGTTCCTGAGGAGGTGCTCGTGAAGCAGGTGGGCGAGATGGCGATCATGGAAGAAATGGCCGAGCGAGCGCTCGCCGACGTGTATCCCGCGATCATCATCGACAACGAGCTCGATGTGATCGGCCGGCCGCATATCTCGATCACCAAGCTCGCGCGCGGCAACCCCGTCTCCTTCGTCGCGAAAACGGCGGTCGTCCCGACCTTCGAGCTCCCCGACTACAAGGCAATCTCCGAGAAGATCGTGAAGAAGATGGAGAGCACGGTCGCCGACCCAACCGAAGCAGAAGTGGATGAGGCCATTCTCGCCATCCGCCGCCGCATGGCGCACTACGAGCAGCATCACGCGCATGAGGACGAAGAAGGTCACGAAGCCGGCGAACACGGCGCGCACGACGGCAGCGACATCAAGGACGAGGACCTTCCTGCGCTCGACGACGCGTTCGTCCAGAAGCTCGGCTCATTCGGCACCGTCGCCGAGTTCCGCACCAAGATTGGTGAGAACATCAAATCCGAGAAAGAAATGAAGGAAAAGGAGAAGCGTCGCCTCGCCATCGTCGAAGCGCTCGTCGAGAAAGCAACGATCGCCCTCCCGAAGATCCTCAAGGACTCAGAGCTCGACAAGATGATGGGCGAGTTCCGCTCCGAGATCGAGCGCATGGGCGTCGAGCCGGAAACCTACTTCCAGCACCTCGGCAAATCGCCTGAGGACATCCGCAAGGAATGGGAGCCAGAAGCCGAGAAGCGCGCCAAGCTCCAGCTCATCCTGAACGCGATCAGCGAGAAGGAGACCATCCTCCTCCCTGAGGACAAGGTCGCCCGCGACGTGAACCACGTCCTCGAGCACTACAAGGAAGCAAACCCCGACTCGGTCCGCATGTACGTCGAAACCATCATGCGTAACGAGAAAGTGTTTGAAATCCTCGAAGGCAAAGCTGACAAAAAAGAAGAGTAGAAAAGAAACAGGCTTCCGCAAGGAGGCCTGTTTACGAATATATGCGAATTTTTGAACAACTCGAAAATTTTTTACTCCGTATCCTAGAACAGCGAAAATCTGCTAGAGTGTTTGATTTTTCACAAAAATATTACGCAGAACTTGAGGCGGCAAGAGAATCGGCCCAGAACATTATTGGCAACGGGGACTTGAAACTTCGCATAAAAATCGAGAACTCCCTACTTACACCCTTAGTCTCTGAATTGACCTCAAAACAAACGGGGTTGGAGGTGACAATTGTGGATGATGCGGCTGTTGAGCATGCCAAAGAACACATAGATGGGAAGTATCAATACGAGCTAAATTGGCATACCCATGGATATGGAGGAGGGGTGAGCGCAGAAATGATAGGTCTGGTGGACTTCGCTTCCCACGCCATAACAATACTCATTCCTATAAAAGACTGGGCCATTGCTCACATTCAAGCTGATATAGATTCAGCAATGTGGGAAATAGTGCGAGACGGAATAATTATTGCAATCTGGAAATCAATCACCAGTAAGAAAATTGACTCAAGGAATATTGCAGTAGTGACTTCCTACTACGACCGAGCAACAACTGCTGACGCGCCAAGCATTATTTTTGAAATTCCACCAGATGCACGCAGTGAGGTCGTTCAGCAGTTGGTTGACTCCATCAAAGAGGTTACGACGCAAACCATCATCATCCACGAGAAACGAGGTGCAAAAATAGTGACTTACACTTATGTTTTGGAGGATGTGGGTGAATGGGCATTGTCGATTGAGGGAGCATGGCCCCCATCCAAGAGCCAAGCGCAATTGGAAACGATCAACGAAATTGCCCAGACATTGCCTTGCGTTAGAGTGGAAAAATCACCATTTGGACATGTCGAATTGCATTAAGTTCCATGTAAGATAGGGCAACTACTTTTTTTAAATCCAAAATTTCTTATTGCTATCATTGCATCCACATGAAAAAATCAAACCTCAGCGTCGCTACATTTATTTTTCTCGGGGCCCTCGTTATCGCAGGGGGTATTATTTATTTCGCTGCAAAAATGAACTCTGGTAAGGCTCCACAGAGTGTGAGTATGCAAGGAAGTCGGACATTACGCGCAGATGAACTTCCGACATCATTCACTGGGTCATCCACCCAGCTCTCTAGTGAATGGGTTCGCTACAAAAATGACTTTCTTCACTTTTCCGTTGACGCGCCTTCCGATATGGAATTTCGCCCCTCCGGCATGTTAGTAGGCGAAGGCGACCCGAATCAATATACATCCTATGCGCTCATTGCAAATGATATGACCGGGAAGGAGAGGATCCTTACCGTAAACTCCCAAGCAGCGACTGGATCACTGTCGGATGAATACCACCACTGGGTTGGCAATGAAGAAAATTATCTTATCGGGCAGACGACCGTTTCTGGCGTTCCTGCGTTGACGAGGAAGTTCGACATGTCCAAAGATCCCGTACATACCGTGGCTGAGCAAGATGAGGAGCGCACAACACTTTTCATTTGGAAAGGATATTTTTACCGCATAACGACACGCGGAATTCCGATGGCAGATCTTGATCGGATCTGGAAAAGCTTCAAATTGCTTGATTAGAATCTATAGCCAGTCTTTGGAAAAGCGTTTAGACTTTGTACATGTCTAAACGCTTTTTTCTATCTGCTTCGCTTTTCATCCTCTGCATCGCTGGAGCTGGGTTTTGGTATGCGAACACTCTCAAGCAGCAGGCTGAGGTGCCGACTCCTGAGGACACTGAGAGCGCGACCACGACGCTCGGATTCATCCGCTACGTTGATACCTCGAAGGATGTCCGGATCGCGTTTGATGAAGCCGAGTGGCTTTCGGGCAAGGCGGGCGAGGATGCGGCGATCCGGGCCGGCGTCTGTACCGAGGAAACACGCGATGAATGCCTCCCGAATGACTACTTCATCGACAACCCGTCGACCTCGACCCCGCTTCTCTATGAGACCAGCCCGTCTGCGAAAGTCATCATGCAGACCTTGGACATGGAGACCAAGGGTGTCGCTCCGCACGAGATCGACATTGCGGCATTCGCCAAGCTCATCGACGACAAGTCCCTCCACTGGAACACCCTTCCCTACCACCTCACGGTCCAAGGGAACATCGTGACGAAGATCGAGGAAATCTACGTGCCGTAAAGCTCCGACTATTTGACATTTCTTAGGAATATGTCAAAATCCTGACAGATTCAGACGCCACCTCGTGGTGAGGTCGGCCCGACTGGAGGAATGTGAATGGACGCTCTGCGTGACTGGGTTGAGCAGAATGCCTACATCATGGGTTCAATCCTGCTTGGGTTTCTCTTCGCCTCTACCGCCAAGTGGACCTGGTCAGGTGGCTTTACTTGGCACACCTGGACATTGGCTGGCATGTCGCTCGCTAGTGCCACGTACCCCAAGTGGGCCCGGATGTTCCGAAACACCTTCGGGTATTTCAAACGATCATATGCGGCGAAACGGACCGCGGTACTTCTTGAGGAAGCCTTGGTCGATTTCTCCAGGGGAGTCGAGAAACGATGGGAGGCCAACTTCCCCCATTCGACATCAATCCACTTGAAGTGCGTCGGCATCCCCGTCGCACTACTCGACCGCCGGAGCAGTACCAGGCAGTGGCTCCAAGGTGAAGAGTTCCGTATCTCCCTCACCTACAAGGTGCCGGACCCCGGAAACAGCAACGGCGATCCTCTTCAGAGGGCGCAGGAATTGATCCGGGTGCAAGTGCTCCCGCTTAACTCGAGCACCATTTCGGAAAGACGTACGTGGTGGATCTGGGACGGGAAGAGCTGGAGCGAGTATCCCACCTACCCGAAGGCGATTGCGGCTCTGGAGAGTCTCTATAACCAACTACTCGCGCCGAATAGTTCCACTCAACTTCAAGTGATCGATGGCGGGAGAACCGTCCGCACTGGAAGCTGAATCGAGATCGTGAAGTGGCCCCGGATGCGCACGCATCCGGGGCTTTCTATTTTGGATGTGTTGAAACGGCAGAAGCCCGTGCTCACGCGCGGGCTTCTGCCGTTTCAAACGTACGGAAACTATTTCGACTCCACAACAACTGCCGTGCCGTACGCGAGGACTTCGGTGATGCCGCCGCCGAGCTCGGTGGCGTCATAGCGGGCCGCGATGACCGCGTTCGCGCCCATTGCAGCAGCATGCTGGAGCATGAGATTGTACGCATCCTCGCGCGTCTTCTCGCAGAGACTGGTAAAGAGGGTGATGTCTCCGCCGAGGATGGTCTGGAGGCCGGCACCGATCGAGCCGATGATCGAGCGCGAGCGGACGACAATCCCCCGCGTCATCCCGAGGTTCTTAATGACCTTGTGCTCCGGGAGCTCGAAGCCTGTCGTCACCATGTTGTGCGGCACCATCTGTGTGTTTGTTTCCATATGCCGACAGTATATGCCGAACGGGTGCGCATGCAATGCTCCCCCTCTCGGTGCATAACGCCTGTTCCTGAAACAGTGGTTCGCCAATATACTCTACCTATATGGACCCGTTCCAGATGAACCCCATGATGCCGAATGCGTTCGCGTCTCCGGATGAAACTAACCTGCTCAGCATCATTATCAATATCGCGTTCGGATTCGTTGCCGGTCTCATGCTCTTCTTCGGCCCGAAGGAGGTCCTCGAGTATGGATCGAAGCTGGCCGGGGAAATTATCAAGCTCTCAGGCTATAATGGCGGACAGATGGCGGCATACGGATTCGCGACAATGGCGGCCCCGTACATCATCCTTGCTCCCTTGGGGGGCATGGTCGTCAGGCAGCTGTCGTCGGTCCGGACTCTCAAGAGTTTCGCGTACTTCGTCGTCGCGGTCATTGTCGGCCTCGCAGGTGCATATTTCTCGCAGGGATATTTTAGTACCCTTATTTCGTAATCTTGAATCGTATGACCCGCATGAAGCCTCATTCACTCTTTATCATGATCGTGGTCGGCCTCCTTCTCTTCGGGGTCGGCGTCCTCGCGCTCTATGCGGCAAAGGTAAATCGCGGGATAGGAAATGGTCCCGAGGAATTCACGGGCGGTCAGATCTGTACACAGGACGCGAAGCAGTGCCCGGATGGAAGTTATGTAAGCCGCACGGGCCCGAACTGCAGCTTTGCTGAGTGTCCGGGAGCTGGCGCCGCCGTTGAAGGATCAATCGAAATCCAATGAACCACAAGCATTTATTCGGCATCATCGTATCGGGACTCCTTCTCTTCTGTGTCGGCATCTTCGCCCTCTATGGTGCGAGCGTCCGTCACGCGATGGCACCCGGACCGGACGTAATCGGCGGCCAGGTCTGCGATGCTGATGCGAAGATATGCCCCGATGGAAGCTCCGTTGGACGCACGGGCCCGAACTGCAGCTTTGCTGAGTGCCCTGGCACCTCCGCAGGCACTACCGGCCGCATCGGCAGCACCGTCGCCAAGGGCGATGTGACCGGTCTTGTCGATGTCTCGCCGACATGCCCTGTCGAGAGGGTGCCGCCGGAGCCAGGCTGCGCGCCGCGGCCGTACTCCACCACAATTGAGATATATCGGCAGGAGTCGATGGTACTCGCAGGGACCGTGAAAAGCGACAAGTCCGGCAGGTTCATGGTATCGCTCGCCCCAGGCGCATACACGCTCCACCCCATAGCTGCTGAAGTGCTTCCGAGTTGCATGGATGTGATGATAACCGTCACCGCAGGACAAGCGACCGAGGCGCATATCTCGTGTGACAGCGGGATTCGATAGTTAGAGGAAATACAATCCCCCGCCGTTTTTGCGAAGCAAAAACGGCGGGGGATTGTATATACTGACCTCATGGAAACAACGACCACTGAATTCTCATTCGTCCTCAGGCCCGGCGCTCACGGCGTCGGCGTCTTCGCGACCCATGCAATCGCAAAGGGCGCTCCGCTCCGACTCTTCGGCGATCATGCCGACGCGGGCGAGGAAGTACGCATCTTGAAGCGGAGCGATATCCCGGAATCATTCATCCAGCACTGCATCATCGAAGGTAATGAGCTCCACTGCCCGATGGATTTCGGCAAGATGCAGATCGGCTGGTATCTGAACCA
The DNA here is from genome assembly GCA_964567265.1 of uncultured Candidatus Saccharibacteria bacterium. Classification (GTDB taxonomy): domain Bacteria; phylum Patescibacteriota; class Minisyncoccia; order Phycocordibacterales; family UBA12088; genus CAYPKR01. The sequence continues at coordinate 149,329 of CAZMLK010000002.1, read as the reverse complement.
TTCGAAAGAGCCGAATGCGATCCATACGGACTTCCTCTATTTCGCTGCACGCGACATCGCGGCTGACGAGGAAATCCTGATCGACTACAACTCGCTCGAAGAGCCGGAAGACGAGAAGGCGGCGTACTATCGGTAGCCGAAGACCCCGGCAAAACAAAAAGCCCTGAAGGGCTTTTTGTTTTGCCGGGGTCTTCGGCTTATTGCTTCGCCTCCTCAGTATCCGCGTAGAAATGCATCGCCTCCTGCATGAAGAGCGCGAGCCCGGGCATGTACTTCTCATAGTAGGCACTGAAACGCGGATCATCGACGTACATGTCGGCGAGGCCGCGGTACATCTTGAGGTTCGGCTCGTAGAATTTGCGGAGCGCGTTGTAATGCTCGGCGATCATCTTCTGCACCTCCGGGCTCTTCGCGCCTTTCGGCACCTCAAGCACGAATGCTTTCATCCAGGTGTCAGCATCCTGCTTCAGCCGATCGTAGTCGGCCTTGGTCCAGTTCTTGGTCCGTTCCTTGGACTGCTTGTATGCTTCGGTGTTGCCCCAGCGCGCTTTCACCTCGTCCGCATATTGATCCTGCTCCCCGGTATCGAACCCGTCATAGAGTTTCTTGTCGTCCATATTGCTGTTGGTATTGAGTCTGGTAATCGTCTCGTCGATCGTCTGCATGAGGTCGGTGAGACGTTTCCTCTTGATCTCGATGAGATTCCGCTGGTCCCGGAGCGCTGCCCGCATGTCGAAGGTGGGTGAAGCAAGGATTACTTTTATCTCCGGAAGCGGAAAATCGAGCTCTCGGAAGAAGAGTATCTGCTGGAGCCGAAGGAGTTCTGCCTCCCCATAGCGGCGGTAGCCGTTCTTCTCCTCGCGCGAGGGCCGCAAAAGCCCGATCGCATCGTAGTGATGGAGCGTGCGCACGCTGATATTCGCGAGCGTAGCAAGTTGTTGGACGGTGTAGTACATGTCGATGCGAGACTCCGGCTGATACTCCTATATTGAGTGACGACCTCACCCTACCAGAGCATAAACTATCACGCAACGTCAGAGTCAAGTAGCTTGCCTATTGAAATTAATGGCGCTGAAGGTATAGTCACCTCAGACCAGATATCGGCCCCGCTATTGGGGGCGGTGGTTGGAGGACTTTCCGATGCAAACACGAGATTTTGGCTATGGACCCTTATTTCTTGGTGCCGTGCTGCTCGGCTTTCCCCTCTATCGGGACGGAATCGGCTACGGAGGGGGCATATTCTCGTACTATGCTTTTTTTCTCGGGATATTTTCCACGGCCATTGGTGCGGCTATACGATTCGGAGGCATACAGCAGGTACAAAATCGGTTCAAATTCTGGCTTCTCAAGAGAACCGCCACCCGGTCTGCTGAAATTCTCAAAGGAACGCTCTTAGCCTCGCTCGACAACCTCGAGCGGCGAGCAAGCGTGCGCATAAGGCAGCGCGGGCAAACGGTGTCCTGGGAAATCGAGGGTTCTCCGGTCCACACGCGCGTGGACGGAAAGTGGGTGGTCGCCGAAGGCATCGTGGTCTTCCTTGATCTACGGACGCGGAATCCGTACGCTGAAGAGCACGATCATGCTCGTCTCCCACTTTTGTACATGCGCATCCTCCCCACTTTCTTCGGAAGCAATATGCAGATTTGGGAAGGAGACGGGTGGGTCACTCACCAGTGGGCAGTCGGCACTGCGGAAGTAATCCGCCGCATCGATTGTCTGTACTCTACGATCGAGGAGGTTCCGAGCATTGGTCCCCGGAGCTCGGTGAGAACGGCGGAATTCTAAATATGTCGGCATGTGTGCCCCGGCGCGTCAGCGCCCGGGCATTCTTCTTTTGGATTCCCGAAATTAGCGGAATTTGATACACTGCCCACACGAACGACACGACTAGCCACCTAATCATTCAATATATGAGCTATCTGGTACCCACCGTCATCGAGAAGTCGCCATTTGGCGAGCGCGCATACGACATTTACTCCCGCCTGCTCCGCGACCGCATCATCTTCATGGGCGGCCCGATTGAGGATACGACCGCCAACCTCGTGATCGCCCAACTTCTCTTCCTTGAGAGCGAGGATGCGAAGAAAGACATCTTCCTCTATATCAACTCTCCGGGCGGCTCGGTGACCGCGACCCTGGCCATGCTCGACACCATGAACTACGTGAAACCGGATGTCGCGACGGTTTGCGTCGGCATCGCGGCTTCAGGCGGGGCCATCCTCCTTGCCGGCGGTGCCAAGGGCAAGCGCTACGCGCTCCCGAACGCCGAAATCATGATCCACCAGCCATGGGGCGGCGCGCAGGGCCAGGCGACTGACATCGAGATCACCGCGAAGCAGATCCTGAAGACCAAGGACCGCCTCAACAAGATGCTTTCGAAGGCTACCGGCCAGCCGCTCTCGAAGATCGAGAAGGACGTCGACCGTGACTACTTCATGGACGCGGACGAGGCAAAGAAATACGGCATCATCGACGAGATCCACAAGTCGAAGAAATAGGGTTTCCTTTCAGGGAGTCGCCGAAACCCCCGCCCTTAGCCCTCGAGGCTATGGGCGGGGGTTTGTTGAAAAAGCCGGAAAAACTGGTACAGTGTGAATGTATCCTTGATGTCTCCGACGAAGTGATGGACGGCCGGTATCACCCGGACTCCCTCTCTCCTGACCGCCAACGAGGATGCTGTCCTTATTTGAAATATTGTAATCTCAAACTTGCTTACCTCTAGCCTATGCTTCAAATGAACGCTCCACATATGGTTTTTCTTGCTTCACCGCGCGTGGAAATTTTGCGATACGTTTGAAAGTGGATGCTCTGTGTCGGCAAGTTCTGACGCACTATGTCCCTAAAATTAATACTGATGCTCCTCGGCCTCGCTGGCCTCTTCGGCATAGGGTTCGGCTACTTCCTCCGCCTGATCGTCTCCCTCGGGAAGAAGGGTTCGGTCGAGCTCGAGATCAAGAAGATGATGCTCGAAGCCAAGGAGGAGGCGAAGCGGCTGACCGACGAAGGCGAGCGGAAGGGCGAGATCGCCGCGAAGGCGAAGCTCGCGGAATTGAAAGAAAAGGAAGACGAGATCAAGAAGAGCGAGCAGCGCCTCATCAAGAAGGAGGAGACCCTCGAGCAGCGCCAGAATGATGTGACGCGCGAAGTCGAGCATGTGAAATCGAAGATCGAGGAGATCAAGGTCATCCGCGAGAAGATCGCGAAGGCGGAAGAGGAGCAGCATGCAGCACTTGAGCGCGTTGCGAAGCTCACGACCGAAGAAGCGAAGAACGAGCTCATGAAGCGCATCGAGCGCGAGGAAGAGGAAGACCTCGGCATCCGCATGCGCAAGCTCGAAGGCGTCGGACGGGAGAAGTTGGAAAAGAAGGCGCAGGAAATCCTGACCTCGATCATCCACCGGCTCGGGAATTCAGTGAATTCGGACGTGCTCACGACCACCATCACCATCCCGAACGATGAGATCAAGGGAAAGATCATCGGCAAGGAGGGCCGCAACATCAAGGCCTTCGAGCGTGCGACCGGCGTCGAAGTCATCATCGACGATACCCCAGGTACCATCACCCTTTCATCCTTCGACCCGGTCCGCCGGCAGATCGCGCGGATCGCGCTCGAGAACCTCATACTCGATGGACGCATCCAGCCTGCGAAGATCGAGGAGATGGTACGGAAAGCTGAAGAAGAGATTGGCCGCATTATCAAGGAAAAAGGCGAGCAGGCAGCGTACGAAGCCGGAGTCCTCAACCTCGACCCGCGCATTCTCGCGGTCCTCGGCCGCCTCTACTTCCGTACCAGCTACGGCCAGAATGTCCTCCAGCACTCGGTTGAAATGGCGCACATCTCAGGCATGCTGGCCTCAGAGCTCGGCGCTGACCCAGCGGTCGCGCGGGCAGGCGCGCTCGTCCATGATCTCGGGAAGGCGGTCGACCATGAGGTCCAGGGCTCGCATGTCGAGATCGGCATCCGCATCCTCCAGAAATTCGGCGCGAGCGAGGCCATCATCCACGCGATGCGCGCCCATCACGAGGAATATCCGTATGACACCATCGAATCGGTGATCGTGCAGGTTGCGGACGCGATTTCGGGCGGGCGCCCGGGCGCGCGCCGCGATTCCGTCGAGAACTACATCAAGCGCCTTGCTGACCTCGAAGCGATCGCGAACTCATTCAATGGGATCGATAAAGCGTATGCGATCCAGGCGGGCCGCGAAATCCGCGTGTTTGTACGTCCTGATGCGATCTCTGACCTTGAAGCACGCGATCTCGCGCGCAATATCGCGCTCAAGATTGAACAGGAGCTCAAATACCCAGGAGAAATCCGCGTCTTGGTCATCCGCGAACAGCGCGTGCTCGAGATGGCAAGATAGTGACCGTACCAAAGCCCCGCCAGCGCTTTGCGCTGGCGGGGCTTTGTATGTTGTCAATGAATTGACTTCCTTCGCATGAAATGGCATCTTTGTCCGAGCACCAAGGAGGACAGGCACATGGAAATCGCTGCTATCCTGCGGCATGGTCAGGACTGGGATGACGCGGTCACTCCATACGGCAGGAACGAGATACTGTTTTCAGCACGATTCGCACGTCGATTCTTTCTCGAAACAAATCCGGTCATCATCTGCTCCGAATGGGGTCGCGGTATTGAGACCGCCGAAATCGTTTCCAGGGTCTTTGGGGGGTTGGACATACGCAAACTCTGGCGTATAGACACAAATTGGGCTGAATCGACAGTCCTATTTCGAGAGAAGGTGCTCCCACTTCCCCACGTGATCGTGATCACACACCTCGAGGAGACTGGGATATTCACACGCATGTGCGCGATCCACATGGATATGACGAACGCTGACCCTCATGTTTTAGAGTACGCAGAGATGGACATCTACGTCAGAGGCAGAATGACGCCAACTACTCTCAGGTTCAACAAGACGAAAAAGTAGAAGCGGGCGCCCTGGGCGCCCGCGACTTTTTTATGAGAAACACACACTATTTAGCCGCCGCGACGAACGTCGTGAAGTTGAATTTGAGATCCTGGATGCTTTCTTCAAGAATGTCGAGTTTGTAGAGTGCAGCGCAAGACTTGGGGGCGATGACCGCGGCCGTTTTCGGCAGATTTCCTTCGGAAAGGTCTTTTGCGGCCTTCGCGGTGTCCGGATAGGGTTGGATATCCACACTCGGCCATTTCCGTTTCAAGTACATCCGGCACTGCTTCAAGGCCTGATCGTGGGAAGTAATGAGGGTGATCTGGTCGGGATTGGTACCCGGAAGCGCAAGGAGCATGTGGTGGACGTCGATCTCGAACATCTTGAGGACTGAGAAGCGGTGTTTGGCCATGGCGTAGACTGCTTCGATGACGATGCCCCCGTTCGAGTTCTCGATAGGGAAAATTCCCAGCTCTATAGAGCCATTTTCTACCGATTCGAGCACATTCTCGACACTCACCAGGTATTGGATCTCTGCGTCCCCGATCCCTTCTTTTCTACAGTATTCACCAGCCGCCTCCTCTGAAAAACTGCCTTTTGCCCCTGAGATTCCAAGTTTCATAGGAAATAAGCATACCTTGAGAGTCAAAGGGGGCACAAGCGCCGCTATGCCGGCTCCGATTTGACAGGCGCAGTATGAATTTCCCGGCAAACGGCTATGTATTGCGTGAAAAATGGCCTACTATATAATTCTTTTAGGGTCGGGCACTGCCTCAAGGCACCCCGTACCGGCACACCGCCAAGAAGAGTGCAGGTTGGGTCGACGGTTTATTCTTTTTTAAGAAAAATGCAATGAACAAACAAGATCTCGCAGAAAAAGTACAGGGCGTCATCGGCACCACGAAAGCGGATGCTGAGCGCGCAGTCGAAATGGTCATCGAATCAATCGTGAAGACCCTGAAGGCAGGCGACGAAGTCTCGATCGCAGGACTCGGCATCTTCTCAACGAAGGTCCGTCCGGCACGCACCGGCCGCAATCCGCGCACCGGTGAATCCATCAAGGTTCCCTCGATGCGCGTACCGAAGTTCCGCGCTGCAAAGGCCCTCAAGGACGCTGTCAAATAGCATCCATCTCTTTTCGAAACAAGCGGCCCGCCTTCCAGGCGGGCCGCTTGTTCATATGTCAGCATCCGGCTTCTTCTTTGATTTCGGAACGCCGTCCTTCAGATATTTCTTTCCTTTTAATTTTTCAGGCAGGAATGATTCGGCACTGTACATCTCGTACCCCTTTCCATACTTGAGGTCTTTCATGAGCTTGGTCGGCGCATTCCTGAGCGGAAGCGGAATCGGGAGATTGCCGTGCTTCTTCGCATCTGCTTCCGCTTCGCGGAGCGCATCGTATGCCGACCGGTCCTTCTTGGCGAGCGCGAGATACGCGACGCCGTGCGCGAGATTGATCGCACATTCCGGAAGGCCGATGATCTCGCACGCGCGGAAGACTTCGTTTGCGACGACGAGTGCGGTCGGCTGGGCGAGCCCGATGTCTTCGGACGCGAAGATGACCATGCGCCTCGCGATGAACTTCGGGTCCTCGCCGCCCTGGAGCATGCGCGACAGATAGTAGAGCGCGGCGTCGGGTTGCGAGGCGCGCATGCTTTTTATGAACGCGCTCACGGTATCGTAGTGTTCCTCACCCTTCTTGTCGTACCGGAGGAAGGTGGACTGCAGCGATTCCTTCAGCGACGACAGCGTGATGTCGCCGTAGAGCTCCTTCGCATTTCCAAGAACGGAGAGCGCGGCGCGCGCATCACCATTCGCCATCTCCACGAGCCAGTCGAGCGCTTCGTCGGGGATGTCGTATCCGGCACGATGCAGTATGCGGCGCATGCCGTCCGGCGAGACCGCGTAGAGCACGAACACGCGCGCCCGCGAAAGGAGCGCAGGGATGATTTCAAAACTCGGATTCTCGGTCGTTGCGCCGATCAAGGTGATCTCGCCCGACTCGACATACGGCAAGAGAAAATCCTGCTGCGCTTTATTGAACCGATGGATCTCATCGAGGAAAAGCACGCGCGGCTTGCCGCCCGTATCTTCTTTCAAGAGCTGACGGATATCTTCCTTGCCGGCAGAGACAGCAGAGAGCTCATGGAGGTGTGCATCAAGCGCACGTGCATAGATGCGCGCGAGCGTCGTCTTTCCGGAACCGGGCGGGCCCCACAGGATGAATGAGAAGCGGTGCTGGTTCTCGATCGCGATCCGGAGCGGCTTCCCTGCCCCGACCAAATGATCCTGCCCTACATAGTCGTCGAGTGATTCCGGCCTGATCTTTGCAGCGAGCGGTTGCATGCATTCAGTCTACGCTTCCCAAAAATTTTGGCGAGTATCAAAAAAGCACCTCTCGCTGGTTGCCCAGAGAGAGGTGTGCGCGAGATCTTAACGGCACTGATGTGTGCGCGGAATGCCGGTATCATGGGGCATCTCTACTTCACGGTACTTGAATGGAGCACCGGGGATGTCCTCATTGAACGCATATAGTATTGCATCTGCCACTACCGACGCGTCCATGTATCCAGGTACGTGGTCTTTGCGGAATCCCGTACCGTTCACCCCACCAGGTCCGAACACCAGGACCTTGCTGATAGCGGGATCGAGTGAGAGGCACTCACCAAGATACCCGAGCGCATGCTTCGTGACCCGATACAGAATATGTCGCTCGAGCGGCTTCCACTGTGCAGAAGAACTGATCAGTATGAGCCCCGGCAAGTGGTCCTGCTCGCGTAGTATCCGTGCAATAATTTTTGCGCAGGCGGTGAAGCCGACGCTCGTCATCGAATCAATGTCTCGCTCTGTAAGTCCGGCAATTGTCTGAGGTTGCTGATACCCAGCGGCATATATGAAACAGTCTATCTTCGGAAGAGTGGCACAGACTTTTGCAATGTCTGCATTCACCTGCAGTCCATCCAGATTCAGAGGGAGATATTCGAGATCCTGCCGGTTTGGGTTATGACGTCCCGTCACGATGACATCGTGAGTTCCGACGAGCTTCAAGGCGAGCTCGAAACCTATGCCGGAAGTACCTCCTACAATCAACGCGGTCTGTCTTTCGGCCGTACTCATAGGGTGACTCCTTTCTTTCTATGGCTGGGGGTATCCTAGCATACGAATCCTCCGTTGACATCGTTTCAAAATGGGCGCATACAGAACAGGTATTCGATAAGCACACACAGCATGCCGCCAGAAAAACATATGGAACCTGAACGGATCTACTGCGACAACATCGCACTTCTCTTGCCACCATCCGGCGAGGAAGTCTATTTCGTCCTCCGTTCGGGCGACCACATCGCGCCCTACATCTTGTCACCGAAACATGCGAAGCGGTTCCTCCTCTTGCTCCAGAAAAACATGAAAGAGTATGAGGAACGACACGGCGTCCTCGAAACGGAGCTTCCGTCGGACGGCGTGCCGAGTCCCATCCAGGTCCGGCCTGCGACTGAAGGTGACGGAGGAAAGGGAGTGTAGATAGGTGGGGTACAAAGCAAAGCCGCCGGTCGCTTCGCGACCGGCGGCTTTGTGTAAACAGGAATAACGTTACAGGTGTTTATATATGGTACTGCATACCAGAAATAGGAGAATCGGTCACAGGTGCTAAACATTTTGTCTTGCTTGAAACGCTCTGCCCGATCGGTCCTTACAGGACCAGTACACCTTTTCGGTTTCCTCGCGACAGAGTCGCTCAGAAGCATCGAAAAGGTCTTCGATTCTCCTACGGGAGGCGCGAAGGCGGCTCCCTATCCTGCCCCTCAATCGCTTCGCTCTTTCTGTGCGGGATAGGAGAATCGAACTCCTGCTCTCAGTTTGGAAAACTGATGTTCTACCATTAAACTAATCCCGCGAATTGGGGTCTCTGCCCGACCGCTTTGCTATCCTAGCAAAATCTGACCAAAACGGAAGCGCCCCGCGAAATCGCGGGGCGCTTCCGTTTTGAGTGTCGGTCGGCTTACTCAGCAGCCGGTGCCTCCTCGGCAACGACAGCCTCAGGGGCCTCCGCTTCAACCTCAGCAGCAACTTCCGCCTCAGGGGCGACTGCTACTTCCTCTGCGGCAACATCCGCAGGAGTGGTGGTGACATCAGACATGGTGTGTGTGGTTAGAACTGTCCCGAACAAGCTCGGGCACAGCGGGCGAATAGGGACCCCTCCTCCGACCTAGAGGTGCACTGTTTGTACCATAGATGACCGGCAAGCGGAAGCAACCCGCCGGCTTTGGTATACTGGGTCCATGTTTACGTCGTTCCTCTTACAACTTCTTGCATCGTTCACGGCAGTCGTAACAACCCTGACCATGGTCTTGTTTGGGCCGATGGCTCCGATCGAGAACATGGCCACGAGCACTTCACAGACCGGAACGAGCACAATCGTGACCGCTCTCACTGAAAGAGTGGGGGAGGTGGCGTCATCGACCATTCGAGCAACGACGACTCCGAAGAAGGTCACGAAAGCGACACCGATTCCAAAAGCGCTTCCAGAGACAAAACCAAAGACGGAAACAAAACCGGCCGAAACAACGACCATCACGGTACCGTTCCTGCCGCCGATTCAAACCGCTCCTGTCCCGTCATCGTTTACGAACGTGAACGCATCCGTCCGGAACGCCATCGTGAACATCCTCTGCACGACGAAAAGCGGCGGGTCACTGAATCCCATTTCTGGGAGCGGACTCGTCATAGGCCCGGAGGGCGTGATCCTCACGAATGCGCACGTCGCCCAGTATCTCCTCCTCAAGGATTACGGCATGCCGAATTACGTCGAGTGCGTGGCGCGGACCGGCAGCCCCGCGCGCAACATGTACACGCTCGAGCTCCTGTACATCTCGCCGGAGTGGATCGCGAACAACAAGGAGACGCTCATCGAGCAGAATCCGACCGGCACCGGCGAGCATGATTACGCGCTTCTCCGCATCACAGGACGCACCGATCCGAACCTCGTCGTCTCCTTCCCCGTTCCCTTCATCCATCCAGAAATCAACGAGCCTGCCGAAGGCGCGAATGTGCTCGTCGCCGGCTACCCTGCCGGATTCTTGGGAGGCATCACGATCCAAAAAGATTTGTACAGCGCCTCGGCAATTTCGACGGTCAAGAAGATGTACACGTTCGATCTCCAGAAAGGCACTGCCGACCTCATGTCGGTCGGCGGCACCGTGATCGCGCAGAAGGGCTCGTCGGGCGGCACCGTGGTCAATGCGAACGGAGATGCGATCGGCCTCGTCGTCACGAGCACCGACGCGGAAAAAACGGAAGATCGCGACCTCCGCGCGATCACGCTCGCGCATGTGAACCGGGATCTTTCCGAGAACGCAGGCATCACACTCGACAGCCTGCTTAAAAGCAATCTCGCTGCCTATGCGCGCACGTTCAACACCGCCGTTGCACCAAAACTTACGAAAACGCTGGTCGACGTCTTGAGCCGTTAATCGCTCGCGACTGTCCTCAAAAAATTCTTGAGGATCGTCTCCGCATGCGGAGACGGTTTTACGATATCCTCGAGGAGGATGCCTTCCGGCAAGTAGCCTGGCGAGTGCTTGAGGCGCTTCGCGATGTCCTCAGCACACATCTCCGGATGGAACTGCGTCGTGAAAATATTCTTGCCGTACCGGAGCGCGGAGACCTTGCACCGCTCCCCTTCCATCAGCAAGGTCGCGCCTTCCGGAATCCGATCAAGCGAATCCTTGTGCCCGTATTGCGCGAAGAATTCGTTCGGTAAATTTTCAAAAAGGAAATGATCGTGCGCGTCTACCAGCAGCCGCACCGCATGTGAACCCATTTTTGACTGCTGTATGTCATTCGTCACGGCGGCACCTTTGAAGGCTCCGATCAACTGATGACCGTAGCAGATACCCAACGTCGGGATGTCATTCTGAAACACATACTCAAGGAACGGACGCATCCGCTCGAGGAGCGCACGCGAGAGCATCGGCACTTCATCGGCAGCATCTCGTCCTCCGTCGAAATCCAGATCTCCTGATCCTCCGAGCACGAGCGCATGCTGATGTTCGAGAATCCTCTCCGGAGCTGACCACGAAGAGGTCTCATCAAGCGCGTCCCTGAATGAGAAGTCGATTGGAAGATTTTCTGCCGCGCGACGGATCGATGCTTCCTCGCTCGCGCGGGTTTCGGTATTCTTCCGGAATTGGAGTACGAGTACGGATCTCATCTGCCCGTTGTATCAGAAAAGAAAAAGCGGTCAACTGGTGACCGCATTCGAAATGTACTGCCGACTGAAGGAGCGTGGATGCCGGGCGACGAAGTCGCCCGGCACGGTACCTCCACTAATGCTTCTGCGCACGCTTCGAAGGATGTTCTTCCCGAAGCCGGAAACGCTTGCGACGGGTTTTCCGCTTGCCGGTCTGATCTATCTTGAGTGGTTCCCTCCGAACTCGAGGAGGTGAGATAACCTGACCTGCCCAATCAATGCTCGGTTGTCGGGGCATCATTCCGCTCCACACGAACGCGTAATCCACCGAGCGCCGCCGCGGCGGCCAGCGCGACCGCGTCTGGCGTGATTCCGGAACTTGTTCGGAATGCGCCACTTGAAATGATCGCAGGGCGTCGTATTGAAGCAGGCTGGACTCCGTCCATAGCGGTAATTCGTGCCGGGCGATCAGGCTCGCCGTCCTCGATATTGCAGATGCCACATCCTGGATCCAAAAGACCTTCTCGACGAGTCATTCCGAAGTATCCCTGTTTCCCGGATCGCTTGATTGCGGTCCGGGAATCAATGCTCGAATCTCGAACACCGATTCCCGGACCGCAAAAGGTTTCCCCCGACCGGCGCTTCGCGCCGGTCGGGCAGGAACCTGGGGGGTCGATCACACATGCATGAGCGTGCGCGCAAACCGCGCCAAAAGATAGACATGCCAGCGTTCAGGCAAGCCATTCCGATGCCGGAGTTCCTCGACAAGCCGGGGGCCCGTCCATCCGCTTTCCTCAAGCTTTTCTCGATTAAGAGAAGCCAGTAGTCGCGCCGGCCCGACACCGTTGAGGGCTTCCGTGATAGCCGGATGCACATACGCCTCCCGCTCATATTCACAAGCCATAGCCTGCTTCCTTCCGTCTGTGGCAAAGAACAACGCTCCGAAACGAATCAGCCCCCTCTTTTCGAGAGGGGGCTGATTCGTTATCTGGAGCTCAAACCGAGCCTACCGATCACGAACGCGCCCCCGCTCGAAGGAGAAGGAGGCTGCGAATGACGATGGTAAGGTTTCGGTTCATCTCTTTTACCATATCGAGCGAGGACTTCCCTGTCAAGAAGTTTCTCCGTTTTTCCAAAGGAAAAGGCCGCTCGGAAGCGGCCTGGAACCAAAAATGCCTTACGCGACACGGGTGTTTGGACAATCACCACTGAAATCCGCGAAATCTGCAAGTGCCGCCAGCACCTGCGCCAATATCGCCCGGGTACTCCTATTTTGCACCCCCTCTGACTCAAGCAGCGCGGCAATGTCAGTCGGAAGGACGACATGCGGCCCCTTGTCCGACAACAATCCCGCCAAGCGTCGGATTTCGGCAGTAGACTTTCCACTCACAAGCTTCTCTACGAGTGCCAATAACCGATCCATTTGTCGGTACCTCCGATAGTTAAAGAACAATTCGAGCACCGTTGCCCGAAGACTGCTTTGAAATCTTCAAAACACGCTTCGAGCCTACAGAAAACGGCCCCATTTGGGGCCGTTTTCTGTAGTGTTTGCTGTAAGAAGTTATGCGTACACGAAGACGGCCCCGGGAATGTCGGTAATAATCGCAATAATAGCCGTCCGCTTCTGCATATCTCCAAGGTACCGAAGTGAGTGATCGGTGTCAAGAACGGGAGCGGCTACGGAAGAACGCTTCCGATACCGAGACCGAACACGTCCGACGCCCGCTTCCCTTGGACAACGATCTCGAGGAAACGCTGTGCTCCGATGCCCGATGAGCCAATGATCAAGGCCGGCGTCGCATCAGGAACATCCTTTAGCCGTTCGAAACAACTGAATGTCAGCGTACCGAAGGATATATCTTTTCCGGGTTCAAACCCTACTTCTCCCGGCAGAAGAGCCGTCTTCACATTCCCGAAGTTATCGACCCACCATGCCGCCTTTGGAGCATCAGCAACTTCGGAGAGCGGGAGAACTGTTCCCTGGAGCGCTTTGCCGGAAAGTAGATACGCAGCCGCCCGCGGAACGAAATCGAAGCTTCGGAACTGTGTTTTCGAGAGATATGCAGCGATTTCTTCAGTTATGAAGCCATTTTTTACCATTTCTCCTGCAACTGTCGGGATATCCATGACCGTAATTGCCTCCACGAGGCCGAGCTTCTTGATCAACGAGAGTGTCAGCCCATCAATGGATGCGACGACCAAGACGTTTTTGTACCGGAAATACCCAAACGGCGTTCCGTTCGGCCATTTTTTCGCTTCTTTATGGCGTGGGGCCACATTCACGAGGATTGCACCTTCCCGATCTTCGAATGCATCAAGTACATCGATGAGATTCCCCGCTGCCGCGAGATCAGCGTAGTCCCCCACCCCGGAAAATGACACTGATGACCCGGGGATGAGTGAAGCAACCCGGGCAAGCTGGCGGCCGACGACATTGTCGTCATGGCAGTCATTGATGATCGCGATATGCATATCCTATGTAGTGATTAGATAATTAAAACGGCCTCCTGTGTCAGGAGGCCGGAGGTGGAGCGCGCCGAAGCGCCTACCGCCTTTCCGGCCGCCCGCGCATCATCATTTCTGCTCCTGTATTCACTGAAATCCGCATGTCCGCATCCTAGCCCAGCTACCGCTCGATGTCAAAAGAAAAGTGCCCGGGAAGGGCACTTTAGAATGGCGAATCTAGGTAATGTACATCGGCCCCATGATCATTTCTGCGGTTCCGTGGACAGGCGGAGTGGGCGTTGCGACCCAGCACGAGCCGCCATGGACCCAGCAATGATTGACGATGTCATAGAAAAAGAACGAACGATGGAGCGTTGCCCAGGGTGTGGAATGCCCATCCGGACCTATTGTACTCGCGAAAGGCGAGTGATTGTGCGGGACATAGTCCTGCACGTAGAGCGGCGACAAAGCGCGAATCCGATCCAGAAATGCTTCAGGGTCATCTCCTGGATGCCAAATATGGACCGCTTCTGAACGGGTGCCGTCTGATTTGACGACGAATGACTCCCCTTTCCGCATGCGTAGAGCGACAGCATTGATGTGCACAGCCACCCAAAGCCCGAGCGAGAGGCCATAGCTCTTGTCCCATTCGCGCGAGATCGGCACGATAGATTGCTGCCGTAGGGAGTAGTACTCCGTCTCGTGCGGCAGTGTCCGCGGAAGCACCAGTACCTTCCGTACCTGCGCCTCCTTGAGAGAAACGATCTCGAATCCGGCGTCAGCATCATCAATCGATCCTACACGCGAAGGTGACGGGACGACAACGACCCTAAGCCCTCTCCATGCACGCCTGCGTGCCTGGAGGAGGTCGGCTCCAAGCTGGGGCAGAGCACGATTGATGATACCCCCACCCATCGGCCGGGGCTCGATCTCGAAGATGCGGGAATCGACATGGTCTACTCGGACCATGAGCGTGTGTACGTCGAACTGTTCCTGGGCGTAGGTTCCTTCTCTTGGAAAGACGCGTGCTGCGTGCGTAATCTGTACTCTGAGATGCGCAATCACTTCTTCCCTGAGCGGCTGAAGCGCGAGCTCGGAACTGCGAACTGCGATTCCATTCGAGAGTGTATGGAGCGCGAAACCTTCACCAGTGTCCATAGGATCCCCTTTTCCCCGGATTACTTCGATTCAGAGATCGGCCTCGTTTGGACCTGAGGCCGTCGGAATTTGCTGAGGCCGGATTGGGCGGATAGGAGGAAGTTTGGGCTCAATACCAAGCCCGGCGTCGTTCGTAGGCATCAAAGAACTCCAGCGTTTGTGATCTGTGTGGTGCTCGCGACCATTCGCGCGCACCATCCAACCCACAAAAAACGAAACCGGCCCTTTCGGGCCGGTTTCAAACGTGTGTTTCAGAAGCTTATGAAATGCACGGAGAAGTCGCCCGAGGGTTCGAGAAAAACCATGCAAACCAATATGTGCGCTTCCGTGTCATGAATTCGAGTCTATCAGAGAAGAGAACGTGTTGTCAAAATCATTATTCTGCTGCCCCGCCCGGTATGCTGGGGATTTTTATCGGCGGAAGAGTGAGATGCGCGCTGCCGTTTCCAAGAATATCGGTACCGGTTGCGTCCTCCTCGCGCGGGGTACTGGATGAGTCCTCGTCCCCGTCGTTAGAAAAGGCTGCACCCAGGTATGCTTCGGCTTTCAAGAAAACGCCGAGCTTTACCGAGCGTGTGAGCGCCTCGTGCGCCTTCCCACGTGCTATTCCGAGTTCCTCACGCGCCAGCACCTCACTGGCATCCCCAAGCAGTACCTGGATGGCTGCAATCTCCTTCGACGCATTTTTCTGTGCACCAGCTGAAAGCTTACCTTTTACATCAGAAAAGAGCGCAATAGTGGCTTCAAGTGTCGAGGATGCCTTCTGGATGTTTCGAAGCGCCGCATCATGAGCAACCTGGTTGGTCACTGATGCTTGTGCGCTCCCTGTCGCCTCCGACGAAATATCTTCCGAGGTTGCAGTTGCATCTGGCGCGACCTTCATTACCATGGTCATGCTCCGCGCATTCGACACCTCTGCATTTACTGAGACGGCAGCGTCCGATGCAATCGACATCGCCATAGGTTCCGCGTAAGCGAGACGACGTTCAGCGAGCCGTGACGTCTGCGCACGCACTTTTTCAGTAACGAGTGCGACCTGGTGATTCTCTTCAGTCCGCCCACCAAAGGCGAGGCGGTCGAGTACTGCTTCATGCGCGGAAAGGGCGGCTTCGAAGCGTTCTGAAATTTCATCTGAAGCGTTTGCATCAGTCTCACTGAGCACCGCGACTTTTTCAGCGACGACATTCGCCTGTGCCTCGAAGCGCATCGCGATCTCTTGTTCAAGGCCCGGTGACAATTTCCCGACAGACGCAAGCTTACCCGCTTCTTCCAGACGGCGCTCGGCGCGCTCAGCTTCAACCGCCGCACGCTCGACATCGGAGCGGGCAAGGGCAACGCGAACCTCCTCATTCACACTGATCTTGATTGGGTATAACAGGTCTCCCGGAAGAGCTCCTTCGGCCGCATATGAGATCCCGCCCGTACTTACGAGAAAAACGACGATGAGCGCCCCCGCAAATGCACGGACATGGAATATTGAAAATGCGAAGTATGGAGATGGGACTGGTCGGCCAGGCGTGGGAACGCCTGCATGCATGTGCTCCAAAAGCGCAGACCGCATCTGCGTTTTTTCTTCGGTCGTCAGGCGCACCTCAAAGAGTGCCCTACCGAGCTGTTCTCCAAATTGGTCTTTCATGTTGTTTCGTGTGTCCATTCCTTTCGAAGCCGTTCGAGCCCTCGGTGGATCCGTACGGATATGACGTTCTCGGTTTCTCCCATGAGATTCGCGATCTCTTTCGGAGAGAGCCCTTCCACAAAGCGGAGGGTCACTGCGGTTCGATATTTTTCTGGAATCTTGTCAAGCAGGATGAGTGCCTGTTTTGCATCAAATGCATTCTCAACGACTTCCCTTCCTGCAGTCTTCAACTCCTTAAAATCCCCTTCCGAGATTCCCTCCTCCTCAAGCAAGGCATCAAGGGAGACGGATTTCTTCTTCCGATACTCGTCGATAATGAGGTTATTCAGGCTGCGATAGAGGAAGGCTCGGATATCGTCTATCTTTCCTCCCTTTTCTGCGTAGTTCCAGACCTTCAGAAAGGTCTCCTGAGTAAGCTCTACCGCCCTTTCTCGGTCAGATATCCTGAAGAAGCAATGCCGGAACAAAGCATCGGAATATTCCTCAAATGCCTGTGCAATCCGGTCACGTTCACTCATTCGTGCTCTCCTTCATAGATAATGACGCTCGGTTATACTGCATCTTTCAAAGCTTGTTTATGGGGTCATCAAGTTCCACTTCTTCCGGTCGGGCTGCCGAGAGTCGAACTCGGGTCACGCCCACCCCATGGGCGCATACTGCCATTGTACTACAGCCCGTTTTACCGTACGCACCGGAGCAGGATGGAGCCTCTTTCCGATAGGCATGTTTACCGAACCATCCATTCTATTCAGATCTCTGTCGGGGCGCCGAGAGTCGAACTCGGACTACATGCTCCCAAAGCAAGCGTACTACCGCTATACTACGCCCCGACACAAATCTCAAACTCCTCTCAAAGTAACTGCGATACAGTACCACGAATGGTGCTGAGACTCCTAGTAAATAAGGTGTCCTTTAGGATGTCCTTTATAGATACACTCCTTCCAGGTGCTCACACTTCCCCACCTTCCGGCGGACATCGATCTCAACCGTAACCAAATCAAGCCTCCAATCCATCTCCTCAGCGTCCATTTCACCTAGATACGTCTGAATAGCCCTCTCAAGACGCTCAATCTTCCTTGGGTGCATATTTTCTTGAGGCTGATGCAGAAGGTCGTTCCGACTATCTTTCATGTCAAGTGTTTCACGTGAAACACTCTTAACCTCAACGAAAACTAAGGTTCCTTGCTGGCGAGCAATCAAATCAATCTCACCCCACGGTTTTCTATAATTTCTACCGAGAATCACGTACCCCTTACGCTCAAGGAAGATTGCCGCGAGGGATTCTCCGAGAGCGCCAATTAATTGCCGGTCTGTTTTTGCCACAAAACCCATTGTAGAACAAGGTGTGACTTTGAGAAATTCTTCATGTTAGCCACGAGAGAGAAGGACACTGTAGGTCAAATCAAAGACGTAAAGGTCGCCTAAAATCTGTCCTTTAATACACATACCCACATAGTTATCCACAGTTTTTGCTGATCCGGTGGATTAAAAATTTACGAGATAGGACGAAAAACCCTTATTTTAAAACAAAATAGCCGTCTGGGTTTATCCACACGAGTACAGAGGCCTTTTACCCACGGTACAACAACTTGGTGCGGGTAGGGAGAATCGAACTCCCATCTCGTCCTTGGCAAGGACGCATCCTACCACTAAACGATACCCGCAAACATCGGCATTCTAGCATTCGGACGGCTTTTTACAAATTTTATTCACTCTCAATCCCTGCATCACCAACTTCGAAACTAAGAAGTTGCATCCCGAGGGCTTTCGTTTTGCGTACTCTTCATTCATGTGCCCCCGGCAGGACTCGAACCTACAACAACAGTTCCGAAGACTGTTGTGATATCCATTTCACCACGGGGGCGGTAAACCAATCAATCATACGGCAGGTTAGGGAATAACCAAAACTTGCCCTACAATATAGGCCTATGGAGAAGCCTCCTTTTCGAATCCCTGTTGATGTTTCACATGTAACCGAAACCCTCGAGAATGCTGGTTTTGAAGCCTATTTAGTGGGTGGGTGTGTCAGAGACTTGTTTCTTGGGAAAAAACCAAAGGACTGGGATATTACAACGAATGCCGATCCTGAGGAAATACAATCACTGTTCAAACATTCATTTTGCGACAATGAGTACGGAACAGTTGGTATTGTTAGCGAAAACCCCTCTGACGAATCTCTCCGGGTCATTGAAGTCACGCCGTACCGCACCGAATCGACTTATTCGAATGCCAGGCATCCTGATGCCGTTATGTTTAGTCGTAATATCGCAGATGACCTGAAGCGGAGAGACTTCACCTTCAATGCGATCGCGCTCCGACCACGCGACGAGTCCATTGTGGATTATTTCGAAGGGATCAAGGATCTTGCTGAGGGGGTGATTCGAGCAGTGGGGGAGCCAAGGGAGCGTTTTAGTGAGGATGCGCTCCGTATTCTTCGAGCGGTCCGGCTAGCGGCCGAACACGGCTTTATTATCGAAGCAGGGACCCTTGCTGGACTTATGGAAAGCGGCCCTGCCCTGGAGAAGATCGCGAAGGAACGCGTCCGAGACGAGTTGGTGAGGGTTCTGATGTCAGATCGCCCCATGGACGCCCTGTTACTCATGAAACAAGTGGGGATTTTAAAGTATGTTGTTCCTGACCTCGAGCGTTCAATTGACGTAGAGCAGAATCAGGCTCACAAATATACCGTTTTTGAACATTTGCTCCGTTCCATGCAGCATGCGGCAGACAAAGGGTGGCCGCTTGAAATACGCCTTGCGGCGCTATTTCACGATATAGCAAAGCCAGAGACACGTCGAAAAGGGGATTCGGGAGAGTGGACATTCTATGGGCACGAGGTTGTGGGGGCAAAAGTCACGAAAAAGGCACTTGAGTCGCTCAAATTTCCTTCCAAGACCATTGAAAAGGTTGTGACTTTGGTCCGGTGGCACATGTTCTTCTCTGACCCGGATCAAATAACGCTTTCAGCTGTTCGGAGGATGATCCGGAACGTGGGGGAAGAGAATATTGAGGATTTGCTTAATATTCGTATTTGCGACCGAGTAGGGACCGGTAGGCCGAAGGAACAGCCGTTCCGTTTTCGGAAATATAAAGCCATGGTGGATGAAGCACGACGTGACCCCGTTTCAGTTGGTATGCTTGCCATTGATGGCATTACCATTATGGACATATTAGGCGAGAAGGGAGGGCCGAGGATCGGATTCCTGCTTCACGCACTCCTTGAAGAGGTGCTCGACGATCCCTCGAGAAATGAAGGCGGGTACTTAGAGAAAAGGGTTGGGGAGCTCTCTAAACTTGATGATGCGAAGCTGAGGGCGCTCGGGGAAGGCGGTAAACGAAAGCGAGAAGAGGAGGATCGTAAACAAATTGAAGAGATTCGGGGTAAACATTTCGTTACCTAGGTGAGTTTCACACGGAACAATGGGATGAAATATATAGGAGCGTTTCACACGGAACGTCTAAAATAACAAAACCGCCTGTCTGGTGATTCGTTAAGGTGGAGAACTTGTCGAATCGCCTTATTGGCGGTTTTTGTATGGCCGAAGCCAAAGAACTGAATTATTGGGGTACGAAATCGTCGTCGCGAGCATGGATGCCAATTTATTTACATAAATTAAGTATATGCGTGGGCACATGCATTAGCTAAGACCATTTGGTCTCCAATATTTAATTTGAAAGAACTATGCACACCACTGCAATACGGCTCTGATATGAAGTATAAAGGACATAAAATACGTGTAAAGGACATAGCTGTGGATAACTGTCCTTTATTTGTCCTTTATATCTAGAAGAGTTGGACAGTGGTCCGAACCGAGGACGTCTGGCAGTATGGCAGCTTTCACGACTCTCACTGCGAGACTCTGGCTGACAAAGAAGTAATCTATACGCCAACCGACATTCCGCTCCCGAGCATTTCGAAAATGGCTCCACCACGTGTAGTAGCCGTTTCCTTTAGTAAACATGCGGAAGGTATCAACAAAGCCGGCATTGATCAATGATTGTACGCCTTCTCGTTCCTCGTTTGTGAATCCTTTTACCCCTACATTTTCCTTCGGACGAGCAAGGTCATCAGGAGTGTGTGCCACATTCAAATCTCCGCAAAAAATAACCGGTTTTTCCTTTTCGAGCAGCTGCATGTATGCGAGGAACGCAGGGTCCCATTGCTTGTGCCGGAGAGGTAAGCGACTGAGGTCATCTTTTGCATTTGGGGTATATACAGTTACCACGAAGAAATCCTTGAATTCAAGTGCAGTGACCCGGCCTTCGAGGTTTGGGTTCCCATACGAATCATCAGTTAGCTTGAACTTTTGAGCCAGTTTTTCTGGTATGCCAAGGCGGACGCTGAGCGGTTTTTCTTTGGTAAAAATAGCGGTTCCACTGTATCCCTTTTTTTCGGCGGAATTCCAGTACTCTTCATACCCTGATACGTCAATTTCCGTTTGGGACCGTTCCGCCTTGGTCTCCTGTATACAAAAAATATCTGGCTTATATTCTGCCAGGAAGGGGAGAAGGAGTCCTTTGCGATGAACTGCCCGAATTCCATTCACATTCCAAGAGATAAGCCTCATGCGGCCTATGATAACAGAATTTGCCTCCTCTAGGAGTTCGTCGCATTCGTTATACGCTTCCGGAACGAGTCAATCTGTTCTTGGGTGATGTGGTACCGCGCTCCCCCTGCAGAAAGAATGGCAAGCACTTCTTCTACCTCATGGGGCTCGATAGTCTTCTCTCCCCACGAGGTAGCTTCTCCATGGGAATAATTCTTGCTATTCAAAAACGTATCGAAGGTTGCTTTTACGAATGCGAGGCGATCAGCAGCATAGCTATCTCCGAATATACCGGTTGAGCCGAACGATTCCCGAATGGCTCGATCAAGCTGCTTGAGCTCGCTCGAGCCATGAATTCCTTTTGCATCTCCGAAAAAACCCATATTTTATAAGGTTACATCTTTTATATCAATCAGTATATCCCAACGGGCTCGACCGAAAACAAATCCCAATGACCCCTATTTTCTCCCTTTCCCGTGGAATGTCTTGTGGATATCCTTGAGGTGAGCGTCGGTGACGTGAGTGTAAATCTGGGTCGTTGCAATGTTCGCATGTCCGAGCAGCGCCTGGACAGAGCGCAAATCTGCGCCATTCTGGAGGAGATCCGTAGCAAAAGAGTGACGAATAACATGTGGCGTCACCTTACGCGTAATACCCGCCCTGATTGCATATGCCTTGATGATCCGCTCGACCGAACGTGGAGTAAGGCGTTGCGTTGAGGCCGTTTTAGCGCCTTTTCCGAGCTGGACGAAGAGTGCGTCATCGATATCGTCCCGTTTTGCAAGGTATTTCTTGATCTTTTCCTTCGCAGGGTCCGATAGGAATACGACCCGAACCTTATCTCCCTTGCCACGGACCGAGAGCTCGTCGCGATTCAGATCAAGGTCACGATGGAGGGAACAGAGCTCAGAGACACGGAGCCCTGTTGAGAAAAGGAGTTCAATGATGGCCGAATCCCGAAGATCCTTTAGATTGCCGCCCGAAGGAGCCTTCAGAAGCCGGTCCAACTCATCGATGGAAATGAGGTCGAGGGACCGGTCTCCTACCTTCGCAAGTTCAATACGTTCCGGCGACATGGATTCAATGCCGCGTTTTCGGAGATATTTGAGGAAGGCTCGGAGGGCGATCAGATAGTAATTTTGAGTTTTCCGCTTCAACGTCTCACGAACACCCCCTGGCTTCTTACCGGCATCCTGTCGGTTCAGCCAAAGGCGGTATTCGCGGACACTCGTGTCGGTTATGTCTTTCGGGGAGGTATTCTTCGAAAATTCCAGAAAACGGCTCAGATAATGGTCGTAATTCTCAATGGTCTTCAAGCTCCGCCCTTTTTCGATTTCAAGGTGCTCCAAAAATTCACGTTTTAGGCTGTCGAGCTCTGAAACTGCCATGTGTCGCAAAATAGTATACCAAGAATCTCGGTTTCGTGATGAAACTACGATCTTCATGAGACGGGTTGCCTAAAAACCCCTTATGTGGTATCGTGCCCCCATGCTTTCGAAGAAACAGAAAACCAACGCGACCAAGGACGTCCGTCGTCACGACATCGATACCGGCTCTCCGGAGGTTCAGATTGCCCTCCTCAGCAAGAAAATTGAGGAACTTTCGGTACATCTGAAGAAGAATGCGAAGGATAACCATTCACGCCGCGGACTTCTCGGCATGGTTGCAGACCGCCGCAAACATTTGACTTACCTTGAAAAGAAGGACAAGCGCCGCTACAACGCCGTTCTCAAGAAGCTCGACCTCAAGAAATAAATTCTCTGACTTTTCCTCAGAAACTCGCCTCCCGGCGAGTTTCTGAAATAATAGCCACCGACTGGGTGTATACTTAAAGGAGGCTATACGTTTTATACAGGACGCTTATATTTTTTTATGTCAGTCATCAAGCACAAAGCACAGCGTGTCGGCGTCTTTATAGACACGCAAAACCTGTACCACAGCGCCAAAAACCTCTACAAAGCAAAGGTGAATTTTGGAGCAGTGCTCAAGGAAGTTGTTGAGGATCGTATCTTGGTCCGCGCACTTGCATATGTTGTCACGACGGAAAGCGGCGAAGAACAAGGATTCTTTGAGGCTCTCGCCAAGGTCGGCATCGAGGCAAAGACAAAGGATCTCCAGATTTTCTTTGGCGGTGCTAAAAAAGCAGATTGGGACGTCGGTCTTGCGATTGACGCGGTCACCATGTCACCGAAACTCGACACAATCATCATCGCAAGTGGCGATGGCGACTTTATCCCTCTCGTCGAATATTTGAAAATCAAGGAAGGATGCCAGGTGGAAGTGGTTTCCTTCGGAAAATCGACTTCTGGACGCCTTCGCGAGGCATGCGATCACTTCACCGACCTCGACGAAAATCCCAAGAAATACCTTATTTCGTACAAAGGAGCGCGATTCTAGCCCCGATTCCATAATTCGCAAACAGTCTCGCCGCGCCACGGCTGCGAGGCTGTTTGCATGTTAATTTTCCGGCACGCCAGCAAGGATTTCTCTACCGGGGAGAATCGATTGCTGATATAGTGCCCATAATTACCCATAATCTCCACGGTTCCTGGTGAGAGATTTGAAGCCTGGATTGATGGTTTCGGCGGCTTCACATTTCGATTCCAGGCGCCGTCAGACGCTATGCAGAAGAAAACCTACGTAACGGAAATTGGCGGCAAGAAATTGACCGCTGAATTCACTGATTTGGCCGACCAGGCTCATGGATCCGTCCTCATTACCTATGGGAATACGGTCATCCTGGCAACAGCCGTCATGTCGGAGCGCCAGCGGAATGACATCGATTACTTCCCCCTCTCCGTCGAATACGAAGAAAAATTCTATGCGGCCGGCCAGATTCTCGGCAGCCGCTTCATGCGAAGAGAGGGGAGACCTTCCGATGAGGCGATTCTTTCTGGGCGGATTGTTGACCGAACAATCCGCCCCCTCTTCGATCACAGGATGCGCAACGAGGTCCAGATCATCATTACCGTGCTTTCTATAGATGTCGATGATCCTGACGTGCTTGGCGTCCTTGGCGCATCTCTAGCACTTGCAACCTCTGATATCCCCTGGGGCGGGCCCGTCTCCGCGATTCGGATCGGGAAAAAAACCAGTGGAGATTCGTACCTGATCAATCCGACCTATGCTGAGCGTGGTGATGACAGTCTTTTCGACCTTTTAGCATGCGGCCGGGACAACACCATCAATATGATCGAGGTCGGGGCTCGGGAAGTCGCCGAATCGGAACTCGGAGATGCGCTTGAATTTGCGACAGCAGAATTGGGAAAAATTCAGAAATTCCAGGAAGCAATTATTGCGGAGATCGGGAAGCAGAAGCGTTCCATCCAAGCGCCAGATGTGCCGGACGCGCTTCGCGCGCTGTACGTCGAGGGGTTTGAAGGGCGCATGGCTACCACCGTTATTTCAGGCAACCCGGGCAAGAAGGAGATTGGCGCGCTTAAAAAGGAGTTCATTGAACGTGTAAAAGTTGAACTTCCTGAGGCAGTGATCTTCGCGGACAAGCTCTTCGAGGATCAGGTTGATCACACGCTCCATGTCCAGGCGGTCGAGAACAACCAGCGTGCCGACGGCAGGCGCTTCGACGAGGTGCGCCCGCTCTATGCCGAGGCGGGCGGTATCTCGCCGATGGCACACGGGACGGGCGTCTTTTATCGCGGCGGCACGCACGTATTTACCGCACTTACGCTTGGTGGCCCTGGTGACTCGCAGATCATCGACTCCATTGAGGACCGCGAAGAAAAGAAGCGTTTCATGCACCATTACAACTTTCCTCCTTTCGCGCCGGGAGAAACAGGACGAGTGGGTGGTTTCAATCGCCGTGCGGTCGGCCACGGCGCCCTCGCAGAAAAAGCACTTGAAGCGGTGATTCCTTCAAAAGATGCCTTTCCTTATACAATTCGCCTGGTTTCAGAATGCTTCGCCTCAAACGGCTCAACCTCGATGGGCTCAGTCTGCGCGTCTACCATCGCTCTTATGGATGGCGGAGTTCCAATCACGAGGCCGGTCGCAGGCATCGCCATGGGACTCATGATGCATGAGGGGCAATACAAGGTACTTACTGACATCCAGGGCCCCGAGGATCACCATGGAGACATGGACTTCAAAGTCGCTGGGACGAGCGAAGGGGTCTCCGCGATCCAGCTCGACGTGAAGGTTGATGGCGTCCCCGTAACCATCCTTCGCGAAGCCCTTGAAGCAGCACGTATTGCGCGACTTCACATCCTTGAGACAATTGCGGACGCTATTCCTGCACCGCGTGCTGATATTTCACCCCGCGCACCTAAAATCCTCGTCATCTCCGTGAAGAAGGAACAGATCGGCCTCGTCATCGGTCCGGGGGGAAAGACCATAAATAAGATTCGCGAGGAAACGGGCGTCGTTGATATTACGATCGAAGAGGACGGCACCATATTCATTACAGGAAAGGACGGGAGCGCAGAGCTCGCAAAGAAGGCGCTCGAGGAATTGACGCATGAATACAAGGCGGGAGAGACCTTTGAGGGCGAAGTTACGCGCCTCATGGACTTCGGCGCGTTTGTTCGTATCGGTAAAAATACCGAGGGGTTGGTGCATGTTTCTGAGATTGCACCCTTCCGGGTCAATAAAGTGTCTGAAGCGCTTCGTGAAGGAGAGCGAGTATCGGTTATAATCAAAGAGATTGACGACAAGCAACGCATCAACCTTTCCATCAAGGCGGTAGACCCTACCTTTGCGGAGCGAAAGGGCCTGACTGCAAGCGCCGACCATCCCCTGAGCACTCATGGTGAACGACCAAACAACCGGAGCCACGCCTGATTCCTCCTCCCTCGGCGGCAATTCTCCGCTGCACCCGGATGCAGGACTGCCAGACACGGCGACGCCTCAGAAACCAGCAACAAGCGCCATTCCTGTTCAGCCTCCGCAGCCGGGAAACAATCCACTGGTCGGACTCGAAAAGGAACTGGAAGCATTGCCTAAAACATTTTCACCCAAA
The DNA here is from genome assembly GCA_964567265.1 of uncultured Candidatus Saccharibacteria bacterium. Classification (GTDB taxonomy): domain Bacteria; phylum Patescibacteriota; class Minisyncoccia; order Phycocordibacterales; family UBA12088; genus CAYPKR01. The sequence continues at coordinate 123,469 of CAZMLK010000002.1, read as the reverse complement.
GCGATCGCTGCCGCGGAAGCGCCGACCGACGAAGAACAAGCAACATCCGCTGCAGCAAAGGCCTTGGAGGATGCCGTGAGCGCCAGCGAGGCACCCGCCAAGCCAGCGAGTTCGGTACCTCCAACGGCAAAGCCTCCGGCGCAGAAGACTGCCCTCGACTCACTCTCGGGGTCACTCCAGAGCGGCGGAGGAAAGAGCATTCTGAGCGAAGAAAAAGTCGTGCCAAAACCGTCGGCCCCTAAGGTGCTTGGCGTCAATGAGGCAAAGTCAGGCAAGAACCCCGAACTCATGGAGGAGTTGCGGAAACAGAGCTCTGATAAGAGTTCCTTGGTGCGTCCGCTTCGCACGTTCAAAGATGACATATCGAGCGTCATTGAAAAGCGGAAGACCTCATTTGTGAGTGTGGTCGCAGCGGAGGCAGATCGGCGTGCAAAGAAAATAGAGGCAACAACGCAGAAGCAGCCGCTTCCCACAGTTTCCTGGGGGCGCTATGTGGCAATCGGCGGCGCGGCGCTGATTGCAATCCTTGGTATTGGCATTCTTGCGTACGCATTCCTGTTCCGGCAGCAGGAAATTGGTACCGTCCAAATACAGGAAGTGCCGAAGCTCGTATTTTCTGAATCACAAGAAGCAATAAATATCACGAAGACGACCCCACGCTCACTGGTGGTATCCCTGGACCAGAAGCGCTTGACTGAGAATCTGAGATTGGGTTCGATCCTCCAGCTCTACCCGACAAAACAGAGCGTGGGTGCAGATGGAAATTTCAAGACGGTCTATGCAACATCGCAGGATTTCTTGAAGGCACTTGATATCGTGCCGCCTCCCCTCATCTCACGAGTCCTGGATCCGGAGATGATGCTTGGCCTCCATGCATTCAATGGCAACCAGTATTTCCTTATCTTCAAGACGGCAGATTACGAGCGTGGTTTTGCGGGCATGCTCGAGTGGGAGCGAACGCTCGCGGCGGATGTCTTCGTACCCCTTGGTGTCCGCGAACTGAAACCTGCTCCCGCCCCGCCCGCCCTTATCGCAACTACCACCCAGGCAACTCCGACGAGTACGCCGACCACGACCATTATCGAGGTTACCGGTGCCACCACAGAAGATTTTAAGGCGCGTCCATTCGTCGATGTCGTCATCAAGAACAAGGAGGCGCGAGCACTTCTCCGAGACGACGGATCAATCGCTCTCATCTACGGATTCCCGGACAAGAACACCATAATCATCACTACAAACGAGTACACGTTTACTGAGATCGTGACCCGGATGCAGTCGATCCGCATCTAACAGCGGCTTGCGGGAGCATTTCCTTCTCGGTATCATATCGGTATGCACACGCAAGAATACAAGACACGATTGGATCAGGAATTGAAAACCCTTGAAGAGCAGCTCCGGTCACTCGGACAGCCAAATCCTCAGAATCCTGCAGACTGGGAAGCGTCGCCTGTTGGGGATTTCGCAGGCAATGACGCGGACCCCAATGTGGCCGCGGATGCGCTCGAGGAATATGGAGGTAATACCGCGATACTGCATGAACTCGAGGCCAGGTTGCTCGATGTACGGCGTGCGCTCGGGAAAATTGAAGCGGGCACGTATGGGGTCTGTGAAGTTGGAGGCGAGGCGATCGAGCCAGAACGCCTCCATGCAGACCCGACTGCGCGCACCTGCATGGAACACATCGCTGAGGAGGACACCCTTCCTCGATAAGACATCCCAATGTTCGCGAAAGTATACAGCGCGCAGCCGGTGTACCTTTCAGCCGAACTTATAACCGTGGAAGCAGACCTCTCTCGGGGTCTGCATTCGTTTACGGTAGTCGGCCTACCGGATAAAGCGGTCGAGGAGTCTCGCGACCGAGTCTCCGCAGCCATCAAGAATTCTGATTTTCCTTCGCCGAAAAGCCAGAATCGGAAGGTTGTGATATCGCTCGCGCCCGCCGACATCAGGAAGGAGGGGCCCGCATTTGACCTTCCGATCGCGCTCGCATACCTGATCGCAAGCGGCGATATCGCGTTTGACCCGGAACGGAAGCTCTTCATCGGAGAACTCTCGCTCGACGGCGAGGTTCGTCCCGTCCGGGGAGCGCTTGCTATCGCGAAAGCGGCAAAAAATGCCGGCTTCCGATCGCTGTTCGTCCCTCGGAAAAATGCGGCAGAAGCAGCATTGATCCCAGGAATCGAGGTGTATGGGGTAGAGTCGCTCCGCCAAGTACTCGCACACATTGATGAAAAATTGCCCCCAGAGAAGCGGAGTCGTCTTGTTTCAGAGCCAGAAACGCCATTTCTTGCAACGCCGATAGCCGATGGATCCGATTTTGCCGACATTCGCGGACAAGAAAGCGCGAAGCGTGGGCTTGAGATTGCTGCAGCCGGACGGCACAATATCGCACTTTACGGACCGCCTGGAACAGGAAAAACGATGCTTGCTCGCGCATTCACGCACATCCTGCCGCCGCTTTCCATAGATGAGGCCCTCGAGGTGACGGCCATCCACTCGATTGCGGGAGCGCTTGAACATACCCTCATTACTCACCCGCCGTTTCGATCTCCCCACCACACGGCGTCCTACGTTTCGCTCGTTGGAGGTGGCGCGACGCCGCGCCCTGGGGAAGCGACCCTCGCCCACCGAGGGGTCCTCTTTTGCGATGAGTTTCCAGAATTTGATCGGCGTGCCATTGATGCCCTCCGGGAACCGCTTGAGGAGGGCGTTGTGTCGGTGTCTCGTGCAAAAGGAACGGTTTCGTTCCCGGCAAACTTCATATTAATCGCCGCAATGAACCCAACGAGGGGGCATGGCGAAAGCGGTGCGGAGGCGCTCAGGGAACGCGAGCGATTTCGAAAGAAGATTTCGGGACCGATCGTTGACCGCATCGATATGTGGATCGAGGTACCCCGCGTTGCACACGAGCAGTTAACAGGGGCCAGCCTTCCGGGAGAATCAGCGCGCATGCGAGAGCGGGTCCAGGCGGCCCGTCGACTCCAAATTGACCGATTCGGCTCAGCATCAAAAACAAACAGCGACATGACAGTGAAGGACATCGAAACAATGATCACAATTCCGGACAGCGCCGGGCAGCTCCTCAGGGATTCCGCCAAGCGTCTCTCGCTCTCACCTCGCTCCTATCACCGCATACTTAAACTCGCCAGGACCATTGCCGATCTTGAACAAAATGAGTGCCTAGAGGAAGGTCATGTCCTCGAGGCACTCCAATATCGGCCAAAACAGCTATTCGACTAGGTTCGTTAGAAAGGATTCTTCGCGCCGCGGACCTCAAAGTGGAGATGTGGCCCCGTTGCGCGGCCAGTCGTGCCGACGTAGCCAATAATCTGGCCCTGTACCACCGACTGCCCGACGCCTACGATAGTGCTGGTCATGTGCGCGTAGAGCGTTTGCGTGCCGTTCTCATGCTTGATGACGACGTAATTTCCATAGCCGCCGTTCCAACCGCCTTCGCGACTCACGATGACCGGCCCGCCTGCCGCAGCGCGAATCGGTGTACCACGTGGTGCCCCGATATCAACCGCGTTATAGCCATGGAGACTCTGCGTCTTTATGCCACCTGGGAGCGGATTTACGTAATATCCTGAGTATTCAGGACCTGCCGCACCAACAACGCGCGTCTTCACCTGGATAGATGTAATCTTCGGTGCGGGCAATTCTCCGCCCGGGATAAGAAGCGTATCGCCTGTCGTCAGGCTCGCGCCCGCCGTCAGGCCGTTATACTGCGCAATCTCATCAGCGTCTCCGTGATACTTAGTCGCAAGGCTTGCAAGCGTATCGCCCTTTTGGACGGTATAGCGAACTCCCGTGACTGGAAGGATGACCAACTGGTCACCCTCCTTTATAAAAGCGCCTTTCTTTAAATTATTTGCCCAAAGGACGGTATTGACCGAGACGTCAAACATTTTGGCGATTCCAGAGAGAGAATCTCCGTCGCGGACGATATAAAGGCTGATTTCGCCAGAGCGGGGTGCTTCCTGGATGTCTGCGAGCGTACCCGAAGGTCCTGATTCTGGGACCAAGGCTGAATCATCCTCGATCATGATCTCCCCGCCGCCCTTTGAAGGGTTCGGATCAAAGTGGGATGCTGCACGGAGAAGGGGGACGTTCTGGGAGTTGTACGCCATGGACAAAGGGGTGCTCGCAAGGGCGTGATCAGAGCTGAAAAAACTAAAAAAACCGCTAGTTATCGCGGTTAGCGGGCTTGCTTGCACCATGAATGGAGAAAGCGTGAAGAGCACTCCGAAAGAGAGAATTGCACGCTTTTCTATCGCCGACGCCCACCGTCTGAAGCTTGTGGGGCTCGGGTCCTCGTGGAGAGATTTTATAAGCCGAATGTTATGCAGTTGCTCGGTCGTTCCGGGAAAAATATGGCTTCATATAGCCATAAAATCATTCTGTCATGCAGGGATACTATCCACTATACCGAAGGCGGGAGGGAAGTCAATCGCCACAAGTGGGGCATGGGGATAGCCGAAAAAACTTGCTAAGGTGTCAAGTAAGTGGTGTAAAAAGTTCTCTGATTCTGGAGCTCACTCTCGTGGCCACCCCGGGGTTCGGTTAAAAAATTTCCGTCCATCAAAACGCCACGATGAGTGAAAATCCGGACGTGCTATAGTCTCTCTGACATGAACTATCTTGAGGAACTGAATCCGTCCCAGCGTGCCGCCGTGGAGAAAACGGACGGACCGCTTCTTATTATCGCGGGGGCAGGGGCAGGCAAGACAAAGACGGTCACGCACCGCGTATTCCACCTGATCCGAAAAGGTATCGCTCCGGAAAATATACTTGGGGTTACCTTCACCAACAAGGCTGCGGGCGAGATGCGTGAGCGCGTCCGGAAGCTCATAGAAAGTGACCTGGGACTCCGACACGACGCCGTCCCGATGCTAACGACCTTCCATAGCCTCGGGGTCCGCATCATCAAGGAGAATGCCGAATTGCTCGGGCTGACGCGCCGGTTCGCCATCTACGACCGGAATGATTCCGTACGCGCCATAAAGGAGGCTCTCATCGCAGGCGGCTATGATCCGAAGCGGTTCGAGCCGCGCAAGATTCTGGGCTCTATCTCAAAGCAGAAGGGAAACGGACTTACCCTTGCCGCCTACAAAGAGACCGCTCCAAACGATTTCTTTACACGGGTCCTCAGAGATATCTGGGAACGCTATGATGCGACCCTGAAAAAGGAAGGTGCGCTCGACTTTGACGATCTTCTCCTCTCTGCTGTCACGCTTCTGACCCGGAACGAAGAGGTGCGGAAGCGCTATCAAGATCGGTATCGGTATGTTCACGTGGATGAATACCAGGACACCAACAAGGTCCAGTATGATTTCGCGCGGCTTCTGGTCGAGAAGCACCGGAACCTGTGTGTGGTCGGCGATGCGGATCAATCGATTTACAGCTGGCGCGGAGCCGATATCGGCAATATCCTCGCTTTCGAGCAGGAGTATCCGGACGCTGCCGTCATATTCCTCGAGCAGAATTACCGCTCGACACAGACCATCGTTGCAGCATCGAACGATATCATCAAGAAGAATATCCGCCGGAAGGACAAGAATGTCTTTACCGAGAACGCGGAGGGAGACAAAATCTCAATCTTTTCAGCCTACGATGAGAGCGACGAGGCCCAGTTCGTCGCAAAGAAGGCGCGAGAGCTGATCGCGGACGGGACTGCGCCACGCGACATGGCAGTACTCTATCGCGCGAACTTCCAATCCCGCGCTCTCGAAGAGGCATTCCTTGCCGAAAATGTCCCGTACCGCGTCATCGGTACCCGATTCTTCGAACGAAAGGAGGTGAAAGACATTCTTTCGTTCATCCGCGCTGCCACACTCGGGAATGCGGGCGATATTAGCCGGGTTGCCAACGTGCCGCCACGAGGCATCGGAAAGGTCACTCTCCTTGCGATGATCGAAGGAAAGGAAGATACCGTGGCTGCCGGCGGCCGGAAGAAGATTGCTGAGTTCAAGGCCCTCTTGGAGCGTATTCGAGACGCTGTTGATCATTTCATCCCGTCGGAGATCATACGCTTCGTCCTTCGCGAAAGCGGCATGGAGCAGGCATACCGAAAAGGAACTGAGGAGGAGAAAGAGCGCCTCGAAAACGCGAAGGAACTCGTGACGTTGGCGACGCGCTACGACATGCTCCCTCCGGGTGAAGCAGTTGAGCAATTCCTCGAGGACGCCGCGCTCTCTGCCGCGCAGGATGAGCTCCGAGATGAGGGGAATGCGGTCGCACTCATGACCGTCCATGCAGCGAAAGGTCTCGAATTCTCCCATGTGTTCGTGACCGGCCTTGAGGATGGGCTCTTCCCGCACGAGCGCCTGGGCGAGGATGTGGATGACGAGGAAGAGCGGCGCCTCTTCTACGTTGCAATCACTCGTGCAAAAACGAAGCTGTACCTCACCTATGCCTCTGTCCGAACCATTTTCGGATCCCGCCAAGTGAATGTGCCGTCGGAATTCATAACTGATATTGATGAAGCATTCACCGAAGACGAGCCTCGAAGAGAGGGGACTGGCCGCGTAATCTACTTGGATTAAGAAAGGTATGAAAAGACGGGCCACACGGAACCTTTCCACCGCAGTGGGATATCCGCTCTCAGCAAAAAAAAGCCTTGGTCAGCATTTCCTGACCTCTGCTCCCGCAATTGAACATATTGTCACCGCCGCTGCCCTCGGCCCCGGGGACACCGTGCTCGAGATTGGCCCCGGAAGGGGCGTTCTCACGAAAGCGCTCCTCGCAAAAGGTTGCCGTGTCATAGCGGTTGAAATGGACCGTGATCTGATTCCCGTGCTTGAAGAAATGTTCCGCTTGGAGCTTGATGCGGGCCAGCTTCGCCTGATTGCAGGGGATATCCAAGAACATTTGCCTGCGACACTTGGACTCCAAACGAGGGGATTCAAAGTTGTCGCTAATATCCCGTACTACCTGACCGGACTTCTCTTCCGCCTGATGCTGTCAGGAGAAGTGCAGCCAAGCTGCATCGTTTTTCTCATACAGAAGGAAGTCGCAGAACGCATCACTCGCTCAAGAAAGGAGAGTCTGCTGTCCCTCTCAGTGAAGGCCTATGGAACGCCACGGTATGTCTCGACAGTGAAAGCTGGGAGTTTTTCGCCGCCGCCCAGCGTTGATTCCGCAATTCTTGCTATAGAGAACATTTCGAGGAGTCGTTTTCTCGATACGGAGAGCGAGCGGCGTTTCTTTGAGGTTTTGAAAGCGGGATTCGCGCAGAAACGTAAGGTCCTGCTCCGCAATCTTGAGAGATTTGGAAAGGAAAATGTCGAAGCAGCTTTTGCTGAGGCAGGGCTATTGCCGAACGTTCGTGCGGAAGACGTTTCGCTTGAGACGTGGTTTGTACTTCTTAGGAACCTTCGAGGGGAGGTGAACCTAGAGTGAACTTCCACTATACGGAAGGATGTGGATGATCGGAAAGCCGACCGTATTGCAGCCACTCACCGGAGACTCAACCCAGCATTGCTGCGGAAACTCGGCGCCTCCAAGCGACCATACCCCAGGAAATCCGGTCGTCCAGTATGCAAAAATCTGCGAGCCTGTGTAATAGGTCACCTGGAACACATCAGGAATCTCGCCGATAAACCCAGGTGCGAAGGTGATAAGGGTGATTTCCGGCGAGCAGGGGCACACGAAGGTCCAGACCGCGAATCCGCCGTATGGAAGCCCGACCAACTGGGCGAATACCGTATGAGTCCCTTGCTTGAAGAGTGCGGCTGAGAACATGCAGAAGAACACGAAAAGTGTTACGCCGACTGCTGTTTTGATTTTTGTGAAGATGTTCATCGAGAAAAGAGGAACGTGCCCGGGGTTTCGGTGATACCGTTTGCATTCACTACAAAGAATCGCATGTTCCAATTGAACGGTACCGTCGTGGTAGGTGCATGGTTGTCAGGGCCGAGCGCGTCCGGGAACGGAAGCACAGTCAACCGGAGCGTTTTCCCATCGGGGGAGGGGAGATCCTTGAGAATCGCCCATCCTGCAGCGCGAATGTCGTTCCCCGTCGGCATAAATCCGGTTCCTTCCAGTATAATCTCGGTCCCGTATTTTCCTGAAGACGGAGTGATGCGCGTAATTGTCGGCGAGGGCGTACTCGCATCCTTGATGACTAGGGGAACATCAAATTCAGTTTCTCCGTGATCATTCTTTACTGACAATTTGTATTTCCCAAGCGGTGCGTTGTCAGGAATCCGCACTTTTATAGTAACTCCATTCGTCGAAGGGCCTGGAAGGCTATATTTTTCGCCAAATTTGACGACGTTGTCCTTAAGATACCCTCCTCCCGAGATCGTGAGCATTTCTCCGGGCGTTATCACGTATTTTGAAGGAAAGATAAGAATAGGCACTTTCCATGTTGCCAACCCTTTCTCATAGCCTCCAGACGAGAGCATCGCCCCTCCCAAAGAAGGTGCTGCAGGCTGTTCCCCGAGAGAAGCAGGGACCGCGGGATTTTCTTCACCGAAGATCACCAGCTTCGAGATAGCCTGGATTTTCGCTCTCGTTCCCGTTCCCACGAAGCCGGTGCCCGCATACAGCCCTGCAGGATAGAGCACGTCCGAGGCGTACAACTCTTGGAATTTCCGGACCGCCTCCTTTGTTTTTGCCCCAAAATAGCGCGTTTCCTTACCCGGAGCACCAATTCCAATCTCTGCAATGCGTGTCCGGGGGTCACGGTTCAAGAATTGCTGAAGCCCAAGGACATCATCACCTTCCATACCCTGGCCGAGGTTCCTAGAGATATTTGGGATAGGCGCTGCCCCGAGTCCTGCCGGGAAGGCCAGCATACTGATCAGGAGAAAGAAGATGCCAAAGGTGCGTCGAAACATTCAAAAAGTATAGCATGAGGCTTTTTTTTTCATATAAAAATGGCTCTATGGAGCCATATTTTATTAAGAGATTTGCCCGATCCAATTCACCACTTGCGGCTCTCAAAATTCCGTGGCATGCTTGAATTAGGTTACCAGTTTCGGGAATGGTCCCGAAACAAGCACTGGAGATCGCTACCATGCGATTCCTATCGATTGCGCGGGCGATCTCCGTGATCGCCTTCACCTTGTTGCTTGCAAACTGCGGCGCAATGACGAATCAAATCCGTACCGCAACGGGGCTCGCCCCTGTCACCCATGGTGAGGCGTGGGACGACGCCACCTTCTATGATATCTGCGGCACCGAGGCAGAAAAGGCGAAGTATCAAGCCGAGATTGCTAAGCAGGATGAGAGCGACAAGAAAACCGTTGGTGCGGGTGCCGGCATTGCGACAGCTGGAATGGTGCTCGGCGCTGCGGCTGCAGCACCCGCAGCAATTCTGGCTGCCCCCTTTGCTGGACTTATTGCGATGGACATCGCCCAGCAGAAAGGTCCCCAAAATGCCTACCTTTGCCAGCAGGAACGCAATCGGCGTGAGGGCAAACCTTCGGGAACCTTCCAAAATGCCGGTGCAATGAGCACCGCAGGCCCATCGGCCGGCCAAATCGCAACCGCCTGCCGAGAGGGGATGATGTCAACACAATGGATGGCTGCAAACTGCTTGACTCAGTAGCAGCGAAGTATGAGGAGGGGTCGGCTCGCGCCGACCCCTTTTTCTATTTCGAAAAACCGGATTCATCATTTTCTCCGCTTCATGAAGCGGCTTTTTTTATTTCAGGCCTTCATCCAGTATCCACATATATCTTTCCCTATAGGACATGTCCGATAGGGAATCGTTGCTATACTGAATGACGAAATGCTCGGTCGCACACCGCCGACAAAAATGCCAATGAAATTGATTGGCGCAATCTGTCTCGCCGTCGCCATTCTTGGCATTGCAGCGTACTTGGTGCTGTCATCAAAAAAAGAAGTTCCTGTTGATGCCCCTGATCCATCACTTGCAGATGCACGGGAAGTTGCGCGTGTGGACACCGATCATGACGGCCTCCTCGATTGGGAAGAGACGCTCATCGGTACCGACCCGAAGAAGGCAGACACGGACACTGATGGCACCTCAGACGGTGACGAAGTGGCTGCGAAGCGGAATCCGCTCATCCCCGGTCCATCGGACCAGGTCTCGGATGCGAGCGTCGAGGCGTTCGCAAAAAATGCCGGGGTCCAATCTGAAACGAAAGGGACCTTGACCGACCAGGCCGCGAAGGATCTTTTCGGCACCTATATGGCGTACAAGCAGTCGGGAACTATGGACAAGGAGCACCAGGCACAATTGGTGGCAACGTTGGTTGATAGTGCCAAGAAAGAGGTGTTCACCGTGAAGTACGGACCGACCGATCTCTCGATCGTAAAAGATGATACCGACGCAGATCGGCGAACGTACTATGGCAAGATTCAAAACATACTCAAAGATGCGTATGAATCGAATGATAATTCGGAACCTGAGCTCGTCACCATCGGACGCGCGATCGATAGCGGAAAGCCGGAGGACATGCGGAAGGTAGAACGCATGGTCACGATGTACAAGAAACTGAGCACCGATCTCGCCGCCGTAAAAGTCCCCGCGAGCGCTGTCCAGGTCCATCTCAACTTCCTCAATGTCAGCTATTCATTCGCGACCACCCTCGATGGCCTCCGCACTCTCCGTGCAGATCCGCTCCTTGCGACGGTCGTCGTTGCGAACTACAAAGTAGTTGAAAAGCAATTCATCGCGGCAACGAACGACTTTGGCGCATATTTCAAGACAAACAGGCTTATATAGTATGTTCGGTCTCCTTTCAAAATTCCTCATTACCTCGATACTGGTTTTCCAGTTTGTTGCTGCGCCGCTATTCCTCGTACCGCAAAAGACGGAAGCTGCTGCAGGCATCTTGCAGTGCATCGGCGCCATCGCGTCGTTCATCGGGATCGGCAACCTCATTGGTACAGCCGTTAGCGTGCTCTCAGTTCCGATTGCCAACCTTCCGATCCAAGGAAACACAGCTGTCACGAGTACCGCAACCTCAGGAACGACCATCAAGGAATGCGTTCTCGACGCGCTCGTCATCATCATCAAGGAAGCATTGATCGCTGAGCTTACGGAGAGCATCATCAACTGGATCAACTCTGGCTTCGAGGGCGGACCCTCCTTCATCACGAACCCCGAGGACTTCTTTACTGACGTGGCAGACAAATCAGCGGGCGCGTTCATTCAAGAGCTCGGGCTCGGTCTCCTTTGCGAGCCGTTCCGTATCGATATCCAGATAGCACTCACGCTTAAGTATTTCCAAAATAGGCGTCAGGAATTCGAATGTACGCTCACCGACGTCATGGCGAATATCCAGGATTTCCAGGACGGCCTCGCCGGCATGCAGAATTGGGACCAGTGGTTCTCGGTTACGACAAATCCGATGAACGATCCGATGGGCGCATTCGACATCGGTACCGGCTTCATGGGAATCCGCATCTCGGGAGCGAGTGGTAGCTGGCAACAGCAATTGAATTTTGGTTCTGGACAAATCGGACTTACGGTCTGCGTCCAGGAAGTGCCGAACCCGGCCAACCCGGCTGAGACCATCTGTCTCAAGTATGAGACGAAGACGCCAGGGCATCTCGTCCAGGACACGCTCGACAAAGTGACGGGAACCGGTCTCGCACAGCTTGAAATCGCCGACGAAATCGATGAGATCATCAGCGCGCTTCTCGCATATCTCGCGAATGAGATCCTCTACGGCGACAACGGCCTCCTCGGCCTCAGCGATCCGAGCGACCGGAATGGCGGCAAGTCATACTTCGATCTCATCCATGATGACCAGGGTAAGAACCTGACCGCTCTCAAGCAGCAACTCATCACGGTCATCGCGAACATGATCAATACGCTCGCAGCCTGCCTTGACACCCAGACGGACCCGACCATCATCGCCCAGCTTCGTGCTGCGATCGCATACCTTCGAGACCTCCTTACTCGTGTCCAGGCTGCGACGACCGTCGCTGAGATCCGCACGCTCCAAGACGAGTTCTACAACCCACCCGCACCGATCACCTATGTGTGTCCGACTGGATCCCCAACTGACGTACCGCCGCCACCTGATGATGGACCACCCGCAGGACCATAACGATTCCGCACACCATGGAGTTTCTGAAACAACTATTTTCCGTGATCCGAAGCCGCCTTTCCACGGGCGGCTTCGGAAGTGCTGCAGAGGGGCAGGAATCTAGGGATCGTATACGGGGAAGCAGGCTCCGATTCGCCTCTTCAGCGATCATCATCCTTTTCGCTGGATTCCTCCTTGTTGCGCCGGTATTTCCTGCACACGCACAGAACGTATTCCCTCGAATCGGAGAGCCGGGTAACGACATCTCGGGAGCCATTAATGGCATTCAGGAACCCACGCAGGTCGCCATTAACTGTACCAGCACGCTTCTGGAACCTTTTAACGCCCTCCAGGTTCCTTGCATGTTCAAGTCACTCGCCTGGTTACTGGCCTGGCTCTCCGCCGTGCTTGTCGGATGGATGGGAATGGCGATGGACTTTGCCCTCAGGTACACCGTGTTCCAAAACCCGATATCGCAGATGTACGCGGGTGTTGTGGTCTCTTGGACCATCGTCCGCGACTTCTCAAACCTCTTCTTCATATTCATCATGGTCTATATCGGCATCATGACCATGGTCGGGCAGGCGGGGTTCAACACGCGGTCGCTGCTTGCGAAAGTCATCGTGGTCGCGCTCCTCATCAACTTCAGCTTCTTCATAACCAGCTTCATCATCGATCTCTCGAACGTGGTCGCGTTCCAGATACGGAGCACGATTGCTCCTCCGGACCAATACATCTCAATGTCCATGACCGGGGCCATGCGCGTCGAATACAATTACCAAGGAATTGACCCTGCCGAGAACCTTACCCCGTGGAAGGGGGCGCTTGTGTATCTGGCGCGTTTTGCTGTCAACATGATTGCATTCTGGGTATTCTTCCAAGCACTCATACTTATCGCCGTCCGCCTAGTGGTGTTTGTTTTCCTCATCGTATTCTCCCCGGCGGCATTTCTCTGCTCCATCCTTCCAGGCACCTCAAAGTATTACTCGCAGTGGAAGCAGCACCTCGTCGACCAGGCATTAGTGGCACCAGTGTTCCTCTTTTTGGTTCTAATAATCACGACTGTCTTAAAGACGAATTTCAACACAGACGCGTCTGCCAATTTCGCGAACAAAGCAGTGGTGGATCTTGCTTCACCGGTGATTTTCATTTACGTCCTCTCCGGACTGATGTTCATCTTCGCACTTCGCATCACAAAAAAGCTTTCCGGCGATGTCGGGAAGTCCGCGCTTACCATAGGGAATACGGTCGCTGGGCTCGCCGTCGCGGGCGGTATCGGATTTGCCGCACGACAATCAATTGGACGCGCCGCGCTCGCTGTCTCGAACTCCGACAGTGTTAAGGATGCGATGTCGAAGGGCGGTGCACGCGGCTGGGTTGCAACAAAGGTCTGGCGCGGATCTGAGAGGACGGCAAAATCGAGCATGGACTTCCGTGATGCGCCGGGCGCGAAGAAACTTGGGCTCGGTGACATCAACAAGCAGAAGGGTGGCTACAACCAGACCCGTAAGGACAATGCCAAGTACTACAAGGAGAATCTTGACCATGTTTCGAAATCTCGCGTGCAGGCCAGCGACCATGACACAATGAATCAGGATCGGCATGTAGCTGAGGAGCAGAACAAGGAACACACCCTTGATACGCGATACAAGGACCTCATGGAGCGCGACAACGCAGGTGTTCGAACAGCGAAGAGTGTCGTCACTGCACGTTCGAATGAGCTCCGCGACCTTGAAACACAATACGCAGCGGCTCCAACAGGTAGTGCTGAAGCTACGCGACTTACCAATGAAATCTCGAGGGTAAAGACAGAGAAAGTGGCAGCGGAAGCACATTACGATACCCAACTTGAGGCTGCACCCAAGAGCGCGGAAGCGAAGAATGTTTATACAGCACTGAAGCAACAGCGTGAGCGTGTGAAGACAGTGAACGAGATGGATGCGCACAAGCTTGCACAGGACATGGCCCTCCAGAGAGGGAAGCAGCGCGGCAATGATTTTGCGCAGGCCATGCTCCGTCAGAATGCCCCAGGTGGCACCCTTCTTTCGGATACAGAACGGAAAGCATTCCTTGACCAATCGAGGGCGAAAATCGGGTCAGCTGAGGCCATTCTTGAACAAAACAAGAGGACATTCGCCCCGGACTCGATCAATGTCCTCGATGCGCAGCGGAGGGTGGATGCGGCAAAGCGAATGCACACTTCGTATGAGCGCATGAATAATCAGGATCTTATGAAGGTCGCAGGCGGCGGCCGCGATGTCCAGCACGTGCTTGGGTGGGCACCTCCGAGCTACGATGTCGCTAATGACTACATCCGCACACAGGGCAAGGACAAGCGTACCCGCATCCTGGATGAGTTGAAGGGTGAACTCAAGGACGACTAGGGATTTGCAGTAATCGAATACTGGTATGGACGTAAACGTAAAAAACACATTCAAGTCACAGTTCGAGCGGCTCCCGAAGGAACTTCGTGATGCCGTGACCGCAACCGACCTTCGCGCGAAACTCTTTACGCTCACGCAGAAGTACCATCTCCATATAGACAAAGCGGGCACGCTTGAAAACGAAGTGGTGCTCGTCCTCATGGGAATGGAACTCCCATCGCTCTTCGTCGGAAATATCCAGCGGGAACTCGAGCTCTCGCCTGAGAATGCAAATGCGCTCGCGAAGGACGTCAACGAGCAGATCTTCCATCCAATCCACGAGCAATTGATCAATTTCCTTTCGAAACAGGAGGCTGATTTGGAAAAGGAGTCGGCAGCGAAGCTGGCAGTAACCATTCAAGAAAACCTTCGTCCTGACGATCATGTGGACCCCTATCGTGAGGCGACGGACGGAACCACTGCGCTCCGAAAGCCAGCTGACGCGAGTTTCGCAAAGAGCGTCACTATGCCGAGCGGAGTGCGTGCAAGCACCCCGAGCGCGGCGCCCGTACTTGCAGAATCATCACTGGCGGGCATTCCTCCGAAAAAAATAGAGCCTGCTGTGGAGCTGCCGAAGAATATCGTCGGCGACAAGCTCGGCGCCTCGCTTTCGCTTCGGAGCATTCTCGGGACAGGGAATGCAGCGAACGTGTCTCCTGCGGCACCCGTGTCCACTCCCGCTCCTCAACCAAAGCATGAATCCGCAACGATGGATGGGGTGTCGCCCGCAAAACCCGGTGTACCTGAGGCGAAATCGCCGAGCGAATTGTCGGATGCGGCAAAAAACGCGGCACTCGATCCATATCGAGAATCATTTTCCTAAGGGAACCGTATTCGGACACGGTGGAATGTCGACGGCAGTGATTTTCGAGCAGCGTAATGCGTCTATTCGTAGCTGTACTTGATGCGCCGCAATTTCTAACGGGGTATACTAGAGCGGAGCATGACGTTCAAAGTTCCTCAATTCATCGAGGTCGAGGATAAGATACTCGGGCCTCTCACGATCAAGCAGTTCGTCTATGTGGCGGGCGGTGTTGCATCCATTCTCTTCTTCCGTGCATTCTTCCCGCTCGTCTTTGCGATCCTCCTCGGCGTGCCATTCATCATCCTCGGGCTCATGCTCGCGTTCTACCGGCTCAACGATCAGCCGTTCATCAGGATTCTCGAAGCAGCATTCTACTTTTACGTCATCAAGAACCGGCTCTATCTTTGGAAAAAAGAGCCGAAGGCGGCTGAACAGGTGATGAATACACGCCAGGATGAAAATCTCCTGACGGTCCCAAAGATCGCCGAAAATAAGCTCAAAGACCTGGCCTGGAGCCTCGACATCAAGGAAAAGGTCGCCGAGGGAGCAGGGGACTCACAATAACGAGAAATGGCAGCAAATACCGGAACAAAAGCAAGCGCAACGCAGGAATTCGTCCCGATCGAGGAGGTGCGGGACGGCATTGTCGTCCTCAAAGACGGCTCCATGCGCGGCATTTTCATGGCTTCATCCCTCAACATCGCGCTCAAATCCGAACCTGAGCAGGAAGCGATCCTCTATCAATTCCAAAATTTCCTGAATTCGCTTGATTTCACGGTCCAGATCTTCGTCCAGTCGCGTGAACTCGATATCAGGCCATACGTGACCTTGCTTGAAGGGCGCCTTGCGGAGCAGACAAATGATCTGATGAAGATCCAGGTGCGCGAATATATAGAATTCGTCAAAAGCCTCACGGAGGGCACCAACATCATGACGAAAAGCTTCTTCATCATCGTCCCGTACGCGCCACCGTTCCTCGAGGCGAAGGGTGGGGGTGCGCTTTCCGGCATTTCAAGCATGTTCGGGGCGAAAGCAAAGCAATCAACGGAGCAGAAGAACGTCTCGTTCGAGGAAAACCGCTCGCAGCTCGAGCAACGCATGTCCATCGTGGAGGGCGGGCTTTCCCGCACTGGCGTCCGCGTGGCACAACTTTCGACAGAGGAAGTCATCGAACTCTTCTACAAGATCTTCAATATCGGCGAACTCGAGCGGCCGATCCCGCTTCAGACGAACCGCTAATTTTCATCATGGGGCTTTTCGACTTCGCAAAAAAAGGAACAGGGGCAAAGACATCACTTGAACCGGTGCTTCCTGAGAATATCTACGAGACTGGGGTCCTCGAGCTCAAGGATGTCATCGCACCGTCCGCGCTCCAGATCACTCCGAAGGAGCTCAATCTCGGCGAGAAAGTCATGCGCTCGTTCTTCGTCATTTCCTACCCACGCTTCCTCTCGAACAACTGGTTCTACCCGATCATCAACCTCGACAAGGTGTTCGATGTCTCTATCTTCGTGCATCCGATCGATACGGGATCGGTGCTGAAGAAATTCCAGAAGAAGGTCGCCGAGGTCGAAAGCCAGATCCAGGTGCGTGAGGAGAAGGGTATGGTCCGCGATCCGATGCTCGATACGGCCTACCAGAACCTGGAAGAGCTCCGCGACCGCCTCCAGCAGGCACAGGAGCGCCTCTTCGATGTCGGATTGTACCTCTCTATATATGCGGACACTCGCGACGAGCTCGACCGTGTCGAGAACGAGATCAAGTCGCTCCTTGAGGCGCAGCTCGTGTACCTGAAGCCGGCTTTGTTCCAGCAGGAACAAGGGTATCGTAGCGTGATCCCGATCGCCACCGACGAACTCAATGTCCATTCGAAGCTCAATTCGGGCCCTCTTTCGAGCTTTTTCCCGTTTGTCTCATTTGACCTCACGGCAGACAAAGGCATTCTTTACGGCATCAACCGGCACAACTCCTCACTCGTCCTTTTCGACCGCTTCTCGATGGAAAACTACAATTCCGTGGTCTTCGCCAAGTCCGGCGCCGGCAAGTCCTACGCGGTGAAGCTGGAAGTCCTTCGTTCGCTCATGTTCGATACGGACGTGATCGTCATCGACCCGGAGCGCGAGTACGAGTACATGGCCGAAGCGACCGGTGGGCGGTATTTCAATATTTCGCTCTCTTCCGGCTATCACATCAACCCGTTCGATCTTCCCCCTGCGCGCGAAGACGAGACGCCTGCGAACATCCTCCGCTCGAACATCATTGCCCTCGTCGGACTCTTTCGCATCATGCTCGGCGGCCTTTCGCCTGAGGAAGACGCGGTCGTTGACCGCGCGATCACTGAAACGTATGCCCTCAAGGACATCACGCCGAATTCTGATTTTACCGCCGTGACCCCACCCCTCCTTTCCGACTTCGAGCTCGTCCTCGCCGGCATGGAAGGCAGCGACTCCATCGTGCAGCGCCTCACGAAGTTCACCAAGGGTTCCTGGTCCAACTTCATCAACAAGCCGACCAACATCGACATCAACAAGAAATTCGTCGTGTTCTCCGTGCGCGACATGGAAGATGAGCTGAAGCCGGTCGCCATGTACATCATCACGAACTTCATCTGGACGACCGTCCGCAAGCAGTTGAAGCGTCGCATTCTCGTCGTCGACGAGGCGTGGTGGATGATGAAGAGCGAGGACACTGCGTCCTTCCTCTACGGCATCGCCAAGCGCGGACGCAAGTACTATCTCGGACTTGCGACCATCACCCAGGATGTGGACGACTTCCTCAAGTCGCCATACGGCGCGCCGATGATCACCAACTCATCAATCCAGCTCCTTCTCAAACAATCACCGACCTCTATTGATACGCTCCAAAAGACCTTCAACCTCACTGATGAAGAGAAGTACCTTCTTCTTGAATCCACGGTCGGAGAGGGAATCTTCTTCGCAGGCGTGAAGCATGTAGCCATGAAGATTATCGCCTCGTACACTGAGGACCAGATTATTACGTCGGACCCGTCCCAACTGCTTTCCATTAAGAAGGCGAAGGATGACCTCGCTGCTGAGAAGGGGAAGGTTGCTGAGGAGGATGCCGCGGAAATCGCCGCCGCGCTCCCGGAAATCGCAGACGAGCCCGTTCCAGTAGAGGCTTCGGAGCCAAAAGAAGTTGAAAACCCTGTTCCTGAAGCAGGGTCGGGGACTGCTACTGTCGAAACGGCGGAGACATCGCCGATTCCAGAGACCGCGATTGTTGCTGAAACGCCAATGCCGACTGTCGGGAACGTCATCGCCGAAGAAAAGCCCGAGCAAATTCAAACACCTGTCCCTGAAACGGGGGCGCCATTGCCAGCGGCCCAGACCGAAGCAGTGATCCCAGCTGCCAGCTCGACGGAATCGACAACGCCGGTTTCAACACCTCCGCCACCACTCGCGCCAGGCAGGATGCAGCAACCGCCACCTCAAGCGGAAAAAACGGCACCCCCAATTCCGGCAGCAGTGGTCGCGACCCCGCCACCTCTTGCGCCGCCTCGCCGATACTAGTCCACAGTTCGTGCTTCGAGGGGCGCATTTTTCAGGGTATTATGGTTCACATGCATAGCCGAACTGCGCTCGCGCTCCTCCTTGTTCCGATCATCCTGCTTGCAAGCGGGGCGCCGCTCATACTGAATGCGGCTGATATTGGCAATCCTGACTCGTATTCGGATCAAAGCAATTCTGCATCCGGATACTACGTCGGCTCTACGCAGCCACAATCTTCAGGTAAAGGACTGAACCCCGCCGACCTTGACCGCTTTACCATAAAGATCTTTCCGGAGGCGCCGCAGCCGGGACAGGAGCTGCGGGCAACCGTTGAAGGATTTGCCACCAATCTCGGCCGCGCGAATATCACGTGGGTGGTCGAAGGCCGGACGGTTGCAGATGGGCCGAACATCCGCTCCATTCCGCTCACCATGGGCGGCACCGGCACTTCAATTTCCGTAAAAGCCTATATCCTGAATGAAACGGGCCGAGTCTTTATCGCTGAACGCACGCTTAGGCCCACGACTGTGGATCTTGTGTGGGAGACAAATACATACACGCCGCCGTTCTTCAAAGGAAAGGCGCTCCAGTCAGCAAATTCGCTCATTCGCCTTACCGCCTTTCCGGTCTTCGTAGATTCGAGTGGGTACACACTCGATCCGGGACAATTGGTGTACACCTGGATACAGGGAACGCGTACGATGCCGAAAATCTCAGGCAAGGGCCAGCGTACCGTGACTATCACGAACACCGAGGTCCTCGGCGCACTCGATATTACCGTCCGCGTCACCTCGCCAGATGGATCATTCGTCGGCATCGGCAAAGCAAAAATTCCCGTAGCGCAGCCGGAAGTCATATTCTACGAGGACCATCCACTCCTCGGCGTCCGATACGACCACGCACTTGGGAAAGAAGCCGTACTCGCAGGCACGGAAGAAAGCGTCGTCGCAGAGCCGTATTATTTTTCTGGTTACCAGAAGGGAAGTGACGTCCTCAAGTACAGTTGGCTTGTCAACGGTGTTGCCAATACCGGGCTCGGTGCAGATTCGAGTAGTGCCGTCGTGCTGAAGGGTAGCGCCGATGGGGGAAAATCGCTTGCCCGCATTGACCTCCGCGTCCGCCATAAGACGCTCTTTATGCAATCCGCGCGGCAGACGCTTTCCGTAACATCGGGCGGCACCGAATAAAGGCATGGAAACACTTCTCTTTCTCATAACGAAACATGCGTACGCAGCAGATCCGGTATTCGTCTCGCTTACGAATATCACCGGACTCACAAAGCTGACCGCCGACGACACGTTCCCTGAGCTCATCAGTAATCTCTTCCTGGTCACGATCGGCTTTGCTGCCGTTCTCGGGGTCATCATGATCACGATCGGCGGCCTTGAGTACATGGCCAGCGACACCCCAATGGCAAAAGGGAATGGGAAGGAGAAGATCGCCTCCGCGCTCCAAGGATTGTTCATCGTCCTCATCTCCTATCTCTTCCTCTATACCATCAACCCGGACCTGGTCAGCCTGGATGTCCTCAACTTGCCGTCTGTCCCGGCGTACGGGCCGCCGGCGGCTACCGCGCCGATCACCATATTCGACGTCATACCGAGAGATGCGGCGCAACGGGCTGTGCTTGAGAAAATCTGCACTGCAGCAATGGGAAGCATCCACGACGGCGCGCTCGGCCACCTCTTCTGTACCGTTCCTTAAATGAAACTTACTCCAAAAAACAAAAAAATACTGGTCTTCGGAGGAGTCGGCGTGGGCGCCGCGCTTATTATTCTCATTGGACTTCTCTTCACGATGGGTGGAACCACTTCAGACGGCACAGGAAATGGCGCCAACCCTTTCGGCAGTAATGGAGACGATACGCGCCCGATTACCGGTGGCAATAACGGCACGACTCCAGGCGGGGACCGGGGTACGGGAACAACGACTCCTACCAATTCCGACGCACCCGAAACGGCAACACTGCTCCAGGTATCAACCATACCCGTCATTGGCTTTGCGTCGTTCGGAAGCGCCGGCGTGCCATTTGTCCGCTTCATGGAAGCGCAGACGGGCCACGTCTATGAGACAGGACTTACGTCCGTCTCTCCACAAAAAATCGCGAACGTGACCATCCCGCGAATCGCCGAGGCGACCTGGAGAAAGGACAGCATGGTGCTCCAATATATGGGGGAAGACAACAACACGGTCCGTTCCTTCTTCGCCACACTCGCACAGAATCCGACGCCTGAATCTCTCTTGAAGACATTGAACGGATTTTTCCTTGATGACCAGAGCATCGGGGCCACGCTTTCACCTGACGGAGAGCGTGCATTCACCTTGACCCGGAACAGCAACGGGGCCATCGGCACAGTCGTTGACCGGAAATCGCACGCGACGAAGGAAATCTTCCAGTCTCCGCTCACGGAATGGATTGCCGAGTGGCCGGGAGGGAATACCGTCACTTTGAACACCAAGTCAAACCAGGATGCGGTGGGGATTCTCTTCTTCCTCGACACCATGACCGGATCCCTCACCCGCGTTCTCGGAGGGTATCAAGGGCTCCAAACAAGAACCAGTCCTGATCTTTCACGCATACTCTTCACATCGAAAGACTTGACCAGCAATGCCATTACAACGAGTGTGCTCAATCGGCAGCAGAATACGACAGTACCGATCTCAGTACAGGTACTCCCTGAAACGTGCGCATGGAGCCGTGCGCAGGCAAATATCGTCTTCTGCTTCGCTCCGCGCGAAATCCCAACAGTGAAGGACATCATGCTCTGGTATCAGGGGAAGCGCTCCTTCTCGGACAACCTCTGGAAGATTGACGCCGATACCGGAAACGCGACACTCCTCAACATACCACTCATCACGAATCGGACCGAGCTCGATGCTATTGATCCCGAACTCACGGCAGACGAATCCTACCTGCTTTTCAGAAACAAAACAGACAGCATGCTCTATGCATACCGTCTGATCACTCCACAGGCATACGTATCTGACCCAGAACCTATCGCTCCCGTGCTTGAGGAGAGCGCGACCTCGACCTCCCTCTAGGTTAGCGAGCGCGAGCGCGCCTTCATGATCACGCGGCGGAACTTTCCTTCCCCTGCGGATTCTGTCGTTATGTCAGGATCTTCCGCGAACAGCGCATGGATGATCATGCGCTCATATGAAGTCATAGGGGAGAGCTCCACATCGGACTTGAACAGGCGGACACGCTCCGCAACCATGCGTGCTTTATTCGCAAGCTCCTCGATCTTCCGTGAGCGATATCCGTTCACATCGATGGAGATCGTGTGGGCAGCTTTCTCACCGAGGATCCGCTCTATGATCCGCCGCACAACATGATTGAGCGCGTCGAGGACCGCTCCCTCCGCGCCGATGAGCGTCTTTGAATCATCTGTCCGTATCTGGAAAAGCGGATGCGCTCCTTTTTCCTCAAAAAAAACTGACGTATAGGGTACGTCCAGATGCGAGAGACATTCTTTGATTATAGAAAGTACCCGCTCGTGATCCAGCATTTCCGTAGGTTCCTGTGCTGTGGCCGAGTGGTTTTCGTTCATACCTTTTGCGGCAAGATACCCTCTTTTGTCAGACGCCTGCGGACATAGAGTTCTTGGATTGTTCCGAATATATTGCCCGTAATCCACGAAATCGCGACCGCAGAAGGGAGGGTGTAGGCGAAGACACCAATGATCGCCGGGAGTATGTATCGGATATTGAGCTGGAAGCTTCGGGCGAAGTCATCCTTGAAGGAGGCATCAGCCTTCCTCGTTTCAAGCGGCGGCAAGGAGAAGAGGCTGTACACGAACTGGCTTCCTGCCGCGATGAATGCAAGGACGATGCTTTTCCGGGTCACCTCGAAGAGTCCGAAAAGGTGCATGGAAATCTGCTCAGGGTGCGTGACAAAGGGATAGAGGATATCGAGCTTGAGGTCGGGGAGGCCGCCTCGCGAGAAGATGAAGAAGAGGGCGAGGAGGAAGGGGGTCTGGACGAGTACCGGAATGAGCGCAGAGAAGGGGTTTACCTTATATTCCTTATAGAGCGCGAATGTCGCTTTTGCCATTTCTTCAGGCGTATCCTTCATCTTCTCGCGGATGGCGGCGAGCTTCGGCTCGAGGCTCCGAAGAATCGCCTGCGTTCGGGCACCCTTGAAGAGCACCGGTAGGAGGGCGAATTTGACGACCAAGGTGAGCGCGATGACCGCGACACCAACATCACCCCCTGGCACGAAGCCGATAAAGAGGATGAGGATGTTGTAGAGGGGATCGTAAAAAACGGCTCGGAAGAAGCTTCCTATCATCACGCCATTCTACAGGAGTGGTCTAGAAGGGGCAACGCGTCCCCGTGACCCCTATCGTACTCCCGTAAATACGCCCGCTTCTCGCAAAAGACCCTCGATTTCCAAGGAGAGAAGCTTGAATGAGAGACTAGGGGCACCTTTTTTAAAGTAAAATATCGCTTTTCCCGGGAAAGGTGCCTTGCGAAAGCCCAATCCCTCGATGGAGGCATACCCACGTCTCTTGAGGATGTTCCGCTCGGTAGCCTTTTTGGCGACCGCCTTAGATGTCACGAACGAAACACCCGGTTCCAGGGGGGCAGGGGAGAATGTGAGCGATATGTGGGGGGCAGTGTACCGGCGGCCCCGTTTTGCGGCTTCAGGGAAGGCTGTGCGGCTAATCCTCGAGGAGCGAGGGAGCATACGACCTAGACTGCGAGCTTCGCGCGCCCCTTGCGGCGTCGCTTCTGGATGATGGCGCGTCCGGTGCTCGATTTCTGGCGCACGAGGAACCCATGCGTTGTCTTCCGCTTCTTCTTTTTTGGCTGGTAGGTTGTTGACATGGTGTTTAAGACTGTGCGGCCCTGCGCTCTCTACAGGTTATACACATTTTATTAACATAGTTCAGGGCATTCCGCAAGCGCGCTGCTTTGAACGAGCGTATATAATAGTGACCTGAACCCCTATCCTACTATGGAAACCATTACGAACAAGCAGCTCTGGGAAAACGTGCTCGTTGAAGTAGAGCTCGCGATCTCGAAATCCAACTTCAAGATGTGGTTTCGAGATACGCATATCGTGAGGAGGGAAGATGGGGTCGTGGTGGTCGGCGTTCCAAGCGAGTTCGTGAAGGACTGGCTGTCGCAAAAATACCACAAAATGATACTCAAGGCGCTCAGGGACTCCTTCCCGGCGGTGCGGAGCACGGAATTCGTGGTTTCAAAGAGCGAGAAGCATCGAGATCGGCCTGAGGAGATCCGCACGCCCTACATGGGGAACGAGCTCCCGCTCGATGAGCACTACATCAACCGAAATGACAACCTCAACCCACGCTACACCTTCGACACCTTCGTCGTCGGGCCATTCAATGAACTCGCCCACGCGGCTTCGCAGGCGGTCATCCAGCGCCCGGGAATCATGTATAATCCGCTCTTCATCTATGGATCGACCGGGTATGGGAAGACGCACCTGATCCAGGCCATCGGAAACCAGGTGAAGAAGATGAGCCCTTCGAAGAAGGTCTTTTACGTGACCTCGGAGAAATACGCCATCGATTACCTTGCAGCACTCCAAGCAGGAACCATGAACGCCTTCAAGGAGAAATACCGCCAGTATGACGTCCTCATCATGGACGACATCCAGTTCTTCTCGCAGAAAGAGCGCACCCAGGAAGAGCTCTTCCATCTCTTCAACGCGCTCTATGAGAACAACAAGCAGATCGTATTCTCCTCGGACAAGCACCCGAACTACATCCAGAACCTTGAGGAGCGCTTGAAATCACGCTTTTCTCAGGGAATGATTGTCGATATCTCCGAGCCGGATCGTGAATCCCGCATCGTCATCCTTCGCACCAAGGCCGGGCACAACAATTTCATCCTGAGTGATGAGATTCTGGAGCATGTCGCCGATACCGTACAGGGAAACATTCGCGATCTCGAGGGATCACTCAATTCCATCATCTGCCAGACACATCTCAAGGGGACAACTCTCTCTCTCGGCGACGTGCGACAGCTCATCAAGAACGGGCCGAAGCCGAAAAAGACCATTTCGATCAGGGAAGTCGTGAAGAAGGTCGCGGAATTCTATAACATCGAAGAGAATTCGATTTACGAGAAGACGCGCAAAAAGGAGGTCGTGAAGCCGCGACAACTCATCATGTATATCCTCCGCGAGGATTTCAGCGTCTCGTACCCGACGATCGGTCAGAAGCTCGGCGGACGTGACCACACGACAGTGATTCACTCCTGCGAAAAGATAAAGCAGGACGTCCTCACGGACTCGCTCCTTCTCCAAGAAGTGAATCACATCCGCATGATGTTGAAGTGAGTTGTGGATATCATGGGAATAGGGGTAGGGACAAGTGCAGGGAGAACGGGTGGGAGAAGATGGTGATGAAACGGGGATGAAAAAAGTTTTTTAAAAAGGAGGTTTGGAAAAGTGATTGTTCCCAGAGGTTATCCCAAAATGGAACACCCAAAGAGTGAATGCTTGGAACGTATAATCGAGTTGTCCCCCTATCCACACCCATAATAGAGAAAATTTGAATTTAATTTAAAAAATTAGAAACAAAAATACCATGAAGGTTGAACTCGGAAAACAGGATCTGGAAAAGTACGGGGGGCTGACTGAAAAGATTTCAGGAAAGAATGCGGCGTTCCCGATCCTCTCAACGATTCGGATAGAGGCTCGCAAGAACTACATCACTCTCCGTGCGACCAATCTCGAGATCGGCATCGAGGTGACCATTCCAGCGAAGGTGGCCTCCGAAGGGATTGCGGTGGTATCCGCCTCAACTTTTTTCCAAATGCTCCGTTCCGAAGGCAAGACTGGAATCATCGGCCTTGAGACAAAAGATGGATCCTTGTACGTCCGTTCGGGAACCGGCGAGGTCCGTTTGAAGACCTACCCGGAAGAAGAATTCCCCACGATTCCAACTCTCGATGAGAGGGGCGCGGCAAGAATCCAGGCAGAAGATTTCTTGAAAGGACTCCGTGCGGTCTGGTACGCTGCCTCGACATCGCTCATCAAGCCTGAGCTCGCCAGCGTCTATCTGTACCAAGAGCAGAACGCCCTCGTGTTTGTTGCGACTGACTCATTCCGTCTCGGAGAAAAAATGGTTCCCTTGAAGGGGAAGACGGATATCACTTCATTCCTCATCCCCTCGCGGAATATCCCCGAAATCATCCGCGTCCTCGAACAGGCTTCGGGAGAAATCGAAGTGCGTTCGACCGAGCACCAGATCTCGTTCGTCTTCGAGCAGGTGTATCTCACCTCGAGGCTTGTTCAAGGCTCCTTCCCGGACTACCGGCAGATCATTCCGAAGGGTCAGACGACTGAAGTCATACTCCTTCGGGAAGATCTGGTGCAGGCGCTCCGACGGACGAATATCTTCTCGGATAAATTCAACCAGATACGCTTCACGATCCAGCCGAAAAAGAAAAAATGCATTCTCTTCGCGAAAAATGACGAAGTGGGTGAGATAACAGAAAATCTCGAAGCGAGCCTCTCAGGGGATGATCTCGAGATCAGTTTCAATACTCGCTATCTCACTGATTGCTTCCAATCTATCAATTCGGATAGCGTTTCCTTGTCATTCTCAGGATTCGGGAAGCCGCTCGTTATCCGCGGCATCTCGGACTCCTCCTTCCTCTACTTGGTGATGCCAATGAACCGCTAAGCTCTTTTTCAGTAATACGCGCGTTATGTTGCAGGGGATACAACACTTTCTGAAGCGTTTTCAGGTACTCACTCCGCCCGAGGGAGTCGCGAAGCGCATGGTCGTCGAGCAGGTGGAACGCGTGTGCGGGATCGCGCTCACCGAAAAGCAGGTGCGCATCCAGGGCACCGTGGCCTATATCCAAGCGAACTCAGTCCTTCGGAACGAGCTCATGCTCCGGAAAGGGGAGATACTCCGGCGTATCCGGGAGCAGTTGCTGAGCGGTCAGGCAGCTCCAGTCACGGAAATCCGGTAGGAATCTAATTCTGGACACTCACCGTCACATTGATCGTGCTCTTGTTGAGTTGTGTGTCGTATCCCGTTGCGGAAATATTCACGGTACCAACGAGAGAGAAATCCTCCGGAGTGAAGGTGAAGAGGAAGGGTGCCTTTGTCGCAGAGCCGAGTGTGGCTCCATTCGCGGCGAAGTCGACCTTCGAGAGGGGGAACTTCCCGCTCGAAGAGACTGAGATCGTTATCACATCATCCTTCTTGAATGCTTGTCCTGGAGTCGGGCTTTGGAGCGAGAGCACGGGGGCATTCTCGGGTTTATGTATGTCGTCGGTACTCTGAGGGACGTTTATTGGCGTGTCAGTGACTCCGTGCTGCATTTTCCATGCCTGGACGCCGTATTCCCACCTCGAGAACTGAGGATCGCTTCCGGGGTTCGAGGGAGCCGGTCCGAGCGGATCGTTTCGATTCACCCAGAAGAGGATGCTGTGCACGTTCGGCTGGATCCGTTCTTCTCTGAGCTCGGGCGGCGTGAATTCCGTCGCAGCCGCACCGGTCGTTTTGTCTACGTACACAGATTCGCCACCCTGCCAGAATCCGCGGAGTACCGGCTTCAGGCTCGCGTAGTTATCAACCGGGAGCGGTTTCTGGAAGTGCTCCGCGCCATAGTTCTTCAGCGCCTCCTGCATGAACGCGTTCCAGAGAGGTGCGACGATGAATCCGGCGACCTTCTTCTGCATCGGGCTGTTGTCATTGTTTCCTGCCCACGCGCCCACGGAAATCATCGGGGTGTAGCCCATGATCCAGGCATCGCGGTATTCGTTGGTAGTACCGGTCTTCGCGGCGACATCATATCCGGAGAAGCGGAGCACAGAATTCTCGCCGTATGCTGGCGCGCGCGCGACATTGTCCGAGAGGACATCAGAAATAGTTTCGGCGACCCGGCTCTCGAGCACTTGGCTTGCATTTGGCTTGTATTCTTCAAGTACCTTGCCATTAGCGTCCTCGACGCGGAGGATGCCGACGGGCGGATTCTTCACGCCCTCATTCGCAAAAACGCCGTACGCGCTGGTCATATCAAGCAGAGAGACTTCGCCGCCTCCGAGTACGAGGGTGAGCCCGTATTGGCCGCTCTTTCCGAGTGTCGTAATACCCATGTTCTGGGCCAGCTTAAGTGCGTCCTTCTGGCCGGCGAGGTAGAAGAGCTTCACTGCCGGTATGTTGATGGACTGCGCGAGCGCGTTCCGGAGGGACATAGGTCCTCGGAAAATGCCGTCATAGTTGACTGGGGAGTAGCAGTCACCGCCGCTCGAGAAATCATCAGGAGCACAGGAGGTTGAGAACTGCGTCGGGACGTCAAAGAGTACGGTCTCGGGCGTATATCCCTTTGAGAATGCCGTCGCATAGACGAATGGCTTGAAGGAGGAGCCCGGTTGGCGGTTGCCGGTCACGGCGACATTGAAGTTGCCGTCGATCTTCTCGTCGAAGTAGTCGCGGGAGCCTACCATCACGAGAATCTGTCCGGTCTTCGGATCGATGGCGGTCAGTGCCGCATTCGACGCGTTGAAGTTCTTCTCGTTCTCGAGCGCGAACTTCTTCACGATCTCCTCGCCCTTCTGCTGGAGCGGGAAGTCGAGCGTCGTCGTCACGCGGAGTCCTTGTTCCTCGAGCGCTTCATCGCCGTATTTCTTCTCGAGGTAGTCACGGACATAGAACACGAAGTGAGGGGCATTGATGCCTGTGTTTCGCTGCGGGAGGAAGGTGACGTTTTCCGCTTTCGCGGCCGTGTACTCTTCGTCAGTGAGATAATTGAACTTATGCATGCGGTCGAGCACGATCTTCTGGCGTGCATCGAGCTCGTTCCGGTGATTGCCATACGGGGAATAGCGCGTCGGCGCCTGCGGAAGAGCGGCGATGTAGGCGGCTTCAGCCGCGGTGACATCGTGCGCAGACTTGCCGAAGAAGGTCTGCGCCGCCTCCTCGACGCCATAGAGGCTGCCGCCATACGGAGATTCATTCAGATAGAATCCGAGGATCTCGTCCTTCGAGTACTTCTTCTCGAGCTTGATCGCAAGGAACCATTCCTTGATCTTGCGCGAGATAGTCTTGTCTTTGACCAGGATCGAATTCTTCACCACCTGCTGGGTGATGGTCGAGCCGCCTTGGGTGTATCCGCCCGGTATCAGGTTCGCAAGGACCGCCCGGATGATGGCGGTCGGCTGGATGCCGCCGTGCTGATAAAACTCGGCGTCTTCGATCGCGATGGTCGCATGCTTGATGTATGGGGAGATGGTGTCGAAGGGGATCTCCGTCCGCTGCTTATCCTGATGGAGATCGTAGAGGAGGATCTTTCCGGTACGGTCGTAGATCTTCGTGGACTGTGCGACACGGCGGCCTTCGAATGCACCGAGGTCCGGAGTCTTGATGGTGGTGGCAAATATAAGGACAAGACCGCCGATGAAGAAACATGCGGCGATGCCAAGGACGGCGAGTGTCTGGAGCGGGATTTTGCGGATTTTTTTCCGCATAGCGTGCGCATATTTTACCACGACCGAGAGCGAACGACGGGCCGTTTTCAAGAAGCTGTGTATGAGGTGAGGCATAGAGTCGAATGTACCACGCGGGATAGGGGTATGCTAGAGTACCAATTATGAAGGATGTGATTACAGACGAATCAAAGGTCGATGCGTTACTGGAGCGCGGTGTATCCGAGGTCATCACCAAGGAAAACCTGCGGAAAAAGCTCCTCTCCGGGAAACGGCTCCGTATCAAGCTCGGCATCGATCCGACCAGCCCGAATCTCCATATCGGACGCGCCATCCCGCTCCTCAAGCTCCGTGATTTCCAGGAACTCGGCCACCAGATCGTCTTCATCGTCGGCGACTTCACGGCGGTGATCGGCGACACCTCTGACAAAGAGAGCGAACGGCCGATGCTTGCTCGTGAGGTGATCGAGGCGAACAAGGAAAGCTATTTCGCGCAGGCAGGGAAGCTCCTCGACCTTTCGTTGGTTGAGCTTCGCTACAACACCGAATGGCTCGAAAAGCTGACGTACCGCGAGATCGGCGAGCACGCAGACCAGTTCTCGGTGTCCGATTTCATCGCGCGGGAGAATATCAAGAAACGCCTTGATGGCGGCAAGCGGGTCTCCTTGCGAGAGCTCCTGTATCCGCTCATGCAGGGCTACGACAGCGTCGCGGTCGAGGCTGACGTCGAGATCGGCGGCACGGACCAGCGCTTCAACCTCCTCGCAGGCCGAGTGCTCCAGGCTCGCTTCGGCCAAGAGCCGCAGGACGTGCTTATAAATCCTCTCATCAGTGGACTCGATGGGCGGAAGATGAGTTCGAGCTGGGGCAACGTCATCAATCTTCTCGACGAACCACGTGACATGTACGGCAAAGTGATGAGCCTCACGGACGAGCTGGTACCTGAGTATTTGATGCTTTGCACACGCGTGCCGGTCGCTGAAATCAGCGGCATCACAGCGCTCCATCCGAAGGAGGCGAAGATGCGCCTGGCGCGCGAAATCGTGACCATGTACCACAGTACAGATGCGGCCGCAGACGCAGAACATTTCTTCATCGAAACCTTCTCGAAAGGGGAAGTACCTGAGGACATCCAAGAAATTACAGTTGCAAGCGGAACCGTGCTTCTCGATGTGCTCGTTGAAAGCGGGCTCGTTGCATCAAAATCAGAAGGCCGCCGCCTTTTCGAGCAGGGCGCCGTCTCGCTTCCTGAGGAAGAGGGTGTCAAACTCGAAGACCCCCTCCTGCCTGTAGAGCGTATGATGACCCTCCGCATCGGAAAGCAGCGCTTTCTCCGAATCACTCTAAATAAATAAGTGAAACAAAAAGACCCCGAGAGGGGTCTTTTTGTTAGAGCCAGCGATCAGCGATCGGGTCATCATCATCTGACTTCTTGGTGGTAACCACCTCATCATCGTCATCATCATCCGCAACGCCTTTCTTTATCGGGAGACCGTCCTCATCCTCGTCATCAACCGCGACTTCCTCCTCATCAAAAATGGAAGGGTCGAGTGCGACGCCGCCATCGTCATCATCAAGGCGAAATGGGCGATATTCTGTATCAGAAACCATGAACTCCGCAGTCTAAATCTGATAATATCCTCGCAAGCCGCAAAGATGCCCATAGTTGTATCAGATTCAAATCCTTTTTCAAGCCCCTAGACCCTTCCGTGTGGATAAAGTCTGTTGTGAAATTTTGAGCGGCCGTTCGATCGCGAGGCAGGTGAGGCCGACTGCGATCGCATCGTATTCGTCATCATGCTTGATATCGGCTCGTGTTGCCACCAATCGCGTTACCATCGCCATCAGCCGCCCTTTGTCGGCGCGGCCGTCGCCGGCGACCGCAACCTTCACCTGGTTTGGCGTGTATTCAAAGACGGGAAGTTCGTGCGTGCTCGCGATGTATAGAATCATGCCGCGCGCCTCGGCGACGTGCATCGCCGTTTTCTGATTGTTCGTGAAGAAGAGATGCTCAAGTGCGCACGCATCGGGCGCATATGCACTGATTGCAGCTTCAATCGCAGCCCCAAGTGCACGAAGTCGCTCCGGAAAGGGGGTTGCAGCTGTCGTCTCGATGCAATCTGAATACAGAACGATTTCCTTTCCGGCCGATTTCTCAACGACGGCGATTCCTAAGCGTCCGTATCCTGGGTCGAGCGCAAGGATTTTCATGGGGGCAGTATATCAAGAAAGGGAAGCCGCTACTCCGCGTTCGTATAGATGTCGTTGATGTCCGGGATTTCCTCAAGCTCATCCACGATCTTTTCCAGTTGATCGAGATCCATATCTTCGAGTGGTACGGTGACATTCGCGACCCACTCATCCTCGGTCTTGGTGAACGCCCACGCTGCGCTCCCCGGAGCCGCGAGTGCGACGTTGTGCTTCGAGAACACGCGCTTGATCTCTGCCGCGACGTGATTCTTCTTGTCGGTGAAGCCTTCGATCAGAAGCGCGACGCCGCCCGGGCCATAGGCCTCGTAGAGGACATGATCGTAGATTGCATTCGGGTCGCTCTTTCCTTTCTCGATCGCGCGATCGATGTTCTCCTTTGGCATGTTGAGGCCGCGCGCCTTCTCGATGAGTACGCGGAGGGTGGGCGCTGTTGCATCGCCCTTCACCCGCTTCGACTCAGCCGCGATGAGGCTCGCAGTTTTCGAGAACTCCTTGCTCTTCTTCGCATCCGACGCCGCCTTCTTGTGCTTGATCTTGCTCCACTTGTTATGTCCAGACATGGGAGAAACTGAAACGGATAAATTATGCGTCCCCGAGCGGGAATGAATCCTGCTCGCCGCGGTAGCGGTTCATGAGATTGAGATGTTCATAGGCGCGACGGGTGGCGATGCGCCCCCTGGGCGTGCGCTCGAGGAGTCCTGAGCGGATGAGGTAGGGCTCGTACACATCCTCGATGGTCTCGTCTTCTTCCGAGGTCGCGGCCGCGAGGGTCCCCAAGCCCACTGGCCCGCCGTTGAATTTCTGGATAAGAATGTCGAGGACGGCGCGGTCTGCGGCGGTGAGGCCGAGATCATCGATCGCAAGCAGGGTGAGTGCGTTCCCAACTGCCTCTTCCGAGAATGGTGTCTTCATTACTTGCGCGTAGTCGCGGCAGCGCTTCAATAAATAGTTAGCAGTGCGTGGCGTATAGCGGCTCCTGGCCGCGATGGCGCGAAGCGCGGTCTCGCTCGCGTCGGTCTGCAAGACTCCGGCAGAGCGGCGGAGGATGCTCGTGAGCTCATCGTCAGTATAGAAATCAAGGCGGAAGACGCCGCCCGAGAAGCGGGAGCGGAGCGGGGCGGAGAGCTGCGCGATCTTCGTCGTCGCTGCGACGAGTGTGAACGGCGGAAGCTCGAGCTGGATGGTGCGTGCGGAGGGCCCTTTGCCGATGATGATGTCGAGGACACCGCTCTCGAGGGCGGGGTAGAGGATTTCCTCAATCGATTTGTTGAGGCGGTGGATCTCGTCGACAAACAGGATGTCGCCGGAGGAAAGATTGGTGAGAAGAGCGGCCAAATCGCCGACGCGCTCGATCGCAGGGCCGGAGGTGATCTTCATTTGGGCGCCCAGCTCCCGCGCGATCAAGTGCGCGAGCGTGGTCTTCCCGAGTCCGGGCGGGCCATAGAACAAAAGGTGCTCAGGCGCGTGCCCGCGCTCTTTCGCGGCACGAAGAAGGATGCGCAGATTCTCCTTCACCGCGCTCTGGCCGATGTATTCCTCCCAGCTCGACGGCCGGAGAGTCCGGTCGAGTGACTGTTCTTCGAGTGCATGGAGCGGGGGCGTAGGTATTGACATGATTTTGTTTGTATGCTAGATTTCTCCTAGCCCACATGGACCTCTCCTCGGGGCATTTTTTATTGCCCACACATCTCTCAGCGACGAAACGTCGTCGCTTCTCTCTGTCCGTCCCAATGTGGCGCCTCAATCCGGCGTATAACCCTCTAAGCAACGAGGCCCTTTAACAGGCTGCGGGGGTCTTTCGAGGATTCCCTGGTCCCTTCCTCACAGAAGCACCGCTGGGGATCTCCTCAGAATGACCTTCCGGCTTTGAATACCAACGTATTGAAAGTGTTGCTTAGAGGGTTATCTGCCGGATTTTTCTATATTACGAAGAACAGAAACTCTATTTCGAGAGGTCGATCACGCGACCGAGCTCCGAGATCGTCGTCACTCCTTGGAGCACCTTCACCACGCCGTCCTGCACCATGGTCATGAGGCCTTGGGAGCGGACCTTCGCAGCGATCTCTTGCTCGCTCGAGTCGACTTTGACGAGCGCATCAACCTCGTCATCTACCTTGATGGCCTCGAAGATGCCGATGCGGCCATGGAATCCGGAGCCATTCTCCGGCTTTGAGGTGTCCGGCTCCCACATCTCAGTCGTATTCGCAGGAATCAGGGCTTTGTTCTCGATGGTCGCGAGCACTTTGTCGATGAACACTTTGTCTTCCCCCTGAATCGGCACCTTGCGGGCCGTCTCAAGAGTCAATTTTCGCACGAGACGCTGTGCCATCACAATATTGACACCTGAGCTAATGACCTTCGGATTAATCCCGAGGTCGATCAAGCGGGGGAATGCGCCGGCTGCCGTGTTGGTGTGGAGCGTCGAGAACACTAGGTGGCCGGTCAGCGCGGCATGAAGCGCGGTCTGCGCCACCTCCTTGTCGCGGATCTCACCGATCATGATCACGTCCGGGTCCTGGCGGAGCGCGGAGCGAAGTCCGGAGTCGAATGTGTATCCTTCCTCAGTCTGCGTCTGCACGACACCCTGCATGTGGTATTCGATCGGGTCCTCGATCGTGATGATCTTGATGTCCGGCTTGTGGATCTTGCGGAGGAAGGCGTAGAGGGTGGTCGTCTTTCCGGAACCCGTTGGGCCGGTATTGAGGATCATGCCGTTCGGCTTCGAGATCTCATGCTCGAGGAGCGTGAGCAGGTTCTTCTCCATGCCGAGTTCCTCCATCGGGACGGCGATCGTCGTTGGGTTCAAGATACGCATGACGAGTGCTTCGCCATACGCGCCCGGGATGACCGATGTTCGGATTTCGATGTCGGTGTTGTCGATGCGCACGCTGAAGCGTCCGTCCTGACCTTCATCCTTCACGTTCAGCTTGAGGCCTGAGAGGAGCTTGATGCGGGAGTCGAGGAGCGCGAAGGTCTCCCGGTCGAACTGGATGAGATCGGTGAGAACGCCATCGAGGCGTACGCGGATGCGCACATAGGTCTCCTCGGGCTCGATGTGGATATCGGATGCATCGAGTGCGAGCGAGGTGCCCAGCAAGGTCTCGAGGATGCGCGAGAGGCGATGGGATTTCTTCAGGGTCAGTACCTCGCTGATCTTCTTCTGCGCGCTCTCGAATGTGCTGATGTTCTTGATGAGGTCACGGATCTCGTCGGCCGAGATGTCGAGCATGCCAGCCTTGGTCTCCATTGCGAATGAAAGGTCCTTGTAGCGGATCCAGGCGCGCTCGAGGCCCGCGCGCGAGGTCATGTAGAGTGTAAGCTTGTAGTCGAGATCCTTGAGCTTGTTGAGGATCTCGGTGACGGCTGGGTTGTTGGGACTCCTGAGCGCAACCGAGACCTTCTTGCCTGCGCGGAAGAAGGTCGCGAGCTCTGCCTTGCGGGCCTCGTCCTCTGGGAGGAGGCGGAGGGCATCAGTTTCAATGACCTGCTGGGAGAGATCGGCATACTCAAGGCCGTATTTGACAGCGAGGATTTTCGCGAGCTCCTCCTCTTCGCGAGCGCGGATCTCATCGAGGCGAGCACTCTGCTTATCTTCCTGGATGCCTGACATGCCTCTAATGGTACCGCACATCGTAAATGGCGCAAAATATGGCTAAAACAGGCGGTTTGAGAGAGGGAAGCCGACGCGGCGCTCTATTGACAAAACTGCAATTATCGTGTTATCATGTTGCGAGTAAAGAAATGAAACCCGCAGTGGAGAACGTTGACATCATGTCTATCCAGAAGAGTCTGTGCCTGCTGGCACTCCTCGCAAGCGTTACGGCCTGCGTCCCAGTCGTCGCGTACCCGCCCGGTGAAGGCGAGACCCAAACCCTCTCGATCGGCGCCGGCGCTCAGCACGTCAATCAAGCTGCAGATCCTGCTCTAGCGAATGCTGCCTATCCGAATTGCTTTTCGGAGGAATTCAAGATGCATGCGACCGCGACGGAACAGGAAAAGACCTTCACCGCTTCTGCCGGGCAAACCTGCCCGGGCGTACAGATCCGAGGCGGTGCCAAAGCTCCGAAGTCCGGCGAGCCGGGCGTCTAAACCCGCTTCCTGAAGGAAGCAGTACCAAGGAGAACACCGATGTTCACGAAGCTCTGCTTCCTTCCTCTCGTTGCCCTCATGCTTTGCCTCGGGGGCTGCACTGGCGGGTTTCCCGTCCCAGTCGAGCAGATCATTGCTGCGAACTGCACGCCGCCCAATGACCTCAAGGTCAAGGCACGCGCACGTGGCCGCGAATCCGCGAGGCGCGACCAGTACCAAGAGCAGACGAAAGCGGAGTGCGGCAACCGCAAGGACGCTTACGCACTCCGCGGAAGCCATGACCTCAATGTGACGAACTCCGCAAGCACCTATCGACGTCCTGCAACGACGCGCGTCTCACGCCGTGATTCAATCCAGGGACGCACCGACCGGTGCCTGCTCGGACTTTTCTGCGGCGGCAGCTTCAAGGTCACCACGTCATCGAACGTAACACTCCCGCATTTCGGAGAGTACTGAGTACCTTCCCCTAGCCGCTCTCGCGGCCGATCATCTGCACTTTGTGCAAATGTCGGTCCGAGGGCGGCTTTTTCTTTTTGGGATACAATAGGGGTATGGACATGATTTCACACAGCCTCAAGGACACGCGGAAGGCCGCGAAGCATTTGGTGAAGGCGCTCCTCGAAAAAGGGCAGGGCGATAAGGCGACCGTGGTCGCGCTCACAGGGAATCTCGGTGCCGGGAAGACCACCTTTACCCAGCAGGTGGGCGAGATTCTCGGGATTGATGAGTTGATGCAGAGCCCGACCTTCATCATCGAGCGGCGCTACCCGCTCCAGGACCACCCGTTCGAGACATTGCTCCACGTTGATGCCTACCGCATCGAGGACATCCGCGAGCTCGACGCGCTCCGGTTCAAGGACGACCTCGAAGATTCGGCGAATCTCATCCTCATCGAATGGGCGAATCTGATCGCCGACATCTTGCCGGACGACACCATCCACGTCGTCTTCTCGCATGAAGGGCCGGAGGCGCGCGGCATCAAGATCGAAGGTATCGACGCGTAGTTTTTATATGGCAACCACCACTCCTGAAAAAAAGCCGAAGAAGAAGGCTGAGAAGAAGAAACGGCTGGTGCTGTTGGATTCGCACGCCATCCTCCACCGCGCGTATCATGCGCTCCCTGATTTTTCATCGCCGACCGGCGAGCCGACGGGCGCCCTGTACGGACTCTCGACCATGCTCCTCAAGATCATCGCGGACTTGAAGCCGGACTACCTGATCGCATGCTTCGATCTCCCGAAGCCCACCTATCGCCATGACGTGTACAAGGACTACAAGGCGGGCCGCGCGAAGACCGACGATGCGCTCTCGGTGCAGATCACGCGCTCCAGGGACGTGTTCAAGGCCTTCGGCATCCCGCTCTACGAGCTCGAAGGATTCGAGGCGGATGATCTCCTCGGTACCCTCGTCGAGGAAACGAAGGGAATGAAGGACCTCGATGTCGTCGTCGCCTCTGGTGATATGGATACGCTCCAGCTTGTTTCTGGCTCGCGTGTGCGCGTCTATACCCTGAAGAAAGGAATCAAGGACACGATCATATATGACGAGGAAGGCGTGCTCGGACGCTACGGCTTCGGCCCCAAACTTCTTCCGGACTACAAGGGCCTTCGCGGTGATCCATCCGACAACATCATCGGCATCCCCGGAATCGGCGAGAAGACTGCGACAGACCTCATCATCAACTTCGGTCCCATTGAGGCGATCTACAAGACGCTCAAGAAGTCAGATAAGCCTTTCATCGAGAAGGGAATAAAGCCGCGCATCATCGAGCTGCTCCGTGAGCACGAAGAAGAAGCGCTGTTCTCGAAGGCGCTCGGCACGATCCGGAGGGACGCGCCGATGCAGTTCTCGCTTCCGGAGAAACGCTGGGAGGACGCACTCGACATCCAGAATATTCTCACGCTCTTTACCGAGCTCGGCTTCCGTACGCTCGGCGGCCGCGTGAAGGAACTCTTCGGCGGTGTCGGGCAGATGATGGACTTCACAGCTAAGGAAGAGCCGGCCGCGCAGGTCGTTGACCCGCTTGAGTTGAAAAAGGCCGCAATCGCGCTCTGGCTCCTCGAATCGGATATCACGAACCCGACGCTGAATGATATTTTGGAGCGCACCAAGACCGAAGACTTTGCCGACGCGAAGAAGAAACTCGAGAAGCGGATCGTCGATGAGGACCTCGTGAGCGTCTACAATAACATCGAATTGCCGCTGATCCCGATCATACAGAAGATGCACGACCGCGGCGTTCTCATCGATGTTCCGTATCTCGAAGCGCTGGGGAAGGAATACCACACGGAACTTTCCAAGATCGAGAAGCGGATCTTCAAGGCTGCAGGCGAGGAGTTCAACGTGAATTCGCCGAAACAGCTTGGCGACATCCTCTTCGACAAGCTCGGCCTCGTCGTGAAGAATCAGAAGAAGACGGGCACGGGGCAGAAATCGACGAAAGAATCAGAGCTCGAGAAGCTCCGGGGCGTGCATCCGATCATCGAGGACATCTTCATGTATCGCGAGCTCGGGAAATTGCTTGGCACCTACATCGACACCATCCCGCGGCAGGTGGATGCGGAGAACCGACTCCATGCCGAGTTTCTTCCTGCGGGGACGACGACGGGCCGCATGTCGTCGCAGAATCCCAATCTCCAGAATATCCCGATCCGTACCGAGCTCGGGAAAAGGATCCGGAACGCGTTCATCGCGCCGCCTGGATTCGTGATGGCGTCTCTCGACTACTCGCAGATCGAGCTTCGCATCGCGGCGTTCCTTTCGGGCGACGAGAAGCTGATCGACATCTTCAAGCAGGGCGGCGACGTGCACCGCGCGGTCGCGGCCGAAGTCTTCGGCGTGCCGCCCGAGATGGTGGACGCAGAGATGCGTCGTCGTGCGAAGATCATCAACTTCGGCATCCTCTATGGCATGGGCGTGAACGCGCTCCGCGAGAATCTCGGGACTCCGCGCGAAGAAGCTCAGGAATTTTATAACGAATACTTCAAGAACTTCTCCGGTCTTGCGTCATACCTGGAGCGCACGAAGGCTGAGGCGACCCGGAAGGGCTACACGACGACCTTCTTCGGCCGCAAGCGGCACTTCGAGGGACTCCGCTCCTCGCTCCCGTATCTGCGCGCGCAGGCAGAGCGTATGGCCATCAATGCGCCGATCCAAGGGACGCAGGCGGATATCATCAAGATTGCCATGGCACGCGTCGATAGCTATCTTGCGGACAAAGGACTTTCACGCGACGCGTACCTCTTGATGCAGGTGCATGACGAGCTCGTGTTCGAGATCCAGGAAGACCGCGCCGAGGAAATAATCGCAGAGATCAAATCCATCATGGAGTCGGTGCTCTCGCCCGAAGAAACGAAAGGGGTGCCGATCAAGGCGGAGTCGAAGACCGGTCCGAATTGGGGAGAGATGGATCGGGGGTAGACGGGAAATCGGATCGGTGGCATTACTGTATCGGCCTCGTGCTCGTGGAGATACGAAATGCTGTACATTGGTCTCGGCATCATTCTGGTCATTGCGTTGGTGATCTGCTTCCGTAAGGTGCTTCTTCGAAAGATATCTGGCAGCATCCCGCCTGATATCCCCGGGTAAACAGGGTAGCGCCACGCGGGCGGTCTCACGACCGCCCGCGCTTCTGTTAGAATGTCCCCATGCTCTATGTGGTCCATGGGAATGACGCATCGAAGACCGGTCCAAAGCTCGGATCCTTGCTGGATGGACTCCGCGAGAAAAAGCCAGACGCGTCCGTGATCCGTCCGCAAAAGGACGAGATTTCCCCCGAGTTTCTGGATGAATGCACTGCTGGGCAGGGGCTCTTCGAGCGGAAGCTCATCATCGTGCTCGAAGAAGTACTGTCAGACGAGGCTGTGCTTGCGGCCTTCCTCGATCGGCTCTCCGATGTCGCGGAATCTGAAAATGTGTTCCTGCTGAAGGAATCAGTACTTGGCGCAGAGGCTGCGCCGATCTTGAAAAAGGCTGCCAAGGTGTGGGAATGCTCGCTTGAGAAGAAAGGAAGAGAGATGCCCAGCTTCGCGCTCTCGGACGCGCTCGGTGCGCGTGATCGGAAGACGTTGTGGGTCCTCTATCAGAAAGCGCTCATGAAGGGGTCAGCTCCTGAGGAGCTCCACGGGACGCTTTTTTGGCAGGTAAAGACGATGTGGCTGGCTGCGCATTCCAAGAATGCCAATGAGGCGGGATTGAAGCCGTTCGTGTATTCGAAGTCTCAGAGCTTTGTCCGGAAATATTCCGAAAAGGAGATCAAGGGCCTTCTGACCGATCTCCTCACGCTCTACCACCGCGCGCGGCGCGGTCAGGC
This sequence comes from uncultured Candidatus Saccharibacteria bacterium, assembly GCA_964567265.1. Classification (GTDB taxonomy): domain Bacteria; phylum Patescibacteriota; class Minisyncoccia; order Phycocordibacterales; family UBA12088; genus CAYPKR01. Next base: position 83,689 of record CAZMLK010000002.1, on the reverse strand, counting down.
TGATTTTGAAACAGAGCTGGAGCGCTTCGTGCTCGGGGTGTGACCCCGTTGCGTTTTACGCCGGTCATGGTTTGATTGTGGCAGTAACAACGTGTACGGAGGATGTATCGATGACATATCACTCGATGAGCGGCAATGGCGCCAAGCCGGCAACGAAAAGCGCTGGTGGCAGCATGGCTGGGGACGATGACAAGCCGAGGGTGCCCGACCCGCGGACCGGAGTCCTGGGAAAAGAGATTCGGGGTGTGGGAAGGATATTTCCTCAGGGCACAGGCGTGACCGAACGACAGGCCGACCACACTATCGCGCGGCACCCCAAGGACAATTTAGGTCCTGCAGAACCGACGTATAAACCTGCCGATGGGCTGGTCGATGTCATCATCCATCAGAAAAATGCCGGCAGCCGGGGAACACACGACGTCCCGCATGTCGTGAAGGAGGATGACGTTATTTGGAGGAAGGCGGGAAGCTGAAGCAGGACGGGGCGGTTCGTTTGAACCGCCCCGATGTTTTTTATATGGGGTCGGGCACAAGTCCTTTGACCCAAGGTCTCGAAGCTTACGGCTTCAGTACACCTTGCGGATTTTTTATGCGAACACATTCGCTAAAAAATCTCACAAGGTTTTCGAGTCCTGACGCATTGTCCCCCGGACAATGCTCTGGGCGGCCAAAAATGCTTCGCAATTTTTGTCCGCCCAGCAGGACTCGAACCTGCGACCATCTCCTTAAAAGGGAGCCGCTCTACCGACTGAGCTATGGGCGGATATGTTTTTTTGATGCTTCTGGCCACGAAAGAAACGGCCACGTGGGGCCAATATAACACAACATTTCGGAGATGGAGAGGGTCGTGGCTAGAGCGGCAGATCGAAGGCGAACGCGCCCGCGCCGGAGACGAGCAGCGAAAGCATGATGATGAGTAGAAGTCCGTATACAAGGCGCGATTCGGATGCGGCGCGATTCTGCTTCCGCTTGAGGTAGAGAAGGTGTCCGATAAGGTAGATGCCGATGAGCGCGCCGATCTGGGTCAGGAACCCGAAGATGAGAGAGATGCCGATGCATGCCTCGACGGCGAGGAGGTACCAGTGAAAGACGCTGGTACGCGAGGCCTCGCCTGCTTTGGGATGCCGGCGCATGCTTTTCCAGACGCGGAATGCGAAGAGGAGTATGACCGCTCCTGCTGCGATCCGGAGCATGAATGGACCGAAGAGACCGAGCGCGAGCAAGGACGGGAATGGGTTGAACATGGCGCTCAGTATATCAGCGGCTCTGTCCCTGAACCAATAGGGACAGGCTTGTGATAGCATGGCGAAGTGAAAAAAGAGACCGGCAGCCGCGAAGCCATCCTCATCCTCCACGATATCCGGAGCGCCGAGAACGTCGGCGCCTTGTTCCGTACGGCGGACGCGGCAGGAATCACGAAGCTCTATCTCACGGGGTATTCGCCGCAGCCTCTGGATCGCTTCGGCCGGAAACGGAAAGACGTCGCGAAGGCGGCCCTTGGTGCGGAAGATATGGTTCCGTGGGAAGCGGTAGAAGGTGTCGCCGTCCTTCTCATTGATTTGAAATCGCGCGGTGTCGAGATCATCGCGATCGAGCAATCGCCAAGCGCCGTTGACTATAAAACCCTTGCTCCGGAGGGTGCAGTCGCGTTCGTGCTCGGGAACGAGGTCATCGGCGTGCCGGAGGCGCTCCTTGCGCTCTCGGATCACGTCGCTTCGATCCCGATGAGCGGCAAGAAGGAATCACTCAATGTCTCGGTTGCGGGCGGCATCGCGCTCTTCCGCATGCTGGGACGGTAGTACGGACGCGCGATTATTTTATACCGTACGCGTCTCTACCGTTCGGCCTGTGCGCTCCCTAGCGCCTCCAACTCTTCGCGGACGACCGTTGCATCGCTCCACGGCGTCTTCGATCCCTCGGGTCCCATGATGAAAGGGTCGGTGCCTTTGCCTGAGATGAGGACCACGTCCCGGTCGTCCGCGAGCGAAAGCGCGGTCCGGATCGCCTCGCGGCGGTCGAGGATGATGCGTGGCTGCTTCGTTTCCATGCCTCGCGACATTTCAAGAAGGATAGATTCCGGATCCTCGTCATACGGGTCTTCATTCGTGAGGATGACGGTCTCGCAGTACTTCTCTGCGATTCTCGCCATCTCAGGACGCTTCCAGGTGTCACGGCCGCCGCCGGTGTTGCCGAGCACGCAGATCAGATTCTTGCCCGGGAATGCCTGGTACAGTTTTTCCAAAGAGTCAGGCGTATGCGCGTAGTCGACGACCGCCGTGAATTTCTGCCCGGCCTCGATCTTCTCGACGCGGCCGCGGATAAGTGATGTCTTCTCAAGCGCGCGCTTGATGACCTCGACGGAGATGCCTTGCGTCCGCGCGAAGCTCGCTGCCGCGAGCAGATTGTAGAGATTGAAAAGACCAAGCAGTGGCGAGTGGATGCTGACGCCTTCGAAGGTGAAGAGGATGCCCCGGTCATTGAGAGCGTACGGCTCGGCATCCTTCAGGGAATAGGGGACCTTGGTTGCGCTTTTGACGTCGAGGAATTCGGCGCCATGCGCATCATCCCGATTCGCGACGATCCACTTCGGTGATTTCTCCGACTCCTCAAGCGAATCGCGGAGGAGGAGCTTCGCGGCGAGATACTTCTCGAACGAGCCATGGGACTCGATGTGCTCGGGCGAGATGTTGGTGAAGATGAGCGCATCAAGCGTGATGTGCTTGTGGCGGGAGAGCTTCGCGCCCTCAGAGGTCATCTCGATGACCGCGTACTGGCAGCCGGCATCATACGCCTCCGAGAGGAATTTCTGCATGAAGAAGCGCCCCGGCATCGACATCTTGTAGAGATTCCTGCGTTCGGTGTCCCCGATCGTGAAGCGGATGGTGCCGGAGGATGCGGTCATGAAGCCGGCCTCGTCGAGGATGGAACGGATGAGCTCCACGGTTGTCGACTTGCCCTTGGTGCCGGTGACCCCGATGACCTTGATCTTGTTCGAGGGGAACGCGTACCAAACCGCGCTTATGAGCGCGAGCGACTGGTGATAAAAGGGCTGGACCGAGCGGAAGATGCTCTTCGGGATGAGGTGTTTGATTTTTCTGAGGATGGTGTCCATGGTTCGTGGAACTTAGGTACGGCCGAGTATCTTGAGCGCTTCGCGGATGCGCGCGCCCGCGTCGGTGACATCGCGGGGCACATTCTGGAGGGCCTCGCGCGCCTCCTTCGGAGAGTATCCGAGCGCATGAAGGGCTTCGAGCGCATCACCCTCTTCGGACGCGCCGTCCATGCCGTCCTGCTTCTGGATTTTGTCCTGGAGTGTGATCACGATCTTCTCGGCACTCTTCTTGCCGATTCCTGAGACGCGGGTGAGGTAGGCGGCGTTGCCGGATGCAATCGCACCTTCGAGGGTGCGTACATCGGCCAAGGAGAGAATGCCGAGCGCAGAGCGCGGTCCGATGCCGGGGACTTCGAGCAGGAGCTCGAAGAGATTTTGCGCCGCACGCGACTCGAAGCCGAAGAGTTCGAGTGCGGTCTCGCGCACAACCGTATAGATGGCGAGTTTTGCGGGCGCGCCCTCGGCGAGCGTGAGGAGCGACCCTTCCGTCATGTACACTTTGTAGCCCACACCGGCCACATCGAGGATGAGGGAGCCTTTCTGGATGGATGAGACCGTGCCCCTGAGTTCTGCAATCATGCCTTCATCATACGCGGAAGCCGATGCTTCGGCGAGCCGGGTGCCGGCCAGGTACTTTTATGGAAATACGGCCCGGAATTGGCATTCTCTGGAATGCTGTGGTACTATGCTCGCCATGCCAATCACGTCATCAGCAAAGAAAGCGCTCCGCGTTTCCGCAAGGAAGCGTGTGGTGAATTTGCGCCGCAAGAGCACTCTTGAGGACGCAACCAAGGGGTTCAAGAAGCTTGCACTCGCAGGCAAGAAGGATGAGGCAGCTGCCGTCCTCGGAGCGGCCTACAAGGCCATCGACAAGGCGAAGAAGGGAGGTTTGATCAAAGCAAACACCGCTTCCCGCAAGAAGGCCCGCCTCGCCGCAATGCTCAAGAAGTAATTTGAATAGCGTTTAGAAAAGAAGATCCCCCGCGGCCACAAGTGGCCGCGGGGGTTTTTCGTTTCGATTCAATCTGTCCCTACTCTGGACTGTACGCGTAGTCGGGATGTTCTCTGAGAGCCGCTTCCGCAACCAGAATGGCCTCCGGGGTTCCGACAGGAATCCAGAACGTTGCAGGAACGACGTGGATGATGTGCCGCTGTGCAAGTTCGGTGACGGCCGGCGTGAGCAGGAGTTCATCACCTCGCCTGGTCGCATACTGTTCGAGATCGAGCACATCGGTCATGAGGACGTAGATGCCCGTGTTCACGAGATTGCTCTTCGGCTCGGCAGGCTGCTCATCGATTGCGATCAGTCGCATCTGATCATCGTGCGAGATGACGCCAAACTGGCCGGGGTTCTTGTGCGGCGTCGCGAGTACGCCGAGACGATGCTTGAGCAGCGCCTTCAGATCCGGTTCGCAGGGGAGATCGTCCGCATTCAGGATGAGGACCCTCCTGTCGAGCTTTGTGCCGAGCTGTTCCTTTACTGCTTTGAGGGCACCAAAGGTACCGCTGCCGCTTGGTATTTGCCACACATACGTGATGGGCTTCCCTTTGAACTCGAAGCCGTATTCGTGGCCGATCATCTCGCCCAGGTAATCGATGACGAGAATGATCTCGGTGATCGCGGGCGGGAGCTGGTCGAGGATATGCGACAAGAGGGGAGTGCCACTGACCTCGATAAGAGGCTTCGGCATGTCGTTTGTGAGGGGGCGCATCCGTGTCCCTTTGCCGGCTGCCAAGATGATTGCTTGCATGCGTTTTGACTCCTGTTGACAGAATGAATAACCTGGGTTGTACCATACAGGTTCTTGGGGAGGGGGGCAAGGGGGAGCCCCAAACGAAAACCCCCGGACTGTTAGTCCGGGGGTTTTCGTTTCTTCACGTCAGGAAACGCGGTCCTTACAGGACCAGTACACCTTTTCGGTTTGTTCGGAGCAGAGCTCCTCACAAGCCTCGAAAAGGTCTTCGATTCCTACCGAAAGCGCCACTGGCGCTTTCTCCGGGAGGCCGGCGTTCACTACGTTCACTTGTGCTCCCGGTAGGAATCGAACCTACATTACGAGCTCCGCAAGCTCGCGTTCTATCCATTGAACTACGAGAGCATATAGAAAAAGCCAAATGGGATACCCGAAGTGACAAATCTATAGAGCGCACTGTAGCAGGAAAGGGCAGCTTTTTCCAGCTGTGCAATGATTTTGGCCAAAAATCTACTCCCTGCTATAGGCCCACCATCTCGAGGAGGTGGTGCGACAAGGGCTCACGGTGCTCCTCTTCGGGGATGTATTTGATGAGGTAGTCGTGGATCATGTCCGGATGGATGTCGGACGCGAAGGGGACGATGAGGAGGGGAACCAAGGGCTTCTTCGATTGCACCAGGAGTTTCGGCTCCATGCGGGTGCCCGGCTCCGGGTGCGTCACATAGAATGACTCGAGCGTGCGGTACGGATACAGGGTCTTGTCGATCCGGATGCCGCGCTCGCTGAGCTCGACCGAGACCATGTCCGGCTGCTTCGACGCGCGGAGGGCGAGGATGAATGCCGCCATGATGATGAGGAGGCCGAAGAGGATGTTCCCGAGGATGGCTGCCGCGAGCGCGCTCGAGACCGCGACGATACCGACCGCCCAATACCAGTCATGGCTCCGCTCGTGGAACTCATGCTCGTGCGCTTGCCACATGAATGCAGGAAGCTTCGTGGTATTCGGGACCTCGGCCATATGCAAAATAGTCTACCACGCGTGCGCTGCCGCCACGCGCGCTTTTCATCCACACCGAAGCGTGCCTATGCGTCCGCCTTCGTTCCGTCGAACGTCACTTCGGCGTCCGGTGTTGGGACGGAAGTATCCGGCTCGACCTTGGAGATATAGGTGGTGGTCGTGAGGAAGGGGCCAAGATATTTATAGAACATGTCGACGCGCGGCTCCATGCCGGTCTCGGTGAGGTGGTCGAGCGGAGAGGCTTCGGGCGTGCGCTCATAGTGGCCGCGGATCTCGCCGTCATTGAACACGCGGAGATGGTACTGCTCCTCGAAGCTCTCGAGTTTCCGCCAGGACAAGACCTGATCCGGATCCTCCCAGGCGACGAAGTGGTTGCCGAAGCCCCACTCCTTGGAGAGATGGACCTTGAGGCCGGCCAAAGTCTGACCCTTCGCGAGCCAACCGATGTGGTACTGCTGCCGCTTCTTCGAATGGAGGAAGAGGAGATGATGCTCGAGGAAGGGGAAGACGGGATAGAGGAATCGCCACACGCGCTGCTGGATCCGCTCGAAGAAGGTCATGTGCTCCTACTATAGCATCGGCTCCGCGAGTGCAAGAATGCTGGAAGCGGTTGCGCACTTGGCCTCCGTCCGTTAGTCTGTCTTCACAGCAGTCCCCACGGAGGGGTCGCATAGTGGTCGAGTGCACCTGTCTTGAAAACAGGAGAGCCGCAAGGTTCCGAGGGTTCGAATCCCTCCCCCTCCGCAGTGAACGTAGTGAACGAAGGAAGGGAGCATTGTCCGGGGGACAATGCGTGAGGGATTCGAAGACCTTGGGAGATTTTTTTTGCGAACTCGTTCGCCTAAAAAATCCCCAAGGTGTACTGAAGCTGTAAGCTTCGAAGCCCGCTTGAGGCGAGGTTGCGAGCACTTAGCATTTTGCGAATACTTGGAGCAAAATGGTTAGTGACTGGTGACCGAATCCTTGCACGCAGTCGTTCATACAGTCATGATATCTACAAAAAAGTAAGAAATCATTTTCAAACGCCACATGTTTAGAAATTCTAAAAAAGTTTGGGGTGATACCACTCGTCGGAACCATTTTTGGGCGTTAATGCCCAACAAAGGATTGGCAGTGATTTTTGCCCTCGTGGCCGCTCTCGGTATTTACGTTGCGTTTTTTTCCGACTATTCGAAAGTTGTTGAGGTGTCTACATACCAGTCGCCGAACCCCATCGTTGATCAGGAGGTTGCGAACGACGTTCGTCAGATTGATTGGGAAATAGATTCGAGAAAAAACTACACTTCCAAAACATTATCGCAGGACGAATTTTTGGGATACCCCACCGATGGTGGAGGGGATCTAACAGGATATTTTGTTGACAATGAGCTTAGAAGGATTGTAGTTAAGGTAGGTCTGTCATATGAGATCATTACAGAAGTTTATTATTTTAATAAATCAGAAATTATTTTTGTTCATGCAGGTGTCGAGAACTATTTCACTTCGAATGACGGTTCTCCCGATTACACCCAGACTAAACCCGTTTACTCTGGCGCCTTCACGTTTCAAAAGGGCAAGCTCGTATCCCACACATACTGGGGTGAAGAGAAATACACCAACGATGAAAGCGCGGAGAGAGAATTCATAGACTCAGCACAGAAGTATTACAAACTCCTTACACGGTAGATGCATTTTTGCCCCCCCCGAAAGACCACCCCCTCCCATCCGTCCACATAAGAATGAACATCCAAAAGATCCTGATGCTGTGGGTAGCCGTGCTCCTCGTGGGAGCGGCGTTTTGGTTCAGTTTTTCGGGGAAGATAGACACGACCAAGGCGGATACGCCCGATCCCGTGCCGGTCGCGGAGGCGACCTCTACCGAGCCCCAGGCCTGCAACATGGACGCCAAGATCTGCCCCGACGGCTCGTCGGTGGGACGCACCGGCCCATCCTGCGAATTCGCTGCATGCCCGCCGGCGAATGCGACTTCCTCAATCATCACCACCTATCTCGGTGGTACCGCGACCGGGCTTTCGGTATCAGTGAATCCGCGGAAGCTCGTTTCTGACAGCCGCTGCGCGGAAGGCGTCCAGTGCATCTGGGCGGGGACGGTCGAGGTCAGGACCGCAATCTCGACCACGGTCGCGCATGGCGAGCATGTGCTCAAGCTCGGCGAGCCGCAGGTCTTCGGTGATTTCACCGTTACCCTCATCAGTGTCACTCCGGGACCAAAAGCAGGGGAGGAGATTCCTGAAAGCTCGTATCGGTTCACGTTTGAGGTGAAGAAGCGCTAATCCGCGCTTTGAAAAGCAGCAAAAAAGCGCATGCATGCGCTTTTTTGCTGCTTTTCAACAGCCACTCCGCCCATGAGCGTTCCCTGTGGTATCCTGTCCAATACCACTCCTGTACTCGAAAATATGAAAGAAACCCTTAAAACAGCCCTTCTCCTCAGCGTCGCCTTCTTCCTCGGCGTCCTCGCGCTCGGCATCCCGTACCTCACGAGCATGATCCTGAAGTAACCTATGCGGTATCTCGGCATCGACTATGGCACCAAGCGGATCGGGCTCGCGGTTTCCGACGAGAACGCCGCCTTCGCCTTTCCGGAAAAGGTGATCGACAACGCGTCGGACGCGCTTTCTCAGATCAATGACGTCATCCGCGAGAAGGAGGTTGGGGAAATCGTCATCGGCGAATCACTCGACCTCAAAGGGAAGGAGAACGAGATCATGGACGCGATCCATGCATTCAAGGAGAAGCTTGAAGCGGCGACCGAGCTCCTTGTGCATTTCGAGAATGAAGTCCTCACGAGCGCGCAGGCGCGCCGCCAGCACGGCGAGGAGGATGCCGCGAAGGGACCCGTTGACGCATCGGCCGCCGCGCTTATACTCCAGGGATATCTAGATAGGAAACAACATGAAAGAACGGGTTTCAATTGATACATTCGCGCTCCTCGATATCGCGATCGGGGAGATCAAAACAGTGGAGATCGTCGAGGGCGCTGACAAGCTCCTCCGGCTCACGGTTGATTTCGGTGAGGCGGAACATCGGCAGATCGTCTCAGGCATCCGGCTCTTCTTCGAGGACATCCAGACGCTTGTCGGGAAGAAGTGCCCGTTCCTCGTGAACTTGGAGCCGCGCGTCATCCGAGGACTTGAATCGAACGGGATGATACTGGCGGCGTCGAGCGAGGATTTGTTCTCGCTCCTCGAGGCGTCGTCATCGATGACGCCGGGCGCGCGCATTAGATAGGAATTTAAAACAAAGCCGCCGCAGTCGAAGACTGCGGCGGCTTTGTTTTTCTTCCGGCTGTGCATAAAAAAGCGGAGAACCCTGCATGCTATACTTTGAAGCACGAATATCTTGTTCTATGGAATCGAAAGCTCTGCAACAGCGCTCGCGTTTTGAAAAAGGACTCGCGCTCTTTCCGCCTCCTCGTTTTCTGCGTATGCCTGCGGTCGGCATCGATATTTCCGAAGACATGGTGAAATACCTGAGCCTCGAGACCGACGCGAGCGGCACCGTCATCAAGAAGTACGGCAAGGCCTCTTTGCCTTCCGGCATCGTGTCCGCGAGCGCCATCCTCGACAAGGCGCAGTTCAGCGCGTTCCTCAAAAAGCTGCGCCGCTCCGAAGGCTTCGAGTTCGCGCATGTGTCACTCCCTGAAGAGCATGCGTACCTTTTCCAGACCGACGTGCCGGAAGATGCGACCCCGGAGCAGATCCGGACCGTGATCGAGTTCCAGATGAAGGAGAACGTGCCACTTAGTCCTGCAGAGTCGGTTTTCGATTATGAATTCCTCCCGAGCGAGCCGTCGCCAACGGGAACGCGGAAGATAAATATCGCCGTGTATCCGAGCAAGATTATCGCTGACTATCTCGAAGTATTTCGGAGCGCGGGCCTCACGCCGCTTTCCTTGGAGATGGAAGGGGAGGCGAGCGCGCGTGCGCTCGTCCCGTACGGTGAGGCCGGCACGGTGCTCATCGTCGACATGGGGAAGACGAAGGCGGGGATCTCGATCGTCGCCGCCGGCAAGCTCGTGTTCACGGCCACCTTGGATGTCGGCGGCGACGACTTCACGAGCGCGATCCAGCGCCAAGTCGGCAACATCACCTTCGAGGAAGCGGAAGCATTGAAGCAGGAGAAAGGATTCATCAAGGGGAACGGCGTCGTCTTCGACGCGCTCCTCTCGACCATGTCGGTCCTCCGCGACGAGATCCTCCGGCACTCACGCTACTGGAAGGAGCACTCCATGCACGACGGCTACAAGGGAAGTACAGTGGAGCGCGTCATCCTTTGCGGCGGCAACGCGAACGTCGCCGGGATTCCGGAATATCTTTCGGCATCCCTCCATATTCCGGTCGGCCGCGGAGACGTGTGGACGAACGTGCGCTTCCCGGGCGCGTACGTGCCGGTAGTTCCTGCGCGCGAGTCGGTGCAGTACGTGACTGCGCTCGGTCTCGCCCTCCGGAGCGTTGACGCAAATTCACTATGCTGAACCTCCTCCCCGATAGCGCGAAGAAGCGGGTGCGCCAGGAATATCTCCTCAGGCTCTCGGTGCTTGCCGCAAGCGCGCTCGCCGTTCTTGCGGGCGTGAGCGCACTCCTCATATTCCCGACGTACGTATCGGTATCAGCAAAACATGCCGCGCTCCTTAACGACAAACAAGCAGCCGAATCATCTCCGGAACACGATGCGCGGAAGAAAGCCTCCGCTGATCTCGCGGCGATCAAGAGCCTGCTTGCGCGCGCATCGGCAGCGGATACGAGCATCCATCCCTCAGATATCCTCGGCGTCGTGCTCTCGAAGAAAACATCGGGCATCGTCGTGAATACGCTCGACTACCAGACGGCGGCGGACGGCGCGCCGTCGGTATACGTGCAAGGCCTCGCGCTCAGGCGCGCCAACCTCGTCGCGTTCTCGAACGCGCTCAAGGACACCGGCCTGTTCTCGAAGGTCGACCTCCCGGTGTCTGATCTCGCAGACAGCGACAATATTCCATACAACCTGACACTCACGGTGTTGGTACCAAAAAAGCCATGAAACGGAGCATGCCAAAAACCCTGCGCGCAGTCCTCATCATGTTCGGGGTGTTCCTGATCGCCGCGCTTGCATACGGCTATCTCTTCTATCGCGTGATCTCGATCGGGGAGGAATCGAGGGCACTCGCGGTCGAGCTTCGCGCGGCAGCAGCGGCAGACCAGAATGCAGCCGCCTCAGACGCGCTTCTCCGTACGCTTGCACCGCAGAGGGCCGTGCTCGAGAAAGCGTTCCTGAGTGACGACGGCCTTGTGGCATTCCTCGAGCAGATCGAAGGCTTGGGCGTGCCGACGAATACGACGGTGAAGGTGGTATCGGTTGATAACGGGGCAGGGCGACCGGACGCGAAGGACGCGTTCCGCTTCTCGGTATCCGCCGAAGGGGGTTGGCAGGGCGTGTACCAGCTCTTCTCGCTCCTCGAGACGATGCCGTTCGTGGTCACGGTCGGCCACGCACGCTTCGAGCAGGTCGGCGGCGAGAGCGCGCACTGGCAGGGCATCTTCGATTTCAGCGTCGCGCGAAGGGACTAAGCGAATCAATTTTCCATGAACATGCAATTCGACATCAAATCGCTCGGCAAACTGCTTGGCAAGAAAAAAGCCGGAAGCACCGACCGCGCGGTCGGTCATCCGAGCCGTGACTTCGCGATCCTGATCGGGATCCTCCTCCTCTGCATCACCGGCTCGCTCGCGTACCATGTCTACTTGTTCCTCGGTACCAACGCTGAAGACGGATCCGCCGCCGTGGATGCTGGTACCATCACGCCTGCGGTGAATGCGGGCGTGATGCAGGCGACGCTCTCGGCGCTCGAGGCCAAGCGGGCCCGCTTCGAGACGCTGAAAGTCTCGCCTCCGTCCGTGCCTGAGCCGGCGCGCTAACTTCTCCACTTGGATTGACCGGGACTTTCGCCGTGATACATTGCTTGCAAGTCCCCAGGGCGCTTCGCAATGAAGCTCCCCCGGAGCTTCATTGCCCCCGTAGCTCAATGGATAGAGCAGCGCTCTTCTAAGGCGTTGATCGAGGTTCGACTCCTCGCAGGGGCACAAAACGCGGAGCGTTTTTGCCCCTGAGCAGTGTCCGGGGGACACTGCGGCGAGGAGTCGAAGACCTTGCGAGATCATTTTGTGAGCTTGCGAAACAAAATGTCCGCAAGGTGTACTGAAGCTGTAAGCTTCGAGTTCCTGCCAGGGTACTTTCCTTGACTCGCACCTTTAAATCGACTAGCCTAGCCATTGGCTAACTTCAGACTCCATGGGGGCGTTCCAAATGTGGAAATGTGAGCATCTTGATGATGTGGCGCTGAGTCTGATTGAACAGAACATCATCGACCTCGCAGGCGAGGTCGATGATGATATGTGGGATCATGTCCGTGAGGCCCTGCTCCGACTCCGTGCGAAAGGATCACCCGACATAACTATCCAAATTTCGTCTATCGGCGGCAATGTTGATGCGGGTTTGAGCATTTACGATGCGCTCCGCTTGTATCCTGGGAAAACTACTGGCGTGGTGCTGGGGCAAGCAGCATCAATGGGAGCAATTGTTCTGCAGGCGTGTAACGTGCGAAAGTGTTCCATACATTCGGCGATACTCATCCATCATGTCGCGACAGAAAAAGTAAGCATCGACATTCTTCGGGATCCTAAGAAGCTGAAACTACTCTTAGAATCAGGCGAGCGGAAGCAGGCGCATTTATACACTATTCTTTGCGCGAGGGCTGGTAAAGGGGTGAAACGTATTCGAAAAGCTTGCGGCAGAGATAAGTACATGACCGCCGAAGAAGCACTTAATTTCGGCCTCATCGATGAGATTGTCTAGGCAAGTTCAAAACGTTTCGTGAAAAGGGGTCCTGAGTGGGGCCTCTTTGTTTTTTGGCCTCATTGAGTAAAAGCCACTTCTCTGGCATAGTCAGTTCAATGCGCGGTTAGCTGAGTTGGGAGAGGCGGTCACGCCATTACCCAATGACCGCGAAAATTTGAGAAGGAGGATATGCGCGGTTAGCTCAGTTGGTAGAGCAACTCATTTACACTGAGAAGGTCGGGGGTTCGAGCCCTCCACCGCGCACAGGAGGAGCGAAGCGACGAGTGGCGCGGTGGAGGGCTCGAAGACCTTGCGAGATCATTTTGTGAGCTTGCGAAACAAAATGTCCGCAAGGTGTACTGGTCCTGTAAGGACCGAGCCCTCCGGTCCACTAAAAAGGCGTACCGAACCTGTAAGGTTCGAGATTCCCTCCATCCCTCAAGCATTTCTTACTATCCCCGACTCCCAAAAGGAACCCGCGGGCATTTTTCCTAGTTTTCAGATACTGTAGTGAACATACCAATCGGAATGGAAAAGACCTGCAAGACGATCGGCATCATCATGGACGGAAACCGCCGCTGGGCAAAGGCGGAAGGTCTGTCCGCGCCCGATGGCCATAAGAAGGGAGGCGAGAAGTTGAAGGAAGTGATCCGCTGGACGAAAGAGCTCGCCGCAGCCGACAATCTCGTCTTCTACGCGCTCTCGACTGAGAACTGGAAACGCGACCCCTTGGAGGTGAACGCGCTCCTCGCGCTCCTCAGGGATTACCTCTCCGACCTCACGGAAGTGAAGGAGGAGAAAATACGTCTCCGCATGATCGGCGAGCGGGAACGCTTCCCGAAGGATATACAGGAACTCATGGAGAAGGCGGAGGCGGAAACGGCCGCCGGTACGGCTGGTACGGTCTTGATCGCGCTCTCGTACGGCGGCCGTTCCGAGATCCTGAATGCGGTCAATGCGCTCCTCGCGTCGGGCACGAAATCGGTCGATGAAAAATCCTTCGATGATGCGCTTTGGACTGCCGGCATTCCCGACCCTGACATCATCATCCGGACCGGAGGCGCCCGCCGGCTCTCGAACTTCCTCCCATGGCAGTCGGTGTACAGCGAGTTCTTCTTCATTGACTCCTTCTGGCCCGCATTCACGAAGGAAGAATACCAGGGTATCCTCACCGAATTCGTGGATCGTAAGCGGAACTTCGGAAAATGAATCCCGATACCGACACGCTCGCGCTCCTCGGCGCATATCGCCCGGCAATCGATCGTGAGTGCGAGAAGCTCCTGGCGCGCGGGGCGCACCCGATGTACGGCATGATGCGCTACTTCATGGGCTATGCCGATGAGAAGCTGCATCCCAAGCAGACATCCGCAGGGAAGCGGTTCCGTGCCGCGCTCACGCTCTTCATCGCCGAGCAGTATGGCGCGCTCGCGGCGGCGCTCCCGCTCGCGGTCTCAATCGAGATCTTCCACAATTTCACGCTCATCCATGACGACATCGTCGATGGAGACGAAACGAGGCGCGGCCGCCCGACGGTCTGGAAATTGTGGGGCGCGGATCACGCGCTCAATACCGGCGACGCGCAGTCCTTGCTCGCATTCCTCGCGCTCGTGAAGCCGAACGAGGGCCAGGTGTCCGTTCCCGAGGGAGTGTCCGCATTCCTCATAGAGCGGTATCTCGAAGTGACGGAAGGGCAATATCTTGATTTCGTCATGAGCACGAAGGGCCTCGTCGATCCCTCGCTCACGGTCGGCGAGTATTTCGAGATGATCGGCAAGAAGACGGCCGCTTTGATCGGCGCGGCGACCAAGAGTGCCGGCATGATGGCGGGCGCTCCGGAAAGCGAGCAGGAACTCCTCTATCAGTATGGATTCGCGCTCGGCGTCGCATACCAGATCGCCGATGACATCGTCTCGATCTGGGGCGTCGAAGCCGAGACAGGGAAGCCGCTCCGCGGGGACCTCCGCGAAGGCAAGAAGACCTTCCCGGTTCTCAGGGCGTTCAATGTCCTTCCTGAGTCGGACAAGCAGCGATTCGCGGTTATGTACGCGTCCCCGAACGATCTCTCCGAGGCTGAAATCGAGACGCTCTTCATGCTCATCGAGAAGACGGATGCATTCGAGGAAAGCTTGAAGCATGTCGAGCACTTCAAGAGCGAAGCGCTCACCGCCGCCATGAAGCTCTCGCTCTCCGATGAAGCGAAGCAGCGCCTGATGGCGCTCACGACCGCGCTCATCCCGCCTTTGCCGCCGCGCATGACGCCGCAATAATATTTGAGAGATATGAATCCCACCATCCTCTTCGAGAATGACGACGTGATGGTTATCAACAAACCAGCGGGGCTGGTCGTGCATCCCGACGGACGCACAGAGGAGCGCACGCTTGCTGATTGGGTCCTTGAGACGCATCCAGAAATGAAGGGCGTTGGCGAGCCGCTGACGCTCCAGTCCGGCGAAGTCATCGATCGGCCCGGCATCGTACATCGCCTCGACCGCGAGACCTCGGGCGCGCTCGCGATCGCGAAGAACCAGGAAGCCTTTTTATATTTGAAGAATCAGTTCCAGGATCGTGAGATTGCGAAGGTCTACAATGCGTTCATCTATGGCGTGCCCGCGAAAAAAGAAGGAGTGATTGATCGGCCCATCGGCCGCTCGCCGAGCGACTTCCGTCGTTGGTCGGCAGGACGCGGCGCCAAAGGAGAACTCCGTGACGCGCTCACTGAGTACACGATCCTGAAGCACACCGACCAGTTCAGCTTCCTCGAAGCGCGGCCAAAGACGGGCCGGACGCACCAGATCCGCGTGCATCTGAAAGCAATCAATCATCCAATCATCGCGGACAAGCTCTATGCGCCGAAGATGCCGCCCGCGCTCGGCTTCGAGCGCCTTGCGCTCCATGCGCGGATGCTCACGCTCGAGCTCCCGAACGGGGAATCTCTCACCGTCGAGGCACCGCTTCCCGAGGACTTCAACCACGCCCTCACGTTCTTTTCCTAGCTTCCGTATTTCCGACGTTCTGCTATCCTGAGCCTTGAAGCATGTTCAGGAGGTCGTCATGTCTGTTGTGGATTCTGCAGAAGTTGAACGGCTCGGTAGGTATCTTCAAACCCCGGCGGCGCACCAGCACATTTTTGGAGATCACGATCCAGGAACCCTGTCTCTCGGGGTCGCGGAGACGGATGGGCGCATTTGGGTCCGAGCTCGGGTGGAGAAGCTGCCTTCAAGCTACCCGGTGCACTGCCCCTTCCAGGGCAAGCAGTACCCAATAATCCTCGTCGAAGGGGGCTTCACTGCTCCCTTACCGCTCACAACCTTATAGCGATCACTTTCGAACCCGGGCGGTAGCCCGGGTTCACTCATTCTTGGCTCTCAAAAACCTCGAAATCCCATAGAAACCCTCGGGAATTGCAGGTTTTAGGCTTGCGTGTTACAGTGTGCGAACTTATGAAAACGACTGCGGTTCACTCACCGGTCAATACAGAAAAGCGCCAATCCATCGACCTTCGGGCCGGGGATACTGTTCGCGTGTACCAGAAGATCCAGGAAAAGGGCAAGACCCGCCTCCAGCTCTTCGAAGGCCTTGTGTTGGCACGGAAGGGCGGCAATCAGGCAGGCGCGACCTTCACGGTCCGCCGCGTCATCGACGGAATCGGCGTCGAGAAGACCTTCCCGCTCTACTCTCCTATGATGGACAAGGTTGAGGTCGTGAAGCGCTCTCGTGTGCGCCGCGCCAAGCTCTACTACATCCGCGAAAAGGCAGCGAAGGAGATCCGCAAGCAGATGCGCTCGACCCGCGAGCTCGGTGCCGCTACGTCTACCGGCAGCGATATGGAAGACAAGGACCGCGTGAAGAAGGAAGCAGAAGCCACTGCTGCCGAGGAAGCGCGCATTGCAGCTGAAATGCAGGCACAGAAGGAGGCTGAGGAAAAGGTTGCCGCTGAAGCTGCTTCGAAGGCAGAGGAAGCGACTGCAGCTGCTGCCGAGGAAATGCCACTTGAAGAAGTTGCAGCCGAGGCTGGCGAAAAAGAGGAAGTTAAGTAGAATAGGGGAGTTGCGCAGGTGGCGAAATTGGTAGACGCACTACCTTGAGGTGGTAGCGCCCGCAAGGGCTTGCTGGTTCAAGTCCAGTCCTGCGCACCAAAAGTAGAAAAAGGCCCGGCTTTGAAAGCCGGGCCTTTTTCTATCTTTCGCGCAGGACTGGACTTGAAAAGTCGAAACTAAGCTCCGGGGGAGCTTAGTTTCGACTGGGGTCGCAGTGCTTAGTATTTTTGGAGCTTTCAAGTGAACAAAAATACTTAGCACATGTGACCAAGTCCAGTCCAATCTTGCGATAAGAAAAAAGGAGGGCCGAAGCCCTCTCGCTGAATCCTTATTTATTTTTTGCGCATCCTATACAACCACCATTCACTGGTTAGATAGGTGATCAGAGGCGGTGAGAGAAGGAGAAGTGCAAGAATTGCTCCACTCCAATAGAACGAGAAGCGTCCGTGCCAGCCAAGCCAACCAGCGAGTGGAAGGAATAGGAACGACACTGCAACCGTTGCGAGTGTCCCGTAAATCGAAACCATGGCATCCCCGGGGCGACAGTCCATGTACCGGTCATTGGTGATGAACCGATACATCCCGAGCGAATAGTGGATTTTCTGCAAAAAGAAGACAGGGGAGAGTACGATGTTTCTTAGGCGGCTATGGAAGTCGGTCGACGTCGGGAGAATCGGGGTCTGCATTGGGATACCCTCCATGCGTGGACGTGCCTCTCAGCGTATCTTTTGTTAAAAGCAGGAATCTGTCAATTGGCGGGGCCGATTCATTGACACCCTGCACTCAGATGGTACTCTCAAGCCAGACTTTAAGGCCCGTTCCGGGCTTTTCTGTTGTTCGACAGTCTGAAAACCTGATGGAGTGACCTACGATGGACGAATCCGGCACAGTCGCCGTCGCTACATCCGACAATGACTTTGCGAGTCTCATTCTCAATGATCGTGCGGAGCGCCAGAAGCTCGAGTGGACGGGGACATTTCTCGAGTTCCTCTCCCTGGTAAAGTTGAATCCGCTGATTGCGCAGCTTGCGCATCCGCGGATGCACGCGATGCTGGTTCAGCCCGGCGTCACCGATCTCGATCTTGAGGCCGATCCCCGTGCGAAGCGCGTGTTCGGCGACGAGACCGTGAAGGTCTACAATTTCTTCGCCGATGAATTCTTCGGCATGGAGCGGACCCTTGAGAAGATCGTCCGCTACTTCCACTCAGCCGCAATGGGCGGTGAGGAAGCCCGGCAGGTCCTGTACCTCATGGGTCCGGTCGGTTCCGGCAAGAGCTCGCTCGTCGAGCGCTTGAAGCGGGGTCTCGAGGAGATGGATCCCATCCATGTCATCGAGGGCTGCCCGATCTACGAGCAGCCGCTGCATCTGATTCCTCGGCATCTTCGGAAGCCATTCGAAGATATGCTTGACGTGAAGATCGAAGGTGATCTTTGCCCGGTCTGCCGCTGGCGTCTCATCAATGAGCACGAAGGCAAGTATGAGGACATGAAGGTCAAGACCGTCAATCTCTCGAAGCGGTCTCGTCGGGGCATCGGCGTCGTCCCGCCCGTCGATCCGAATAATCAGGACACCTCGGTCCTGATCGGCTCGGAAGATATCTCGAAGCTCGACAAGTACAGCGAAGGCGACCCTCGCGTACTCGAACTCAATGGCGCGTTCAATGTCGGCAACCGTGGCATGGTGGAGTTCATTGAGGTCTTCAAGAACGAGACCGAATACCTCCACACCATGATCACGGCGACGCAGGAGAAGTTCGTCCCGGCACCTGGCCGGCACGGTACCATCTACGTCGATACCTGCATCGTCGCGCACTCGAACGAAGCCGAATGGCAGAAGTTCAAGGCCGACCACACCAACGAGGCGATTTTGGACCGCATCGTCGTTGTGAAGGTTCCGTACAACCTCCGCGTTTCGGAGGAAGTGAAGATCTACAGGAAACGCCTCGGAACCTCGCTGTTCAATGCGTCGATCGCGCCGCACACTCTCGAGCTCGCGTCCATGTTCGCGATCCTGACGCGGTTCGAGCCAACAAATAAGTGCGACCTCGTTACCAAGATGAAGATCTATAACGGTGAGGAGGTCTTGGAGAAGGGGCGTCCAAAGAAGCTCACGCGCCACGAGCTTTCCGAGGACGCAAAGCGCGAAGGCCTGTTCGGCATCTCGACCAGGTTCATCATCAAGGCGCTTGATACCGCACTGACTCGGAATGACGGTCTAATTACCCCGCTTTCAGTCCGCGAAGTCTTGATCACGATGGTCAGGGAGGCGGATATCGCTGACGACAATAAGAAGCAGTATCTCGAGTTCCTCCAGGACACGCTCCACAAGATCTACCTGGAACTCTTGGAAAAGGACATCACGAAGGCCTTTGTCTTCAGCTTCAAGGGACAGGCTGAGACGTTGTTCCACAACTACCTTGATCATGCCGAGGCTTTCGTCACGAAAACGAAGGTGAGCGTTCCGAATTCGAACGATAAGCTCGCTCCTGATGAAGCAATGCTCAAGTCGATCGAGGAGCAGATCGCCATTCTCGGCCCGGCAGCCGAGGGCTTCCGCCAGGAAGTGATCGCCTATCTCTGGGCAGCCACACGTCGCGGCGAGAAGATCGAGTACACTTCCTATGAGCCTCTCAAGGAAGCGATCGAGAAGAAACTGATGCACTCGGTTCGTGACATCAGCCGCATCATCACGAAGGCGACTACCCGCGACGAGGAGCAGGGTAGGAAGTACGACACGATGGTCGAGGAGCTCGTCCGGCACGGTTATCCTAAGGCCAGTCTCGACAGCATCCTCAAATATGCGGCGAACCATCTCTGGAAGGACTGACCGCCTATGTCCTTTCAAAAATTCAGGCAGTACTCTAGACGCGTCCTGAACGCAAAATGCCGCCAGACACTCTGGTTCCGTCGCATCGCGCGCGGATTCTAACCTCAGATTTTCCTGCTTCGGCGGGGAATCGGCCGGGTCTTCGGACCCGGCTTTTCTTTTTGCTTGTGCTTTTCCGCATTTTCTATACTGTGATGTTCAGACCATATATCGTACACGTGCGAGTCTGCACGAACCCTGAAGGAGAGTACCCATGTCTGACCTGCGTACCGCACTCCTCGAAGGCGCCGTATTTCGGGGATATTCTGAAAGTGATGCAAATCGAAGTGACCGAAGCGCGGGCGATCGGAAGCGGCACCGCGAGAAACTTCGCCGTTCGATCCGCGAGAATATCGCGGACATCATCTCCGAGGAGAGTATCATCGGCAAGAGCGGTGACCGAATCATCAAGGTTCCGATCCGCGGCGTGAAGGAATATCGCTTCGTCTATGGCGAGAATACCGGCGGTGTCGGAAGTGGCGATGGCGACACGGAGCCCGGCCAAGTAGTCGGCTCGGCTCGAGGGAAAGGTGATCGAGGGCAAGGTCCTGCGGGTAGCGATCCCGGTCTTGATTATTATGAGACCGATATCACGCTCGATGAACTTATCGAGATCATGTTTGAGGATCTCGAGCTCCCGAATTTGGAGCGGAAGCTCCTCAAAGTCCTTGAGTCGGACGCGATCGCACGCTCGAAAGGCGTGGTGCATAAGGGCATTCCGCCTCGGATGCTCCAACGTGAAACCGTGAGGAATCGCAAGCGTCGCGCGATCGCACTTGGGAGGGTTGAAGAGCTGCGTGCCTGGAGAGACGGCGGCTGCGAAGGCGAATCGCCGGTACCGTTCAGTGAACGCGACAAGCGCTTCCGTCGAATGAATACCGAGCCGGAGGAGCAGTCGAACGCAGTCGTCATGTGCATCATGGACACTTCAGGCTCGATGGATCGCCTGAAGAAATATCTCGCCCGCAGCTTCTTCTTCCTGTTCTATCAATTCCTGAGGACCAAGTACAAGAAGATTGAGATCGTCTTCATCGCGCACCACACGCAGGCAAAGGAGGTTACCGAGGAAGAGTTCTTCCACAAAGGCGAGTCGGGCGGCACTCTGATCTCATCGGGGTACCGCAAGGCGCTCGATATTATCCAGGCACGATACCATCCGAGCCATTGGAATATCTACGGATTCCATTGCTCGGACGGCGACAACTTCGAGTCCGACAATGATGAAGCACTGAAGGCTATCCGCGAGCTCTGTGCGGTCTGCAACCTGTTCGGCTACGGCGAGATCAAGCCGATGGGCTCCCACTATTACGAGAGTTCCCAGCTCGATCGCTTCAAGGTTCTTGAGGCGGACGTACCCAATTTCGAGTCCGTCCTCATCGAGCGGCGCGAGGATATCTGGCCGTCCTTCAAGGCCCTTCTCTCGCGAGATGCGGCGACCGCAGACGGCTAGCGCTACGTACTTAGGTGCCGTTTCGGCGCGGCAATTTCCTTCAGTAAATTGCCGCGCCTTTCTTTTTCCTGCATTTCCTGTAGCATTCCGTCAGACTTATCGTGCACCTTGAAAGGGGACAGAGAATGGCAACTGACTGGACTATCAGCGACCTTAAGAAATGGAATGCGCTCATCCAAGAAGAAGTCGCCAAGATCGGGCTCATCTGCTACCCGCAGGAGTTCGAGATCTGCGACCACAAAGCGATGCTCGGCTACATGGCATACCACGGCATCCCGTCGCATTACCCGCACTGGAGCTATGGCAAGGCGTTCGAGCAGACCAAGACCTTGTATGACCATGGCGCGACAGGCCTTCCGTACGAGATGGTCATCAATTCGAATCCCGCACTCGCATACCTGATGCGCGAGAACACGCTGTGCCTCCAGATTCTCACGATGGCGCATGTCTACGGCCACAACGATTTTTTCGCGAACAACTTCACATTCACGTCGGCAACGCATGCGAAGGAAACCTTGGCACAGTTCAAGATGCGGGCCGACCGCATACGCAGCTATATCGAGGATCCCTCGATTGGTCCGGAGGCAGTCGAGGAGTTCCTCGATGCCGCACACGCACTCTCGTTCAGCCGCAGGCGCAATCTGGCAATTACGAAGTTGAGGCCCGATCAGCAGCGCCAGCGCATCATTGATGATGCGGTTCCTCCGCACGATCCGTTCGCGCGGCTGCATAAGCGGGTTGAACCGCAAACAGTGGATTTGACCCGCGAGCCGCTCGAACCGGAGGCGAATCTCCTCCTGTTCATCCGCGACCACAATCGCGATCTTGCGGATTGGCAGAGGGATATTCTTGGCATCGTTGACGAGGAGGCGATCTATTTTCTTCCCCAGATCGAGACCAAGATCATGAACGAAGGCTGGGCCAGCCACTGGCACCATCGGATCATGACTTCGCTCGACCTGCCCCAGGAGATCTATCTCGAATTCCTGGTGCGGCATAACCAGGTCATTTGTCCGCATCCCGGCGGGCTCAATCCCTACCACGTCGGTTTCATGGTGTGGCGCGACATCGAGAAGCGGTTCGGTGGCGAACGCACCCCGGAAGCGTATGCGAAGTTGATGGCCGTTCGCGAGGTGGACCGCGACGTGTCCTTCCTTCGCCAGTTCCTCACCGAGGAGCTGGCACGGGAACTTGATTTGTTCACCTGGAAGACATGCGGCGAGCATCTGGTCGTCGAGCACGTCGCGCGGAGCGATCAGAAGAAGGAATGGGAGACCGTAAAGAATGCGCTCCTGAAGCAGGTCGGCACCGGCTCCATGCCAACGATCCAGATCGTTGATGCAAACCATCTCGGCAAACGGAGCCTCCTCGTGCAGCATGTGCATGACGGCCGCGATCTCGACATGACTGCTGCCGACAAGACGCTGCACCACCTCCGGACACTCTGGGGCTCGAACCGCGATATCTACTTGAAGACCTCTATCCGTGGCAGGAAGACCGAGCTGTCTGTCACAAGTGCCGGCTTCGACGCAAAGCTGATCACCTGATCTATCCACTGTTGTTCCTGACCTTTCCGAAGCTGGCAATTATTCCGCCAGCTTCTTTTTTTTGAGCGATTCTGCTATAACTGGCGCACGGACGGATACATGGCGACTATGGTGTAACGGTTAACACTGGAGCTTGTGGAGCTCTCAATCAGGGTTCGATTCCCTGTAGTCGCCCAGAAATACAAAAACCCCGAGAGGGGTTTTTGTATTTCTGGGCGACTAAGGATTGTCCGGGGGACAATCCGTCAGGGAATCGAAGACCTTACGAGATCATTTTGCGAGCTTGCGAAGCAAAATGTCCGCAAGGTGTACTGAAGCTGTAAGCTTCGATACTTGCGACAAAATGGTTAGTGACTTGTGACCGATTCCCACAACCAACCTCCTGCTATACTTCCCTCATGACCTACGAAACCTTCTACCAAAATATCGACAAGCCATTCTTCGCTCCGGAGCCGTGGGTGTTCGGTCTCGCGTGGGGAATCATCTATCCAATGATAGCGGTCGCGCTCGGATACCTGCTGTATCTCGTGAAGAAGGGAAGTGTCCCGAAAACAATACTCTACGTCTTCCTTCTAAACCTGATCGCAAACGCGCTCTACACTCCGATCCAGTTGTATGTGAGCCCACTCATCGGTGCGACCTTGGATATCTATGTTGTCCTCGGAACGCTTGCGTACGTCGAGTGGAAGATTTGGAAGCATTCGAAGATCATTTTCCTACTCCTCCTCCCGTACCTCCTCTGGGGAACCTTCGCCACAGCCCTCCAAACAGGCATTCTCTTTTTGAATTAGCTATACTGGACGCATGAACGAACAGGAATTGAATCAAAAGCTGGTCGCGATTGAGGAAAAAGTAGACAAGATCTACGCCTCGACCGAAAAGACCCGGAAGTATTTCATGTGGACGCTGATTATTTCCGTCGCGCTGGTCGTCCTCCCCGCAATCGGACTTCTCTTCGCGATCCCGACCTTCATCTCGACGATGTCGTCGACCACGATGCTCCAGGGTTACTAATAACATTCCTTCATGGGTGAACTAGAAAAATATCAGCCGCAACTGCCTGAAAAGGGTCAGGAAAAGATTCCAGACAAGGAAGGAGTCATGGAAATCATTACCCGTTTCGGAATCCTTGAGGGTGCCGACCATGGCATCGAGACCGAGGATTATGACGCACTCGGGCTGGTTTGTCTTGAGGTCCGCATTCCCGTCGGGCTTGGCTACCAAATTGCGAGCTACTTGAGGGAGGGAAAGCATGGCAAGGGTCGGGAGGCGAACGAACATCGTATCGATGTTGTGTCATTCGATTCTGACGATATCCCTGACGGAGGATTTCCGTACGCAAAATTTGATAAAGAAACTGGTGAATGGGTCAAGGAATGACAATGGAACGATTCATCTGTGAAAAACAGACCGGCCGGGCTCTCGCCCGGCCGGTCTGTTTTTTTATGTCTGTGCTACTGCTTCCCCTCAGCCATCTTCGTGAGCGTGTAATTGTCGGATCCGGGAATCGGCTGCTTGTCCTTCCCGACCATCACGAGACCGCCCTCCGCGTTCCTTCTGAAAAGCATGGCGTCGGTTGAATGACCCGGGTTCAGGATGACGATCTCAGTGTCGGCACTCTTTTCAGTCGCCCACTCGCCAGTCGTCTCGTACGTATCCCCGCTCTGCCCAAGATAGATCGTCTGCAGGATGAAATGGCCGCTGGCTTCGCCTTGCACATGTGATAGCTGGAGGTCCGCCTGGATCGCGTCGCAATCAGCGCAGGGGAGTTTCCCCGAGTAGATTTCCATCGCCCGGAGCGCTGTTGGATTTCTGTGCGGGCTATACGTACGGTCCCAGAGCCACCAGTTGATTCCGAGGAGGAGTACGAACGCCCCCATGACGATGAGTGTTTTCTTATCCATACCTGCCTTAGCGCGTGTGCGTGAGGAAAAGCTTGTACGTCCACATGCCCATGATCGAGCCGACGATGGGCCCGAGGAGATACATGATGTTAAACGAGTTGAGCGCGAGCGCGACCGCGGGATTGAGGATGCCTGACGAGCCCGCTCCGAACGCGAGCGTGATGCCGAGGAGGAGGGATCCGCCGACGACGAAGCCGCTCATTTCCGACGGGACCTTCCCGTACACCACTGATGCGATGCCGAACGCGAAGAAGAACATGCCGATCGCCTCAGCGAACGCGATCGAAAGCCGTCCGGCCGGCATTTCGAAGCCTGCAAGGCCCGGCACGAACATGTTCGCGAGGAAGAAGGCCGCCGCCGCGCCGAGGAACTGCGCGATCACGTAGCCGGTCGCGACCTGCGCTTCGATCTTCCCGAGCGACCACAGCCCGATGGTGACCGCAGGGTTGAGATGCGCGCCGGTCGCGTGCCCGATGGTATAGACGAAGAGCCCGAGCGTGAGCGCGGCGACGACGGGTACCGGGACCGCGAAGGTGCCGCCGATCGAGAGCGCGACCACGGCAGAGAGGGCGAACGTGCCGAGTCCTTCAAGGAAATACGTATGCATGCTGAGCGATTATCCGCGAGAATTTTTTGTAAAGAAAGGGAGCTTCGAGGGGCTGCCCATAGAGGATACGATAGCATGCCGCCCCTTAGGGGTTCCTCGGCGATGTGCACACGCTGGTATACTACCGATTGACACATATGACCGGTTCTCCTCGAAAGCAGCAGGCCAAGAAACGCTTCCTCCGTGATGTCTGTATCCTCATGCTCGGGATCGGGGTAGGGTCCTGGATCATCAGGAGCGGCGCGATCCATGTACTCCTTGGAGGATCGGCCAATCTCCCAATCCTCGCCAGCTTCGTCTCGGGCATCTTCTTCACTTCGATCTTCACGACCGCGCCCGCGATCGCGGCCCTCTTCGAGATCACGCAAGGGAGCCCGATTCTCCTGGTCGCATTCTTCGGCGCCTGCGGCGCGGTGCTCGGTGATTTCTTCCTCTTCAAGTTCGTCCACGATGACATCTCCGCCGATGTCACCTATCTCGTAGGGAAGGGAAGGTTCAAGCGGCTGTTCGCAATCTTCCATACGCGGCTCTTCGAATGGTTCCTCCCGTTCCTGGGCGCGCTCGTGATCGCCTCGCCGCTTCCGGACGAGCTCGGACTCGCCCTCCTCGGCTTCTCGGAGATCAAGACCTCCCAATTCATCCTCCTCTCATTCACCTTCAACTTCCTCGGCATCATTATGATCGGCTACCTGGGGCACCTCCTCTAATGAACGGAAACAGGGTTCTCTAGCCAGATTTAGCTAAATGTTGTATGGTGTACCTACAACTCGTGCGCGAGTTTTTCTTTTTCATTTTAGCCACCGAATTCCATGGAAATCCGCAACATCGCCATCATCGCACACGTCGACCATGGGAAAACCACCCTGACCGACGCTATTCTCCGTGAGACCGGCGCTGCCGCTGCGGGTGTCTCCATGGACTCAAACGCGCTCGAAAAGGAGCGTGGCATCACCATCTATGCCAAGAATGCCTCGGTGATGTACAAGGGCACCAAGATCAACATCGTCGACACCCCAGGCCATGCCGACTTCGGTTCCGAAGTCGAGCGCGTCCTCCGCTCCATCGATGACGTCATCCTCGTCGTCGACGCCCAGGAAGGCCCGATGCCGCAGACACGCTTCGTGCTTAAGAAGTCTCTCGAGCTCGGCCTCCGTCCGATCGTCGTCATCAACAAGATCGACAAGCCGGCTGCTGACCCTGCACGTGTTGAGGAAGAAGTCCTCGAGCTCTTCCTCGATCTCGGTGCCAACGAGGCGCAGATCGAATTCCCGGTCGTCTACGCGATCGGCCGCGAGGGTATCGCCAAGAAGAAGCTCGAAGACACGTCGACGAATCTCGAGCCGCTTCTCGACACCATCCTCGAGAAGATCGAGCCGACGACCGCAGACAAGGCGGACCTGCCGCTCCGCGCGCAGCCGTTCAACCTCGCATATGACAACTTCCTCGGCCGCATGGCGATCGCCCGCGTGTACGAAGGCACCATCAAGATGGGCGACACCGTCTACGTGAAGGGCGTCCATGAGAACAACGAGCTGAAGCAGTTCTCGGGCAAGATCACCAAGCTCTTCACCTTCAAGGGTCTCGTCCGCGAAGAAACGCAGAGCGCGGTCGCAGGCGACATCGTCATGATCGCCGGTCTCCCGGAGATCTTCATCGGCGACACGATCGGCGCATCCGCCGACACTGAGGCGCTTCCGGCGATTTCCGTCGACGAGCCGACCATCGTCCTCAACTTCCTCGTCAACAACTCGCCGTTCGCAGGCAAGGACGGCAAGTTCGTCACCATCCGCCAGATTCGCGACCGCCTCGAGCGCGAGCTCGAAGTGAACGTCGGCCTCAAGATCGACTTTTCTGCGAACGACTCGTTCAAGGTCTATGGCCGCGGCGAGCTCCACATCTCCATTCTTCTCGAGAACATGCGTCGCGAAGGATATGAGCTCCAGGTCTCGGAGCCGCAGGTCATCGTGAAGGAAATCGACGGCGTGAAGTCTGAGCCGTTCGAGGAAATCACCATCGACGTGCCGTCAGAATCGCAGGGCGTCGTCATCGAGAAGCTCGGCAAGCGCGGAGCCATCATGACCAACATGAAGATCCACGAGAACACCGTCCGCATGAACTTCGAAGGGCCGACCCGCGGCATCCTCGGTTTCCGCAACCAGTTCATCATCGACACCAAGGGGCAGGGCATCTTCGCGTCCCGTGTCGTCGGCTTCCGTCCGTACATGGGTACGATCGAGAAGCGTGCGGTTGGATCAATGACCTCGATGGCAACCGGTACCGCAGTCGCATTCTCACTCTGGAATCTTCAGGATCGCGGCGTGCTCTACATCATTCCGCAAACTGAGGTGTACGAAGGCATGGTGATCGGCAACTCGTCGAAGGGTGAGGAGATGGTGGTAAATCCGACCAAGGGCAAGAACCTCACCAACGTCCGCTCTTCTGGAAATGATGAAGCCATCGACCTCGTGCCAGCATTCACGCTCACCATCGAGCGCGCGCTCGAAATCATGGAAGGGGATGAGTACCTCGAAGTCACGCCGAAGAACGTGCGCCTTAGGAAGCAGGAGCTCACCGAAGCCGGCCGCTCGAAGGCGAAGCGATCATAGTCTCGAATCAAATATCAAAAGTAAAAGGGCACCGACCAAGAATTGGTCGGTGCCTTGGTCTTGTGGCGAACTTGGTTCAGCTGTTGGTCAACACATCAGCAAATTTAGCGGCTGCCAGATGATGGCTGGTCATTCCTGCGTCCACAGTGAAGACATCATTGTCGATCTTCACGCCAACCCGCTCGATTCTGCCGGCACCAGCGTGTCGATAGAAGACAGCGGCGTGCTCGATCCGACCGCCGGCATCATTCTCGCATCCAAGCGCCCGAGCTATCTCCGCATTGGTCATCGGTCTACGAATGCGGTACCTCAGAGTTCTGTCAGCATGCATGGCAAAACGCTCCGTAGGATGTTGCTGCCAAAAGCGGCTCACAGGAATATACGATTACAAATTAATAATGTCAATAGATTGACCAAAGCTCACTATCGTGCCATTATGTGGCTACCAGTATGACTCTTTTGACCATTCAGAAAACCGAGGACGACGTGCCGTTATCCCGAACCCGTTCGGGGACTTTTTTCGTCTATGACTACGAAACAGATACAAGCAAGGACGCTCTCCGTACCCTACTTCAAGCAGCAGGCGGAGTATTACTGCGGCCCGACCTCACTCCAGATGGTCATGGAGTTCTTCGGCGTCCGGAAGCCAGCCGAGGAGATCGCGCGGATCGCTGATACCAACGAGGTCGTCGGCACCTGGCACCGCAACATGCTGAATGCGGCGCGCGCGAGCGGATTCTTCTGCTACGAGAACAAGAATGCGACCCTCGACGAGCTCCGTTCCTTCCTCAAGAAGGGATACCCTGCGGTCGTCCATCTCCTCATGCCCGAATGGCCCGAGGGGAAGTGGGGCAAATGGGACAAGTACCACTATGTCGTGGTGATCGGGCTCACTCGCTGGCATGTCCTCCTCAATGATCCCTGGCTCGGCATCGTGAAGATGCCGCGGAAGGACTTCATCTCACGGTGGTCGAGCGAGATCACTGACGAGCAGAACTGGATGCTGGTCCTCAGTCCGAAATCCTTCGGCATCTTCAGTGAATATCCGCCCTTCCTGGGGGAGTAACGCCTCATGCTATGATTGAGCCGATTAGCGGGGTCGACCTCTTCGGATTCCGCGGCTTAGTTCGATCCTGCATATGGCAGCACAAAAACCAGTGAAAGATTTCTTCAAAGAATTCCGCGAGTTCGCGGTCAAAGGCAATGTCGTCGACCTCGCGGTCGGCGTCATCATCGGCGGCGCGTTCGGCAAGATCGTGTCTTCCTTGGTATCCGATATCATCATGCCGATCATCAGCGTCATCATTGGCGGCGTGAATTTCAAGGATCTCGCGGTCACCATCCGAGGCGTGCAGATCGATGCCGGCACCGGCCTCGAGCTCTCGAAGCCGATACTCATCACCTACGGCGCATTCCTCCAGACGCTCTTCGATTTCACCATTATCGCGCTCTCGATCTTCGCGATGGTGAAGGTCATCAACAAGATGAAGCGGAAGCAGGAAGAAGCGACGAAGGAAGAGCCGGCAAAGACGAAGGAAGCAGCGCTGCTCGAGGAGATCCGCGATATCTTGAAGCAGAAATAGATATGGGATTTCTTTCGGCTGGCATTCCGTTCTTCACGCTCTTCGCGTCCGCGCTGCTCGTATTCAGCGCCATGGATTTGCTGTGGATCGGCGTCATCGCGCGGCGCTTCTATCGTGACGCGCTCGGGCACCTGCTGTCCGATCGGACGAACTGGGGCGCAGGGATTACCTTCTATGTCGTATACATCCTCGGCCTCCTGTTTTTTGCGCTTCTTCCGGCGAAGCTGATCGGCTCGCCGTTCAGCGCCGCGCTCCTTGGCGGTATGTACGGATTCTTTACGTACGCGACCTACGATCTCACCAACTACGCAACGCTTCG
Source organism: uncultured Candidatus Saccharibacteria bacterium (assembly GCA_964567265.1). GTDB lineage: Bacteria > Patescibacteriota > Minisyncoccia > Phycocordibacterales > UBA12088 > CAYPKR01. Next base: position 54,133 of record CAZMLK010000002.1, on the reverse strand, counting down.
AGATTGGCCGTTCCGCTTCGTCGCGGTAGACATGCTCTGGGGCACCTCGCTTTCATCCATCACGGCGCTTGCCGCCTTTGTAATCGAACGGGTGATTCTCTAGGTTGCTGTAAGGTGCCGACAGGGCAGCCGTCATTGATGGTAATGCAGTACCCCCAAGGGCTTTGCGGTCGCGAGCTCCATGGGCGGTATACTTACAGCATTCAGATTTAGTAATAATAATTGCTCCTATGAATGGCGAGTTGTATACGTTTATGCATGAAAGCAAGTTTGGGAAGGCATTGGTCGTCCTCGTCTTTGCCCTTGCAGCCTATGTCGCGATCCTCATTGTGAATTCGATCAAGGAATTTCATTATATCGGCGGCGGCGTTCCGGTCACCAATGTCGTGACCGTGCAGGGAAGCGGCGAAGTCTTCGCGGTTCCTGACATCGCGACCTTCACCTTCACCGTGACTGAAGAGAAGCCGGCGGCGAAGGATGCGCAGGAGGCGAGTGCGAAGAAGATCAACGCGATCATCGCGTACCTCAAGGAAAACGGGGTCGACGAGAAGGACATCAAGACCGTCGGATATAACGTGTTCCCTCGCTATGAATACGAAGGCCAGCTCTGTACGCAGTTCAACTGCGATTCCGGCCAGCGTGTCCTCAAAGGCTTCAACGCGAGCCAGACCATCTCGGTGAAGGTGCGCGACACCTCGAAAGCAGGCACGCTCCTCGCTGGCGCAGGAACTGCCGGAGCGACCGAAGTATCCGGTCTCGATTTCACCATCGATGACGAGGATGCGCTCTTGAAGCAGGCGCGGAAGGATGCGATTGATGACGCACGTGCGAAAGCAGAAGAGCTTGCAAAGGATCTCGGCGTGAAACTCGTACGTGTCGTGAACTTCTCGGAATCGGGAGGCACGCAGCCACCGATGTTCTACCGAGCTGACACGATGATGGCAGGAGGGAAGGGTGGTGCGGAAGTTGCCCCATCGGTACCGGCTGGCGAGAACAAGCTCACCTCGAGCGTATCGATCACCTACGAAATCCGCTAGGTTTTCGGACTGTGGAAAATGAAACCCGCGCGGCCTTATGAGGGCCGCGCGGGTTTCATTTTCCAGGCGGTCATGCTTCAATGGCCCGGGCACCCATCTCCTGAAAGGAGCACATTGTGGCATTCGAGGATCATGTGAACGGCGCACCGTGGCTCAGAAGTTCTCGCTCGAACACCGTGTCTCTTCCCGAAGCTTCGCGCGAGCTCTGGATGAAAGGTTTCGGCGACTCAACTGAAGAAGAGCTCAAAAGATTCATCGAACGAAACCAGATTCACCTCGTGGACGATTCGAACGATAAGGTGGCTCTCTGGAACGCCATTGTTAGGAGTGGATTTTTGGGGAAACCACCGACGGTAACCGGAAATCATCGAGGCCGATACCGCGCAAGCCTGCGATTTCCCTGAAATGGGACGAGTCCGACAGTGTGGCAGGAAGCCCCACTGTCGGATTCCCCTACTTGACGCATGCAGAAACCTCAGGTATTCTGCCCTTATACAGCCCCGCGGGGCGGTTTTTTATAACGCGGAACGGTAGAATAGCGAGTGCATCCACCGCCCTGAATTACCGATCGTAACCACCATCATGACAAGACTCATCAATTACCTCCGGGACACCCGCGCTGAGCTCCAGCACGTTCGTTTTCCTACACAGAAGCAGGCGGTCACGTACACCGTCCTCGTGGTCGTGATTTCGCTCGCAACCGCGCTCGCGCTCGGCTTTTTCGACTTTATCTTCGCGCGCATCCTCGATACGTTCGTCCTCAACTAGCGTTACCAATCAGTTCTTTAAGGAAACGAAAGCACTATGGCAAAACAAGAAACAACAGGCGAGGCACTCTGGTATGCGATCCATACCTATGCCGGCTATGAGAAGGCAGTGGAGCGCAATCTCAAGCAGCGCATCGACTCCCTCGGCATGAACGACAAGATCTTCCAGGTCGTCGTCCCGACCGAGAAGAAGATCAAGATCAAGGGCGGCAAGCGCGTCGAGGAAGAGGAGAAGGTCTATCCCGGCTACATCCTCGTGAACATGATCGTCACTGATGATTCCTGGTACGTGGTCCGCAACACTCCTCGCGTCACCGGCTTCGTCGGAAGCGGCGTCCATCCGGTTCCCTTGGAGCAGAAGGAAGTCGACATCCTCATGAAGCGCATGTCGTCGGATACCGTGAAGCATCAGATCGAGCTTTCGGTCGATGACCCGGTGATTGTCATCGACGGCCCGTTCAAGGAGCTCGAAGGCAAGATCGGCGAAGTCGACGAGGAGCGCGGAAAGGTCAAGGTCTTGGTGCCGATGTTCGGCCGAGAGACGCCGGTCGAGCTCGATTTCTTGCAAGTACGGCGAATTTGAGGTACGGTTACGCGGCTAAGGAATACAGACGAACAAACATATGGCAAAGAAAATAATCAAGAAACTCAAGCTTCAGATCCCGGCAGGGAAGGCTACCCCGGCACCTCCAGTCGGACCGGCGCTCGGCCAGGCAGGTATTAACATCGGCCAGTTCGTGACGCAGTTCAACGATGCGACGCGCGCGAACATGGGCGATATCACGCCGGTCGAGATCACAGTCTACGAAGACCGCACCTACGATTTCATCCTCAAGGTGTCTCCGGCATCCCGCCTCATCCTCAAGGCCGCAGGCAAGGACAAGGGCTCGAGCAAGAATGTCGCCTCAAAGGCGGGTTCGATCACGAAGGACCAGCTCCGCGAAGTCGCTGAGAAGAAGATGGCCGATCTCAATGCGAACGATGTCGATGCGGCGATGAAGATCATCGCGGGCACGGCACGGTCAATGGGTATCGAAGTCAAATAAATTTGACCTCGATAGACTTTGGGGATATTTTCAAGCACTTCAGTGCGTGGAAAATATCCCCAAAGTGGACAGTTCCTGTAAGGAATTGAAGTGAAATAATTTCAAATCACAAATGCAAACGGCCGCGAGCGAAAGCTCGCGGCCGTTTGCATTCCTTGCGCAAATCGGGCATACCCACTACACTCACGCCAGACCCCAATCAGAGAAGGAGCTGTAGTGGCACGAAAGCACGTCACCTTTCCGCTCAAGTTCCTTACGGCAAAGGAGCAGCGGAAGCTTAAGAATGCGATCAAGGAGTCCCGCAAGGCGCATCTCCGGCCGACCGTCATTGTCATGCTGTACACGCGTATCGAATCGACCACCTATTTCATGCTCATCAATCCCGCAGCGCATCCCGAGCAGGAGAAGCCGGTGCAAGGCGGCATCGAGGAGCGGCGCGATAGCGACAACATCACGACCGCGGCAGCCAAGGAGCTCCGCGAGGAAGTGGGTCTCATCATTCGGCCCGCAACCGCTCGCGTCGAAGCCATCGCCCCTCACTTCGACATCCCCAAGGTCATGGAGAAGCCGTGGACGGGGAAGCGGTATTTTCCGATCCGCATTTATGTGACTCCGGGAATCCTCCAGCGGCGAATCTGCCTCGAAGCTGATAAGAAGACCCGGCAACTCAAGATTCTCGGCGCCCGATGGGCTGCGTCGTTCGAGCAGGCAGAACGCTCCATGGCAGGCAATGTCGAAATCAAGAAGGAGAAGCTCCTTCCACTCGTTCGCCAGATTTTTGCGAACGAGCCATGGACATACCATCAGATTCAGTGAGCGGCCTCCGGGCCGCTTTCTTTTTAAAAGCGCTTCATAAAATTTCCATAGGCGTTTCTATACTATAGATACTAGGCTGTTCAAATCAGGAGGGGTACTCGATGACTGTCGCTACTATACTCTGCGGAGCAGAAGATGAGCGTATCTTTGATATGGCTGCATTGCTTTCTCGGAATGGTGTACAACCGAGCGTCCTCGGAGAAGGAGCGCCTCGTACGCTTTCGCTCGAAGAGCGGGTACGTTTTTTCTGCCACGGAGCGCAGTACACCTTCGCCGTCGTTGATGCGCAGGCGCTTGGCGAGCACTTGCCGGCCGTTCTTGATACGCTCAAGGAACGGAGACGTCCCGCGCTCGTGCTTAGCCGCTGTCCCAAAATACGTGCCACCGTGTCGATGCTTGGACCGTACATTGAAACGTGCGATCCCTCAAACGAGCTCGGGGCCGCGTATGTCGAGGTATTCATCAGACGCAATCATGCAGACGGTGAACGCAGGCCATTTACGGATTCATAATAAAGCGCGCCGGAACATTCTGTTCCGGTGCGCTCATACTTTTCAAAAGGTGTCTATTTCTCCCGCTCTAGATCAATCCAGTGATAGGGAATCGGTCCATTTCCGCTTTCCCAAAATTGCCTTTCGCTTTCTTCAATGACTTTTGTAAACTCTGCGCCGTAGTCAGGGAAACAGGCGGTTCCTTTTTTGGCATCTTCTACCAACGTTAAATATAACCTCTCTGTCTGAGCCAATGCTGCTGCATAAATTTCGCCACCACCAAATATAAAAATTTCACGCTCTTTGCCTGCTTCTTTTGGTTGCTCCAATTCTTCAGCTTTCTCTAAGGCGCCCTCGATTGAATGACAAACTACCACTGTTTCATTTATAAAATCGGCAGGAATTTTGGGCAAATAATCATTGTTTCTTGTAACAATGATATTTACCCGTCCTTTAAGTGGGTGACCAATAGAGTCGTAAGTCTTTCGCCCCATAACAAGTACGTGCCCAAGTGTAAGGCTACGTAAACGTTTCATGTCTTCGGGAATATGCCACATCAAGTGGCCATCTTCACAAATAGCCCGGGTGTCTTTTCCTATGGCAGCAATTGCGCTTATTCTCGCCTTTTTCTCAGTCATTTCAGTATAGGGAAGGGTAATTGAGTAGAAAACAATCAATAGCGCATTTCGTCAATGAATCTACTTTAATAAACTAATAGTACAATGAATCATTGTTATATGCAGTAGGGATAACTTAAGGCAGTTTTTATGCAGTATGAGATTGAAATCAAGTCCCTGTTAGGAAGTGCTGAGAATGCAGAAAATCTTCGCATTTCTTTGAAACGTGTTGATGCGAATACGACACTTATATGCAAGAATAAACAACTAAATCATTATTTTGCAGGTGATAAGGTGAAAGAGCTGGAACAAAAGCTCTCGCCGCTCTTCTCGGATGTCGAACAGCAGCAGGCGCTCCACACAATCCTTGAAACCGGGAGCAATTTTTCGATCCGCACCCGCGAGATCGACGGCAAGATCCTCCTCGTCGTGAAAGCGTCCGTGGATGCGCACACGAGCGCGAACGGCGTCTCACGCCTTGAGTTCGAGGAAGAAGTCCCGGGCCACACGCTCGACGAGCTCGATCAGGCGATTCTCGCCGCAGGCTTTTCCTATCAGGCGAAGTGGTCGCGCGAACGCGAGGAGTATCTCTGCCAGGGGACGAAGGTCTGCCTCGACAAGAACGCTGGGTACGGCTACCTCGCCGAATTCGAGCGGATGGCGGACGACATGAGCGAGGGTGATAAGATCCGCGGCGAGATCCGGAGCCTCATGCAGGCGGTCGGCGTCGCCGAGCTGCCGCAATCAAGGCTCGAGCGCATGTTCGCGCATTACAATCAGCATTGGCCGGAGTACTACGGTACCGACAAGATTTTCGTTATCGAATAATATTTCCACATGTTCCTCTCAGACACCGATATCAAGAAAGCAGTCCTCGCTGGTGAGATCACGCTCACTCCCTTCGACGAGAAGCGCCTCCAGCCGGCGAGCTACGATATCCTCCTCGGCAACACCTTCTTCGTGAACGATGCGCATTCCTCGACCTTCATCGACCCAGTGAAGAAGATCTTCCCGAAGGCGAAGGAAGTGAAGATTAAGGATGATGAGATCTTCGTGCTCCACCCGGGCGTCTCGATCCTCGGCTACTCGAAGGACTACTTCGGTTCTGACACGCACCTGATCGAGGTCAATGGCAAGAGCTCGCTCGCGCGGATCGGCCTTTTGGTACACAACTCCGCAGCACTCATCAACCCAGGCCACTTCCTCAATGTCGCCCTCGAGCTCTGCAACCTCAACAACGTGCCGATCATCCTCCGGCCGAACATGGCGATCGCGCAGCTGACCTTCTCCGAGCTATCCTCGCCCCCGCGTCAGAACTACAAGAAGGTGGGCCGCTACTCGAAGGATAATTTCAAGAACTTCGCATCCGCGAAGTCCCGCCCAACCTCGAAGAAAAAATAAAATCCGCATGCAGCCGCATCCCGAACAGCAATACCTCGACCTCCTCCGCGCGCTCCTCGAGCGCGGCGTGAAGCAGGTGGATAAGGGAACCGGCGTCGCGACGTACAGCCTCTTCGGCGGCGGCATGCGTTTCGATCTCTCAAAAGGATTCCCGCTCCTCACGACAAAAAAAGTGTACTGGCAGGGCGTGCTCCATGAGCTCTACTGGTTCTTCTCGGGCCAGTCGAATATCAAGTACCTCGTCGACAACAACGTCCACATCTGGGATGACTATCCGTACAAGATCTATAAGGAAAAGGTCGCGAAAGGGGAAGCGCCTGACATGACCAAGGAGGCGTTCGTCGAAGCGATTCATGCTGACGGTGCGTTCGCGAAAGCGAACGGCGAATTGCCGCATATCTATGGCGAGTTGTGGCGGCGGTGGCCTGCAAAGGATGGCCGTGCCGTCGACCAGGTCGGGTGGATCATCGACGAGATCACCAAGGATCCGGATGCGCATAATACGCTCGTGTCCTCATGGAATCCTGAATATTTGTATGCGATGGCAAAGCCGGGGGAGGGTGCGCGCTTTCCGATCTGCCACAACATGTACCAGATCAACGTGAAAGAGGGGAAGCTCTCCTTGCAGCTCTACCAGCGCTCGGCCGACATCTTCCTCGGTGTGCCGTTCAATATCGGAAGCTACGCGCTCCTCACCATGCTCCTCGCGAAGATCACGGGGAATGAGCCGGGCGAATTCATCCATACGTTCGGTGATGTCCACATCTACGAGAACCATATGGAAGCAGCGAAGGAGCAGCTGACACGGGAGCCAAAGCCATTTTCAAAAGTCACGATCAAGGACGGCGTGACGCTGGATTCCTTCACGCCGGCAGATGTGACCTTGGAAGGCTATGAGGCGCATCCGCCGATCAAGGCGGAGCTCACCGTCGCAGGAGGGTATAATAAGGCAATCCACGGATAATTTTCCAAAAAACACTATGGTCTGATGATCCAACAACCTGGTTTTACTAAACTCACTCCACCAGCATGGATCAATATTCTTTCACTAAGAATCAGGATAAGGACGTCTACGCCGCACTCATGGGCGAGGAACATCGGCAGCGCGACGGCATCGAGCTCATCCCGTCTGAAAATTACGTATCGAAAGCGGTTCGCGAAGCGCTCGGCTCTGCGATGACAAACAAGTACTCGGAAGGACTTCCGGGGAAGCGCTACTATGGCGGGCAGGAATTCACCGATGCGGTTGAGAATTTGGCGATCGAGCGCGCGAAGGCGCTCTTCGGCGCGAAATACGTGAATGTACAGCCTCTCTCGGGCGCCCCGGCGAATCTCGCGGTGTATGCTGCGCTCCTCGAACCAGGTGACACCGTCCTTGGCATGGACCTCTCGCACGGGGGACATCTTACGCACGGACATCCGATGACCTTCCCGGCGAAGATCTTCCGCTTCGTCACCTACAAGATGAAGGACGTCGAGACGGGCGAGATCGACTATGACGCGCTCCGCACAGTCGCCCTCAAGGAAAAGCCGAAGATCATCCTTGCCGGGTTCTCCGCATATCCGCGCGAGCTCGACTACGCGAAGTTCGTAGCAATCGCAAAGGAAGTGGGCGCGATTACAGTTGCGGACATGGCGCATATCGCAGGCCTCATCGTCGGAAAGGCTGCACGGAATCCATTCGATGACGGCTTCGACGTCATCACGACGACGACCCATAAGACGCTTCGCGGCCCGCGCGGCGGCATGATCCTCACGCGCGAGAGCGAGGAGATCGCGAAGAAGATCGATAAGACTGTGTTCCCAGGACTCCAGGGCGGGCCGCACATGAATGTCATCGCGGGGAAGGCGATCTGCTTCGCGGAAGCAGCGACACCGGTCTTCCAGAAATATGCAGCTCAGATTTTGAAGAACGCGAAGGCAATGGAGGCAGTTTTCCGCAAGGAAAATGTCCGCATGCTCGCCGGAGGAACATCGAACCATCTCATCCTCGCGGACGTGTTCGGATCCCTGGGCGTCACTGGGAAGGAAGCGCAGACGGTGCTCGATGAGGTTGGCATGACACTCAACAAGAATGCGATCGCGGATGATCCCCGGGGGCCGATGGATCCATCCGGTATTCGTTTCGGCACGCCAGCGATCACGACGCGCGGATTCACTGAGGCCGAATCCGCGCGTGTCGCCGAGCTCCTCCTCCACACGCTCCGCAACAAGGATGATGCGGCGATCAAGAAGGAAGTGCATGAAGAAATCAGAAGCCTCTGCCAGAAATTCCCGATTCCTGACGCATTCGTATAAGTAAAAGAAAACGCCGCCTAGCTTTCGCTAGGCGGCTCGTCGTTTCGAAGGAGCGTGAACATTTCCTGGAACGAGATGATCTTGGCCTCACCCTCCGGCTGCTCAAAGTCAACGAGGCTGCGCGAGAGCGTGATGAAGTTTTGTGTGTCACTCGGCCGCGCGCCCGGATCGAACGGAAGCAGCGCCGCGGTGAGGGCGGTCAGGTTCTCGAGCCGCGCAGTCCAGAATTCGCGTAGGTGCTGTTCGGCGGTATTTCGATGAATGAGATGCACCTTCGCAACGCCCTCTGGATCGAGCCGGAGCATCTTATGCATGAGTACCGCGAGGCGATTAAGCTCGCGACTCTTGCTCCCGATACGCAAGGAGGCATGCGGCAGGTCTCCTCTTTTCACCTCTGCCGTTTCCTCGTTGAGGATACGGATCAGCGTGCTGGTGCATTCGATGAGCTGCACGAATAGGGCGGTTGACGATGTCTTCCCGTTTGGCATCGAGGATATCTCCGATGGTTGCTTTCGACAGTATCCACATTGCCAAACATCTGGCAAGATGGAGGCATGCGGGTGCCCGCGAAGCCTGCGGCTTCGCGGGCACCATCCGAGTACTCTCAATGAAAGCCTGGCTTCAGAAACAACTCACCTTCTTCAGGCATCATGCGGAGCACGCCGCGACCGTGTTCTTTGTGCTCGGGTTCGTGTGGGACAACCTGACGCTGACACGCATCGATTTCTGGTTCGACCAGCTGGTCCTCCTCACTCATCTCGCAATCGTCGCGGCCTCCATCGTCCTCATGCAGCTCATCGAATCGGGGAGGGTTCGGCATCGGCATGTCACGTCGTACGCGTCCTGGCTTCCGAACGTCGCGCAGTTTTCTCTGGGGGCGCTCTTTTCTGGCTACTTTGTCTTCTATTTCCGCTCCGCCGCGCTGTCGGCATCATGGCCGTTCATTCTCATCCTCGCCGCGCTTCTCACCGGGAATGAATTCCTCAGGGAACGCTACCAGCGTTTCGCGCTCCAGGTCGCGATGTTCTTCCTCGTGCTTTTTTCCTTCCTCATATTCCAGCTTCCAATCCTCTTCGGATTCATGTCGCCCTATCTCTTCGTGCTCGCGGGCATCATGAGTCTTGCCGGCATCACGGGCCTGCTCTTCCTCATCAACACCTTCTCGGAAGCGCGGCTTCGTGAGAGCATCCGCGTGATCGCAGGGGCAGTCGGCGCGATCTACGTCATGATGAACCTGCTCTATTTCACCAACCTCATCCCGCCGGTGCCACTCTCGATGAAGACGCTCGAGGTGGTCCATCGTGTCGAACGGACGACGATCGGCGACTACGAAATCCAGTATGAGCCGGCGCCCCGCTACATCTTCTGGCGGAAGAGCGATCCCGTGTACCATCAAGTCGCCGGCGAGCCCGTGATGATCTTCGCTTCCGTGTTCGCGCCGACGGACCTCAATACATCCGTCTACCATCATTTCGAGCGCTACGATGACGCCAAGGATTCCTGGGTTACGCTCTCACGGATCGACTATCCGATTTCGGGTGGGCAGGGGAAGGGTTATCGTGGCTACACCGAATCGGCGAATGTAACGCCCGGCAAATGGCGCGTGTCGGTGGAGACCGCGCGAGGCCAGGTCATTGGCCGCATCGGCTTCCACGTCGTCGCGGCAGAGGTCCCTCCCGCGCTCAAGCTCGAGACGAAATAAAAGCGCTTCGTAGCGCATTTGAGGCATTTTTGTATACTGGCTCCATGACTGCAGATCACATCCGGAAGGAGATCGAGAGGGCGCTTTCAGTCCTCGGCCTTTCTGCTGCTTCGATAACCCTCGAGCATCCGGGCGATCTCTCGCATGGAGACTATTCGACCAATGTTGCCCTCGCGCTCGCGAAGCAGGCGGGGAAGAATCCGAAGGTGCTCGCCGAAGAAATCGCAGCCGCAATACCAACCGCAGGCATGATCGAAAAGGTAGAGGTCGCGGGACCCGGCTTCATCAACTTCCACCTCGCCCGCGATTTCTTTACGGAAGCCACAGTGCACGTACTCGCGGAAGGGAATCGGTGGGGAAGCAACCAATCGCTTGCAGGAAAAAAGGTGATGGTCGAGTACACGAGCCCCAACCTCTTCAAGCCGCTCCACATCGGGAATCTCATGTCGAACATCATGGGGGAATCGATTGCACGGCTGTTCGAGGCGAACGGTGCGGAGGTGAGGCGCGTGAACTATCCATCTGACATAGGGCTTACGGTCGCGAAGGGGGTGTGGGGCCTCAAGAAAACAGGAGGCGACCCGAAAGAAATTGCTGCGCTTGGGGAAGCGTATCGTGTCGGCAACGCAGGCTATGAAGAGGGTGCTGATGCTAAGAAGGAAATCGAGGAGATCAACAAGGCGCTGTATGCAGGATCGGACGCCGAGCTGAATGCGCTTCGCGCGGCTGGCATTGGGACGTCGAAGCGACACCTCGAAGACATCTGTAAGACGCTCGGCACCGAATTCGATTTGGAATTTTTCGAGAGCGAGGCGGCGCCGGTCGGGAAGGCGATCGTCGAATCGCATATTGATGACGGTATTTTCGAAAAGAGCGACGGCGCCGTCATATTCCGTGGCGAGAACCACGGGCTCCATACGCGCGTGTTCATCAATTCGATGGGACTTCCGACCTACGAGGCTAAGGATGTCGGACTCATGTCTCTCAAGAAGGATGCGTATGCTTTCGACTTGTCAGTCACGACGACCGCGGTCGAACAGCGCGACTACTTCAAGGTGCTCATCAAAGCGCTCGCGCTTATATTCCCGGAACTCGAAGGAAAGGTGAAGCACCTTGCGTACGGATTTTTGACGCTCACGACCGGGAAAATGTCGTCGCGGAAGGGGAACGTCATCACCGGAGAATCGCTGATCGAGGACATGAAGGCGGCAGCGCGGGAAAAGATGGAGGGTCGCGAGCTTACAGACAAGGAGGCGGTTGCCGAGATGGTCGCGGTCGCGGCGATCAAGTATGTCATTTTGAAACAGTCGACGGGGCGGGACATCATCTTCGATCCTGAGAAATCGCTTTCATTCGAGGGCGATTCGGGGCCATATCTCCAGTACGCGCATACGCGGGCGCTGTCAGTCCTCGAGAAAGCCGCGAAGGAAGGGATTGCTGCGTTTGATCCGGCCGAGGCGCAGCCTCGGCCGGAGTCCGTCACCGAGCTCGAGCGCCTTCTCTACCGGTTCCCTGAGATCGTCGAGCGTGCGTCCGTCGAGTACGAGCCGCACTACATCACCACCTATCTCACCGAGCTCTCAGGAGCATTCAGCTCCTGGTATGCGAATGAGAAGATCGTCGACCAGAATGATGCTGCCTCGCCGTACAAGGTCGCCCTCACCAAGGCATTCCAGTCCACCGTGCAGAATGGCCTCCACCTGCTCGGTATCCGGACTCCAGAAAAGATGTAAGAAAGCGGTAAGTATATCGTCAGGCAGATGAGGAAGTGGTGAACTTCTCTTGTATTCGCCAAACATCGGGCGTATGCTCGATGAGGAATCTCATCAAACCAGAAGGAAACCCCAGTGCTTGTAAAATACGAGCTTCCGCGCGAACCCGACGAGCGTGGCCCGGCTCTTTTCAAAATTATGGGCAATCTCGGATTCCCGAGAGCCGTATTGTGCAATGGCCTGCCGGTCGAAATCCCCGAATACTACACCATGGAACCCCTAGGGATTTTTGGTTTTCTGCTCGACTTTCCTCCAGAGAAATGTATCGAGCTTGAGCTCGATGATCCATTCGAGCATCATGCATCATTTGGCGACCTATTGCTGGCCGCCTGACGTCGCGCCTTTCATGGCGGCCCTCACCTTGGTGAGGGCCGCCATTCCGCTTTTAGAGCGCTCATTTTATGCTATATTTGAAGCGATTTTCCCTATGGCAGAAGAAAACACCCCACAGAGTGCCGTTCCCGACGCTGGACCGGTAAAAAGCGAGACCGCCCTGCGAGAGGAAGCGGTCTTGTCCTACTGGAAAGAGAAGGACATCTTCGCGAAGACGCTCGCGAAGGAATCCCCGAAAGGTGAATTCGTTTTCTATGACGGGCCGCCGTTCGCGACCGGACTTCCGCACTATGGAAGCCTCCTCCCCTCAATCATCAAGGATGTGATCCCGCGCTACAAGACCATGCACGGCTTCCATGTGGACCGGCGCTGGGGCTGGGACTGCCACGGCCTCCCGATAGAGAGCATCATCGAGAAGAAGCTCGGGCTCAAGACCAAGAAGGCAATCGAAGCCATGGGCGTCGAGGCGTTCAACGAGGCGGCGCGTTCCGTCGTGCTCGAATTCGTTGCCGACTGGAAGCAGTACATCGACCGCGTCGGTCGTTTCGTCGATTTCGACCATTCCTACAAGACGATGGACAACTCGTATATCGAGAGCGTGTGGTGGGGCCTCAAGAAGATCAGCGACAAGGGCCGCCTCTACGAAGGACGAAAGGTTCTCATGTACTGCGTCCACGACGAGACGCCGCTCGCGAAGGCCGAGATCGCCATGGACAATACCTACGAAGACGTGACCGAAGAGGCGGTGACGGTGAAGTTCCGGATCAAGAATCCAGACAGCCATGATCTTCCCGAGAACGCGTTCCTCCTTGCGTGGACGACGACGCCGTGGACCCTTCCCGGCAATGTCGCCCTTGCAGTCGGGTCTGCGATCGACTACGGAGAATTCGAATCGAAAGAGACGAAGGAGGTGTACATCCTCGCGTCGGCGCTCGCGGCTGCGGTGCTTGGCGCTGATTGGGAATCGGCATACACGAAGAATAAAGAGTACAGCGGACGGAACCTCCTGAATATGGAGTACGAGCCCTTGTACGTGATCCCGAAGATCGAGGGAAGCGGCAAGAAATCGCACTATGTCGCCGCTGCGGATTTCGTGACGACCACCGAAGGCACGGGCATTGTCCATACCGCCGTCATGTACGGCGAGGATGACTACGCGCTCGGACAGAAGATAGACCTCCCGGCAGTGCAGCTCCTCACCCCGAACGGCACCTTCAATGAAGATGCGCCGGCGTTCGTCATCGGCAAGTATTTCAAGTGGCACGCGCGCGGCGTCTGCCCGGTACAGAAAGGCGAGGACGCGGAGACCTTCATCAAGGCTGAACTCACGGAGCGTGCGCTCCTCTTTGCGAAAGCGCCACGGACGCACTCCTACCCGCATTGCTACCGCTGCGGCACGCCGCTCATCTACAACGCGATCTCCTCGTGGTTCATCAATGTGCAGGAAATCAAGCATCGCATGCTTGAGCTCAATCAGAACATCAACTGGGTGCCCGATCACTTGAAGCATGGACGGTTCGGCAACATCGTGGAGAATGCACCTGACTGGACCATTTCCCGCAATCGCTACTGGGCGAGCCCACTCCCGATCTGGAAGAATCCTGCGACCGGGAAGGTCGTGGTCATCGGTTCGGTCGAAGAACTCCGCGCGCGTGCCAAGAAATCCGGCAACCGCTATTTCCGCATGCGCCACGGAGAAGCGGAGAGCAATGTCGCGGGGATCATGTCCACGAACGTAGACAATCCGCACGAGCTGACGGTGGCGGGGAAGGCGATGGTGCAGAAATCAGCCGAAGCCCTTCTTCCCGAGAAGATCGATCTCATCATCACTTCGCCCTTCATGCGTACGCGGCAGACGGCCGAGATCGTGCGCGCCGTGCTCGGCCTTCCTGATGCTGCCGTCATCGTCGATGACCGGCTTCGGGAGATCAGCGCCGGCGTCTTCGAAGGGAAGCCGATCAGTGAATACCGGGCGCGCTCGCTTCGCGAGCGCATGTATCATGCGCCCGAGGGAGGCGAATCGCTCGCAGAGGTCGGCGCTCGCTCGCTTGCCTGTTTGTTTGATCTCGAAGGGACGCACGCGGGGAAGAATATCCTCATCATCTCGCATGGCTCGCCACTCCTCATGATCGACGGCTACACGCGATTCCTCGATAGCGAGGGGATCCTCAATCTCTACGAAGGCACCAGCGATAATGTCGCGCACGCGGAATGCCATGAGATCCCGTTCTTCCCGTACCCGCACCGGGCGAACTTCGAGCCGGATCTCCATCGCCCGTATATCGACGCGGTGCCGCTTCTTGATGACGACGGCAGTCAGCTCGTCCGCATCCCGGAAGTCGTGGACTGCTGGCTCGAGTCCGGTTCGATGCCGTTCGCGAGCGAGCACTATCCGTTCGAGAATGAGGACCGCTTCGAGAAGCGATTCCCCGGCGATTTCATCTCCGAATACATCGCGCAGACCCGTACCTGGTTCTACTACATGCATGTGATGGGCATCCAGCTCTTCGACAAGCAGAGCTTCCGCTCGGTCGTCTCGACCGGCACCATCCTTGCAGCTGATGGGGCCAAGATGTCGAAGTCGAAGGGGAACTACACTGACCCGATGGCGAACCTCGATCGTTTCGGCGCCGACGCGCTCAGAGCCTATCTCATGGGCAGCGTCGTCATGCAGTCGGAGGATATCCGCTTTAATGATGACGAGGTTCGCGAGATGCACAACCGCCTCATCGGCATGCTTTGGAATGCGTATAAATTCTACGAGCTCCAGAAAGGGGAGGAAGTCGTCGCGGACCGAGGTGCGCCGAGCACGCATGTGCTCGACCGCTGGCTCCTCGCGCGCCTCGCCTCGATGGGCCAGGAGGTGACACACTATCTCGATCTCTATGATACGGTCCGCGCGGTCCGTTCCATCCGCGCCTTCATCGAGGATTTCTCGACGTGGTACGTGCGCCGATCACGCGACCGCTTCAAAGGTGATGACATGCGGGACCGCGACAATGCACTCATGACGACCGCGCTCGTGCTCCGCGAATTTTCAAAATACATCGCGCCGTTGATGCCGTTCATTGCCGAAAATATCTATCAGGGTACGGGAGGGAAGCTTGAGAGCGTCCACCTCGAATCGTGGCCGGAGGTCCGCCTCGCGGACCAGGAATCATTGATGCTGATGGGCGCGGTCCGCGAGGTCGTGTCGAAGGCGCTCGAAGCGCGCGCCGCGAGCGGCATCAAGATCCGCCAGCCGCTCCCCAAACTCACCATCCGGAGCGAGATCCTCATCGAAAAGAGTGAGTATCTCGATCTCATCAAGGACGAGCTCAACGTGAAGGAGGTGAAGATCAACCGCGACCAGGCGGAGGACGTCCTCCTCGATACCACGATCTCGAACGAGCTCCTTGAGGAGGGTGCCGTGCGTGATCTCCTCCGGCTCCTCCAGCAGACGCGCAAGCTTTCCGGCATGGCGCCGGGTGATTCTGCGCGACTCCTTGTCGATACCACCGACGCCGGCTACGCATTCCTGAAGAAGCATCAGAGCGAGCTCGAACGCGTCGCGGGCGTTTCTGAAATCACGACAGTCCCGCTCGAAGAAGAGCTCCCGCAGATCGATCTCTTCGGCCACACCATCCGCTACGCGCTCATACCGTAATCCGTCATGGCGCACCGTATCTATGAAACGGAGGCGTTCGTGCTCGGAGGCGTCGGCGTCGGCGAAGCGAACCGTTTCATCACGCTCTTCACCAGCGACCTCGGCGTCGTCCGCGCGGTCGCCAGGAGCGTCCGCGTCGAACGCTCCAAGCTCCGCTACGCGCTCCAGAACCACATGCTCTCCGATGTCGCGCTTGTGCGCGGCAAGGATACATGGCGGCTTACCGGCGCCGTGCCGCGACTCTCATACAGCTCGCTCCTCAGGGAAGAGCGTGCGAAGCGCGCACTCCTTCTCCGCATCACCGCGCTCATCCGCCGGCTCCATGGAGAGGAGCGGCATCCATATGCCTATGCGTCGCTCCGCGAGCTCCTTGATACGCTTCTTGCGAATGAAGCCGACGCCTTTCTTGTCGAAGTCGAGGTCCTGGCCGCGCTCCGCCTTCTCTACGCGCTCGGCTATGTCTCGGGGGAGGGGAAGACCGCGCGGTACATCGCAGACAGCGGATATGGCCGCGCGATTCTCGAGGAAATGCGGGCCGATCAGAAGGAAATGCTCGAGTTCGTGAATCAGGCGCTCGCGGCGAGTCGCGTGTAGCGTGTATACTAAGTACCTATGGACGAACCCAAGGGTTCAATTGATCGCCTGAAGACGGCGCTGTATTCACGCGAAGGCCTGCAAAAGCATCGCGGGCGTCGGACCATGCGCGGCTGGGGATCGGGAAGCGAGGATGTGCAGCATGAATGGGAAGGGGCTGACGAGGAAATCGTTCCGCCTGCCGCGCTCTTCCCTGGACTCCAGAAGCGCTCCTTCGGCGGCCTGGTCTTGCTTTCCTCGGTGGTGTTCTTCGTGATCTGCCTCATCGTCGCCGCGTTCTTCTATTTCGGCGGTGGCAATCTCATCTCGAACAGCAACATCGATATCCAGGTGAGCGGGCCGGTCTCGACGCCGGGCGGGCAGGAGCTGGTGCTCCAGGTCGCGATCGCGAACCGGAACAGCGTGCCCATCAAGCTCGCCGATTTCATCGTCGAGTATCCCGCGGGCGCGCGCTCCGCGAACAACCTCACCCTCGACCTCCAGCGCACGCGCGATACCATCGGTACGATCAATCCAGGCGAGCGGGTGAATCGGACCGTACGCGCCGTCCTCTTCGGTAAGGAGAACGAGGGGCAGAAGATCAAGATGACACTCGAATACCGCATCGACGGCTCGAACGCTATTTTCTATAAGGAAGAAACCTATGAAGTGCTGATCAGCTCGTCACCGCTCTCGATCGTGGTCGGCGGCCTCGATGAAGTCATTGATGGTCAGGAGACGACCTTCACGCTCGACGTGATCTCAAACTCACCGACAGCGATCGAGGACGCCATGATCAAGGCTGAGTATCCATTCGGATTCAATTTCGTGGGTGCCGAACCGAAGCCGGATTCCGGGAACGATGTCTGGCATCTCGGGCTCATGAAACCGGGCGAGAAGCGGCGCATCACGCTCCATGGGCGCGTCTACGGCCAGAATACCGAAGAACGCGTCTTCCGATTCATCGGCGGCGTCGAGAGCCCGAAGGATGACCGCGAGCTCGCCACCACCTTCGGCACCATCGTCCTGCCGCTCAAGATCGCGAAGCCGTTCGTGACGATGAAGCTCACGGTCAACGGTGTCGAGGGCACTGAATTCGTCGCGCCCGCAGGCGAGGCGTTCACCGCCAACCTTGCGTGGATCAACAATCTCCCGTCCCAGATCACGGATGCGGAAGTCCACGTGAAGATCCATGGCAACGCATTCAACGAGCTGAGCGTGAGCTCATCGCGCGGATTCTATGATTCGCTCACCGATACCGTGCGCTGGACGCGGGAGGATATCCCGGATCTCGCGCTCCTCCGTCCAGGCGAGGCGATCAACGCGAACTTCCGTCTCATCCCGCTCGACCGCATCGGGGATACATTCATCGACAAGCCGAGCCTCGGATTCGATATCACCATCAGCGGTCGCCGTCTCGGCGAGACCGGCGTGCCGGAAGTGATTGAATCGACGGTTGTTGCGAATGTGAAGGTCCAGACTGATCTCAAGTTCGTGTCGCGCGCGGTCTATTCGGTCGGCCCGTTCACCAATACGGGCCCCATGCCGCCGCGCGCGGAACAGGAGACGACCTACACCGTCATCTGGACGCTCACCAACGGCGCGAACGATGTGACAAACGGAAAAGTGTCTGCTACACTCCCGACGTATATGCGCTGGGTGGGGGCGAAGAGTCCTGACAGCGAGAACGTTGAATACAATCCCGTCTCCCGTCTCATCACGTGGGATGTGGGGAATATCTCCGCGAAGGCAGGCTACCAGAAGCAGCCGAAGGAAGTCGCGTTCCAGGTGGCGCTGGTGCCTTCCTTGAGCCAGGTGAAGCAGTCGCCGACCATCCTCACGGCAGCGACATTCACCGGCGTTGACCGCTACACCACGAAGCCGCTCTCGTTCACGACCCGGCTCCTCTCGACCGTCCTCACGACCGATCCCGGCATGTCAGCGATCCCATACCATCAGTTCGTCGTCCCGTAATCCCATGCAACCAGAAAAGAAACTCGAAGACATCATCTCCCTCGCCAAGCGGCGAGGCTTCGTCTACCAGGGATCCGAGATCTACGGAGGTCTCGCAGGTACCTGGGACTATGGACCGCTTGGCGTCGAGCTCAAGAACAACCTCAAGGATCTGTGGTGGCGCCGCTTCGTGCAGGAGCGCGATGACATGTACGGCCTCGACGCGGCGATCCTCATGCCTGCAAAAGTATGGGAAGCATCCGGCCACACCTCCACCTTCGCCGATCCGCTCGTCGAAGATTTGAAAACCAAGAAGCCGTACCGTGCGGATCATCTCCTCGAGGATGCGGGCGTCGACACGAAGGGCATGACCATCGAAGCGATGGATGCCGCGATCAAGGAGAAGGGGGTGAAGAGCCCGGATGGTAATCCGCTCGGCGACGTGAAGACTTTCAATATGCTGTTTCCGGTCGGCATGGGCGCGGTCAACGATTCGAACGCGCTCGCGTATCTCCGCGGCGAGACCGCGCAGGGCATCTTCGTGAACTTCAAGAATGTCGTCGATTCCTTCCATCCGAAGTTCCCGTTCGGCATCGGCCAGATCGGCAAGGCATTCCGGAACGAGATCGCGCCGCGCAATTTCATATTCCGGCTCCGGGAGCTCGAGCAAATGGAAGTCGAGTATTTCGTGAAGCCTGCTGATTGGGAGCGTGCATTCGAGGAATGGCGCCAGATCATGTGGGACTGGACGGCTGAGATCGGACTTCCAAAGGAAAATGTCCACGAACTTGAAGTTGAAGGAGAGGATTTGGCCCACTATTCGAAGCGCACCATCGACTTTGAATTCGATTATCCATTCGGACGGAAGGAGCTCTATGGGCTCGCGTACCGCACCGACTATGACCTCAAGGCCCACGAAGAGGGAAGCAAGGCCAACCTCAAATATTCCGATACCGATGGAGAGGAGCCGACCTTGGCGCATGTTATCGAGCCGTCATTAGGCGTCGACCGCACCATCCTCGCGGTCCTCGTGTCCGCGTACACCGAGGACGAGATGAATGGGGAGAAGCGCACCTATCTCAAATTCCCGAAAATCATCGCGCCCGTGAAAGCTGCAGTCTTCCCGCTTCTCAAGAACAAGCCGGAATTGGTTGCGAAGGCTCGCGAGGTGTACCAGATGCTGAAGAAGGAAACCCCGCAGGTCATGTGGGACGACAACGGCAACATCGGCAAACGCTACCGCCGCCAGGACGAGATCGGCACGCCATATTGCATCACCGTCGACTTCGGCACGCTCGGCGAGGAAGACGTTTCGCAAAAAGACACGGTCACCATCCGCGACCGCGATACGGGCGCGCAGGAACGCATCTCCATTTCCGAGCTCGCGTCGCGCATCCGCTCATGAGTCTCAATTTCAAAATATGAAGACAGACCCTGGAAGCGAATGCTTCCAGGGTCTGTCTTCATCCAATCCCTATCTTTTTTCTTGTATAGTTTATTCAATGATACGATACAGGCAATGGCAGTAGCACCGAAAGGGGAACAGAACATCACGGTGACCATCTCGACCGGCACGATTATCCGCGTGATTCTCCTCGTGCTCGGCGTCGCGGCGCTCTTCGCGCTCCAGCAGCTGGTCCTCATCCTCCTGACCTCGATCGTGATCGCATCCTCGCTCGAGCCGGGCGTCCTCTGGCTCCGCGCGAAAGGCGTGCCGCGCGTCCTCTCGGTCCTCTCAGTGTACCTCGTGATCTTCGGCATGTTCTTCGGGACGCTGTTCATCTTTGTGCCGCCCATCCTCGACGACATGTCTGCGTTCTTGGGGCGTATCCCGAGCCTCCTCGACAGCATCGAGACCAACCAGAACCCGCTCATCAATATCCCGCTCTTCGAGGGCGGGGGCGAATCGGGAACGCAGTCTGCACGCGACGCGATCGCAAGCTTCCGGAGCTCGTTCTCGACCGCGCCTGAAGGATTCCTCCGTACGGTTTCCGCGATCTTCGGCGGCCTCCTCAGCTTCGTCCTCGTGATCGTCTTCTCGTTCTACTTCGCCGTCCAGGAGAAGGGGATCGAGGAATTCCTCCGGCTCGTGGCGCCCCGAAAATACGAGGAGCATGTCATCGACCTCTGGTACCGTTCCGAGCGGAAGATCGGGCTCTGGATGCAGGGCCAGCTGATGCTCGCGATCCTCCTCGGCGTCTTTGTGTATCTCGGGCTCACCATCATCGGCGTCCCGTACGCGCTCCTCCTTGGCGTTATCGCCGCGATGTTCGAGGTGATCCCAGTCTTCGGTCCGATCCTCGCAGCGCTTCCAGGGGTCGGGCTCGCATTCGTCGATGGTGGCCTGTCCCTCGGCATCGTCGTCGTGATCTTCTACATCGTCATCCAGCAGTTCGAAAGCCACCTCCTCTCACCGATCGTGGTCAGCAAGGTCATCGGCGTGCCGCCGATACTCGTGATCCTCTCCCTGGTCATCGGGGCAGAACTCTTCGGATTCATGGGCGTCATCCTCGCGGTCCCGGTCGCGGCGGTCGTCCAGGAACTCGTCACTGATGTGAAGAAAAGCCGAGCCGCCTTGAGCAAAGCCCTAAAGGATGCTTAAATCGCTGGACCATTCTCCCAGCATGAAAAAAACTTTCTACGTCACGACGCCTATTTTCTATCCGAACGCGAAGCTCCACCTGGGCCACGCGTATACGACGACGGTCACCGATATCCTCGCACGCTATCATCGCCTGATAGGGGATTCGACGTATTTCCTCACCGGTTCCGACGAGAACACTCAGAAGATGGTTGATTCGGCGGAGAAGGTGGGAAAAGAGCCGCTCGTCTTTCTCGATGAGATCGTCGCCAATTTCGCGAGCCTTTATGGCTCCCTCGACATCTCATACGACCAATTCATCCGGACCACCGACCAGGAAAAGCATTGGCCGGGTGCGCAGCTTCTCTGGACCAAGCTCGAAGCCGCCGGCGACCTCTACAAGAAAAAATATGAAGGACTCTACTGCGTCGGCCACGAAGCATTCATCACCGAAAAGGATCTGGTAGATGGAAAGTGCCCCGACCACGGCACGGTTCCAGAACAGCTGAGCGAGGAAAACTATTTCTTCCGACTTTCAAAGTACACGGATGCCTTGAAACAGAAGATCGAGAGCGATGAGATCCAGATCGTCCCGGAATCGAGGAAGAATGAGATCCTCTCGTTCATCTCGACCGGCCTTGAGGATGTCAGCTTCTCGCGGCCGCGCCGGAAAGAGTGGCCGCAGGGGCTCGGCGTCCCGGTGCCGGGGGATGACACGCAGGTCATGTACGTCTGGTGTGATGCGCTCGCGAACTACGTGACGGCGCTCGGCTACGGCCGCGCCGATGACGCGCTCTATCAGGAATTCTGGCCAGGCGTGCACGTGATCGGCAAGGACATCCTCCGGTTCCATGCCGCGATCTGGCCGGCAATGCTCCTCTCTGCCGGCCTCCCGCTCCCAAAAAGCTTGCTTGTCCACGGCTTCATCACTTCAGGAGGAAAGAAGATGTCGAAGACGCTCGGGAATGTCATCGATCCTGAAGAACTCATTTCTGAATACGGAACGGATGCGGTGCGGTACTATCTCGCGCGCCATATTTCGCCATTCGATGACGGTGATATTACACGGGAAACGTTCAAGGAAGCCTATAATGCGAGCCTTGCGAACGGCCTCGGCAATCTCACGTCCCGTATCATGAAAATGGCGGAGGAGCATTTGGATGCACCCGTATCAGTAGCCGAAGCTATCCCGAAAGAATTTGCGGACGCGCTTGAAGCATTCAATGTGCAGAAAGCGGCTGACGTTGTCTGGGATCGTATCCAGGCGCTCGACCAGAAGATCGCGGAAACCAAGCCGTTCCAGCTCATTAAGACGGACAGGGATTCAGGGAAGCGGATCATCACGGAGCTTGTGGTCGAGCTCTCCACGATCGCCTACATGCTGACCCCGATCATGCCTGAAACGGCGGAAAAGATTAACGCGGCCGTGAAAGAAAACAAGAAGCCAGAGAATCTCTTCGCGCGGAAGGACTAAGTGCAGAGGGTTTGAATTTTTTAGAGATGTAATGGGCGCATGGCTTTACGAAAAGCCATGCGCCCATTACTCTTAGAGTCTATGAGTTTTCGCTACATCGACATCCATTCGCACCTCAATCTCCCGCAATTCGACGAGGATCGCGAGATCGTCATCAACGACATGCAGGAAGAAGGCGTCGCGACGACGACGGTCGGCATCGACTACGAATCGTCCGCGAGCGCAGTCGCGCTCGCGGACGGACACCCCAATCTTTTCGCGACCATCGGACTCCACCCGGCGGACAATCGCGCGGAGTCATTCGACGCGGCGCGCTATGCCGCGCTCGTCGCGAATCCGAAGGTGGTTGCCGTCGGCGAATGCGGCCTCGACTATTACCGTCTCTCGAATGTTCCAGATATCGAAGCAGAGAAGTCACGGCAGAAGGCGGAATTCGAGAAGCAGATCCTCTTCGCGAAGGAGCATCAGCTTCCACTCATGATCCACGGCAGGCCCTCGAAGCAGGACGGGAAGGGGACTATGGACGCCTACCAAGACGTGCTGAAGCTTCTCCGTTTGCATGCAGGCCCCGATCTTTCGGGCAATGTCCACTTCTTCGTCGGAGATGCCGGCATCGCGAAATCATTCCTCGATCTCAACTTCACGCTCTCCTTCACAGGAGTCATCACCTTTTCGCGTGACTACGATGAGGTTATCCGCTTCGCGCCGCTTTCGATGATCCACGCCGAGACTGATAGCCCGTTTGCTGCACCCGAGCCCTTCCGTGGCTCCCGCGCGTTTCCGGCGCATGTTTCTCTCGTGGCGGCGGCCCTGGCATCGATCCGCGGGGAAGACGAGGAGGCTGTCCGGCTCACGCTTCTCCAAAATGCCCTCCGGACCTTCCCCCGCATTCAAGGGGGAGTGGCGGCCGGAGTTGCAGGATAGGGCCCCCTGTGGTACATTTCCGACACAAATGGCTGAAGAAGAACTGACAACCCTCGCAGAGGAAACCGTCGAAAACACTCCGATCCGGGAGGGTTTTACGCTGTATGAGCTCGGTTTCCACCTCCTCCCGACCATCGTCGAAGAGGAAGTCGCGGGACGTTTCGGCGACCTGAAGGCCCTCGTCGAAGAGCAGGGCGGCACCGTCGTTTCTGAGGGATTTCCAAGCCTCATGCCGCTCGCATACACCATCGCCGTGAAGGCGGGCAAGTTCGACCGCGCATATTTCGGCTGGATGAAGTTCGAGCTCGAGCCATCCCACATCGCTGCGATCAAGGATGCCACAGACGTCAACCCAGACATTCTCCGCTTCATTATCATCAAGACCGTTCCTGACGCAGCGGTCCCGAAGAAGCCGTTCATCGCGCGCTTCGGGGAAGCAGCTCCTGCGGCGGATGCCGAGGAACTGCCGAAAGCGGTCGTCTCTGAGGAAGAGCTCGACAAGACGCTCGAAGGAATCCTGGCCTAAGCCCCACGTAACGCATGTACCTCAACAAAGTTCTTATTTACGGAAATCTGACGCGCGATCCTGAGCTCCGGGCGCTTCCGTCCGGCTCGAAGGTCGCTTCGATGAGCATCGCGACGAACCGGGTCTGGAAGGACCAGAACGGCGCGAAGCAGGAGTCTACTGAGTTCCACAATGTCGTCGTCTTCAGCCGCCAGGCAGAGATTGCGGCGCAGTACCTGAAGAAGGGAAGCGCGCTCTTCGTTGAAGGACGCCTCCAGACGCGGAGCTGGGAAGCAGATGGCCAGAAGAAGTACCGCACCGAGATCGTCGCAGATCGCATCCAGTTCGGTCCGAAGGGAAGTGGAACCGGCGGAGGAGGTATGGGCGGTGCACCTATGGATGACGGAGGCAGCGAGTCAATGAGCTCGGGCACTGGAAGCAAGGGCGGCGCAAAGGACCAGGGCGGCGCGATCGATTATCCTGAAGAAGAAATCAATCCTGACGATATCCCATTCTAAAGACTCATATGAACGTACAGAAACACATCGACTATAAGGACACCGAGCTTCTCAAGCGGTTTTTGAACCCGCATGCCCGGATTCTCAGCGAGAAGCGCACCGGCCTTTCGGCGCGCCACCAGCGCATGCTCGCAGAGGCAGTGAAGCGCGCCCGCTTCATGGCTCTCCTTCCATATATCGAGCGCTAATCTGAGCCATTTTTCAGGCAAAAACAGGACTTCTTGACATATTCAAGAAGTCCTGTTGCTTTATTTCCTGGATTCAGGTAAGGTGGTCTTTGCTGTCACTGTGGCGGTGGCAGCAGTTGTCAGCAAGAAGGAGCGAAAGGATGCCGATACTACGGCTCCTCATGGTAGGCGTTGCACTCTTTATGGTCTGTACCGGATGTACCGGAAGACAGGAAGGAGGCAGCTTACCCAATACCGCGAGCTCCGAATCACATCCGGGAGAGACCCCGTCTCTCCCCTCCACCGTCGCTTGCCCTGGTGTAGGAGCTGGCTGTTGGACGCTCGACACCCGTACGGGTGAACTTATAGAGTACCTTGATATCTGAATCCTAGGTCGGGAGGGCTAAGTCCCGAACGAAGACAGATGTCCACTTGGAGCGCAACGTCAGGTTTTTCCCGCGGGAAAATCTCACACGGGCGCTCTTTTTTTTGGAAACATACGGATGGACAAACAGAAACCCCGCCGGCGCCTTTGAGGCGCCGGCGGGGTTTCTGTTTGTCCTACTTCTTCTCCACGCGCTCGACGTAGTCGCCAGTCTCGGTGTTGATCTTGATCAGGTCGCCTTCGTTGATGAAGAGGGGGGTCATGATGGTCGCACCGGTCTCGAGGACCACCTGCTTCGACGCGCCTTGTGCGGTGTTGCCCTTCACTGCCGGGGCGGCTTCCTTCACGAGGAGGTCGAGCTTGATAGGGAGGGTGATGCCGATGATCTGCTCGTCGAAGACGAGCGCATCGACGACGGTCTTGTCCTTGAGGAATCGGGCGACGTCGCCGATGATCGATTCCGCGACCGCGAAGCGTGCCCCGGGCTCGCCCTCATTGTGGAACCAGGCCTCGCCCTTCGCCTTGTAGAGGAACACTACCTTCTTCTTGCTGATATCTGCCTCCTGCACGTTTTCTGACTGATGGAAGGATTTCTCGGTCACCTTGCCGGAAATAAGATTGCGGAGCTTGGTCTGGTTGACCGGCTTTCGCTGTTGCTTCCGGAACACGTGCGATGAAAGGACCTCGTACGGGTCGCCGTCCATGATGATGAATTTCTTCGGGATGATTTCGTTGTAGTCGAGTACTGCCATGAGATTACATTTTAGGGCTCAATTCGGGCATTGTAGGGGAGAAACCGTGTTTCAGCAACCGGGGGACCTCGGGGCGGCTTGAAACCTTGCGCGCGATCTGGTCGTTGCATTAGATGAACCGGTCGGTATTATAAACGAACGAGGACGGGCGGTTTCGGGTACGCGCCCTGCCGCCCGCATCACCTCGAGTCGCATGTTGGAAGAACATACCAAGCTCGAAGAGAAAAGCGACGAGGAAATCCTCTCGCTCTCCAGTCGGTATCCCGGGATGTTCAACGTGCTCCTTGAGCGTTACCAGGAGGCCTTCCTCCGCAAGGCGGAAGGAATCGTGAGGAATAGGGAGGATGCGGAAGATGTCGTGCAGGAGGCATTCACCAAGATCTACCTCAATGCCGGCAAATTCCATCCGGTCGAGGGCGCGTCCTTCAAGTCATGGGCCTATCGGATCGTCGTCAATACTGCGCTTACGCGCTATCAGGTCCTCAAGAAGAGGAACAGCCGCGTCGCCGACCTCGATCCCGAGTTCTACGAGATGCTTCCGGATCTCCGGAGCGAGCGCGAAGAGCAGGAGCTCCGCGACTTCGTGATCTCGGTCCTCGCGCGGATGCCGAATGCGATGAGCAGGGCGCTGCGCCTCCATATCCTGGAGCGTCGGCCGCAGGAGCAGGCTGCAGAGATGGAGGGCATATCAGTGGGTGCGTTCAAGACGAGGGTCCACCGGGCGAAGAAGGAATTCAGGACAATCGCCGAATCGATAGGCTTCTAGGAATATTTCAATCATATGCAATCAAACCAGCTTTCAAGTAAGATCATGCGCCGCGTGTACTTCGCGTACGTCATGCGCCGCGCGCTCCACCCCTTGATGATGAAGGTGTATGCGCTGTTCGCGGTGTTCACCGGGCTTTCCGTATTTACCTCACTTGGCAATGTCGTTGAGAACGCGCCACATGATTTGGGCGCGCTCTACACCTTCAGCACCTACGCGTTCCTGAACACGCAGGCGGCCGTGCAGGCCCTGGTCGTCGGGGGAGCGTGCGTCCTTGTGTGGCTTTTTGCCGACATGCTCCGCTCGTTGGCGGTACCGCGCACGTCGCGGGCATCGTAGTTCTTGGAAAGAGCAAATCCCCGGCAAGCGAAGCTTGCCAGGGATTTGTGTTCTTAGGGAGGGGATTACACCTCTGCCAGCTTCTTCCGGATCTCCTTCAATATCTCGTCTGCGACCTTCTTGTTCTCGCGGAGATAGGTTCTGGTCGCATCATAGCCGCGGCCAAGCGGCTGCTCCTTGTATTTGTATGACGCTCCCGACTTCTCGATGAGCTCGAATTTCTCGCCAAGCGCGATGATCTCGCCTTCCTTCGAGATGCCCTCGTTGTACATGAGATCGAACTCGGTCTGCTTGAACGGGGCAGCGACCTTGTTCTTCACGACCTTCACGCGGCAGCGGCCGCCGACGATCTCCTCGCCCTTCTTGATCTGCGCGATACGGCGGATGTCGAGGCGGACCGATGTGTAGAACTTGAGCGCCTTGCCGCCGGTCGTCGTCTCCGGATTGCCGAACATGACGCCGATCTGCATGCGGATCTGGTTGATGAAGATGATGATGGTCTTCGACTTCGCGGTGATGGCGGTCAGCTTCCGGAGAGCCTGGCTCATGAGGCGCGCCTGCTTGCCCATCTGCGAAGAGCCCATGTCGCCCTCGATCTCATCCTTCGGGGTGAGTGCGGCGACCGAGTCGATGACGACGATGTCGATCTTGCCGGACCGGACGAGGGATTCGCAGATCTCAAGCGCCTGCTCGCCGGTATCGGGCTGCGAGACGAGGAGTTCCTCGATCTTTACGCCGAGGCGCTTTGCATACTCAGGATCAAGCGCATGCTCCGCGTCGATGAACGCGCAAATGCCGCCGAGCTTCTGCGCTTCGGCGATGGCGTGGAGGGAAAGGGTAGTCTTGCCAGACGATTCCGGACCGTAGATCTCGATGATGCGTCCGCGCGGATAGCCGCCGATGCCGAGCGCGGCATCGAGCCCGATCGAGCCGGTCGGGACCGCATCAACGGTCACCTTCGGCGAATCGCCGAGCTTCATGATCGCCTCGTCGCCGAACTTCGTCTTGATCGCCTTCAGGGTCGCCTCTATGCTGTCGCTCTGTACTTGTTTCTTGTCTGATTTCTCCTCAGCGTCTGATTTCTGTGGTTTCTCTTTTTTCATAGGGTTGTATGAGGCGTATAAAGGTCGAGACGTTTGGTCGCAACGCGTCCGAAGCGGTCCTCTGCGCGCATCGTCACTATAGTATATCCCTCCGGAAGCAATATTTCCTCACTGAATGCGCCGTTCGCATCCACGAAGATCTGGCGGTCGTTGAGGCTGATCGAGGTCACATGCGTGGCGACGCCGCGTATCGTAATAGGCTCGGTCGTGGGAAGGGAAGTGCCATTCATGGGCGTGTCGATGACGATCTGGGGTCCTTCGATAAGCGCACGGGACTTGAGGTAGGTATAGCCGCCGATAGACACGAAGAGGAGTACGAGAAGGATGCTTGTGAATCGGGGGCTTCTCATACGAGATCGTCGTTGTTGTCACCCGCGCCCTGTGGGGTACTGCCTCCTGCGCCCAGGATTTCACGCGGCTTCGAGCCGTCGGCCGGGCCGATGACTCCTTTCGATTCAAGGAGATCCATGAGCTTCGCAGCACGGGAATAGCCGACCCCGAGCTTCCGCTGGAGATATGAGGTGGATGCCTTGCCGGCCTGGACGACTGCATTCCGTGCCTCCCCGTAAAGATCGTCCTCGTCGCTCGCATCATCCTCGAGCGTCGCAGAGAAGATCGCATTCGGATCACTGCTGTTCCCGGAGAGATCGATGCCGGACTGGAGGCTGTCGTTATGCTTCTTGATGTAATTGACCACGTTCTTGACCTCGAGTTCCGTGATGTAGGGCGCCTGGATACGGACCGGCTTCGCCATGTCACCGGAGAGGTACAAGGTGTCACCGGCTCCAAGCAGCTTCTCCGCGCCGCTGCCGTCGAGGATGGTGCGCGAGTCGATCTGCGAGGCGACCTGGAGGGCGAGACGGGTCGGGACGTTCGCCTTGATGAGGCCGGTGATGACGTTCACGGACGGACGCTGGGTCGAGAGGAGGAGATGGATGCCGACGGCGCGGCTCATCTGGGCGAGTCGCACGATTGATGCCTCGAGCTCGCGAGGGAAGGTCTGCATGATATCAGCAAGCTCGTCGATGATGATGACAATATATGGCATCGGCTCCGGAAGGGCGGTGTCCTCCTTTCCGGCGCCTTTTTCAACGGCGGGGCCATAGACGGTTGTGTGATACGAGGTGATGTCGCGAACCGACTCGGCTTCGAGGATGTCGTAGCGGCGCGACATTTCGCGGGCTGCCCATTTGAGTGCGAGGATCGCTTTCTTCGCGTCAGTGATGACTGGGGTGAGGAGGTGCGGGATGCCGTTGTAGAGCGTGAGCTCGACGCGCTTCGGGTCGATCATGATGAGACGGAGCATGTCAGGTCCGTTCCGGTAGAGGAGCGAGATTACCGCATCGTGGATGGTGACCGACTTTCCAGAACCCGTCGTACCGGCAATGAGCCCGTGCGGCATCTTCGCGACGTCCGCATAGTGCGGCACGCCGGTGATGTCGCGTCCGAGTGCGATCATGAGGTGTTTCTTGTTGTCCTGGAAGTCGGCGCTGCCAAGGAGGGAAGCGAGGCCGAGCGTCGTTTTGGCGCTATTCGGGACTTCGATACCGACCAGCGAACGGCCCGGGATTGGCGCTTCGATACGGATTGGGGAAGCCGCAAGCGCGAGCTCGAGGTTGCTCTGGAGGCTCACGATCTTCGAGATGCGGACGCCTTCAGCCGGCTTCAGCGAGTAGCGGGTCACGGTTGGGCCCACGGTGATCTCGTCCATATCAACCTGGATGCCGAAGTTTTGGAGAGTGCGCTTGATGATGTTTGCGTTTGCCTTGGTGTCACCGACTCCCGGCTTCCCGCGGTCTTTTTCAAGAAGCGAGACGGGAGGGGGGTTGTAGGTACCGACCGGACGCCAGAATCGGCCGCTGGATTTTTCAGAACTGAACTCCTTGATGTCGAGCTCGGGTTCAACAGGGAGTGCTGGAGATGCCGGCTCATCCGTATCCTCTTCCCGGGCTTCCTCTGTCGGCTCCTCACCCTCTTCTTCGAGATACGTAGACTCTCGGATTTCGGCCTCCGCATTGCTGTCTTCAAGCACGGCTTCGCGACGCTTCTGGAGCTTTTCCCAGAGCGGAGAGAGGTCGATCTGGAGCTGGGTATCAAGGAGTATGAAAAGTGATATGACGAAGAGCGCGAAGAGGATGATGACCGTCGCGTAGACGTCCACTGCCGACTGGAGGGGGGAAGCGATCAAGTGTCCCGCAAGACCTCCTTCGTTCACAAAGAAGGTTTCAATGAGGCCGAGTCCGGATACCAGAAGCAGGGTCGAGCTGATCAACGACCACAGCCGGAAGTTCGGTGAGTTCGATCGGAAGAACGTGACCGAGAGTACCAAGAGGAGAAGCGGGATCAGATAATAGCCGACTCCGAAAAGATAGGAGAGGCCGGTAAAGACCATGCCTCCTACATAGCCGGCGCTTCCGGTCGCGGCAAGGATGAGGACGGCAGCAAGTACGAAGAACGAAATCCCAATGACTCCGCGAATGGTCCCCTCAGTCAGATCAGAAAAAAGTGACTCACGTGGTGCCACCTCGACCTCCTTCTTTTTCTTCTTCTTTGTTGCTGCCATGAATCGAACTTTTGTCTGCATATAATACCACGCAGCCCATAGCTGGCGCCGTATTTTTGATGATCTGGGGTTTGAGACGGCACTTGGAATCAAAAACCATAGGAGCGCAATCTTCACGGCACCTCGTGTCCGCTATAGAATAAGGGACAGCTAAAAGACGTCCTAGAGAGCGTCAAAGACATTCTATTAAAGTCATAAAGGACAGAAGGAAGAATCTATAAAGGACATGGGAGAGGATAAAATAAATAAGGATAAAGCCTTCTTTCTCTTCGCTAAGGGAAATTTGTCCTTTATGTATGTCTACAAAAAGACAGAAAAGATCGCCGAGGCGACAATCCTGCTCTGCTCGTATATCGGACATACTGACCCTTTCCGTGCACGACTCGAAGAGTCAGCGCTCCGGCTCTCCGAAGACGCACTCCACTACTTTCTGGACGGGGAAGAAGGGCGCTTCGAATTCGGCCTGATCCGCCTGTCGTCCCTCCTTACGCTTGCCGCATCGGCCCGGAAGATCTCAAGGAACAATGCCGAGGTGATGGAAGTCGAATGTTACGGACTCCTTTCCTTCCTCCGCGAGCGCCGCGCGCATCTTCTCGGGGCGACTCTCCTCGAGGATCCGGAATTCTTCAGTGTGGAGGATCTCGATATCTTGGAAAAGAAATCTGAGGCATGGAAGCGAGGACTCGATCAAAACCGTGCTCCGCAGCAAAGGGCAGTTAAAAGACATCCCATGTCTTTTAATATGAAAACCAGCACTCCTGTCCTTGAAAAGACCGCAGATTCTTCCAATGTCCCTGAAGTGCGACACTCGGAAAGGAAGACTGTGATATTGGATTTGATAGATAAGAAACAACGGGTCACGATCAAGGACATATCGGACGTGGTAAAGGACTGCAGTGAGAAGACTATCCAGCGCGAGCTCGCTTCGCTCGTCGAAGGGGGTGTCCTTAAAAGGGAAGGGGAACGACGGTGGAGTACATACATGCGTGCCGTGTAATGGAGTTGCTACGATTCCGTCTCCGCTCTAGGGAGGCAGGATGTATCTATTGACTTTACCTCCGAGATATTGTGCTTATACTGCGCCATATTTCGTTGACTTTTGGGGTCACATATGAGAACCTACCTCGATGTGGTATGTCCGGAAGGGAATTGAAAAATCCCTTGATTTGCGGGCAGTTATCCACATTAAATTGTTTTGCCGCCTCAGATTGGGTGACTATAATTAGCCTAACCCGCTCTGCGGTTTTGTATCGGCTCTTCGCGAAGAAATTTTCGAGAGACACTGCAAGAGGTAGAACAGGTGCACGTTGACATTTTCATATCCCGCACGACCCACGGAATTATCATTCATTCCCGAACACTTTTTCCGCTGGCTTCGTTTCATGAACATGGGACGAAGTATGGTTGCAATACGATAGACACTCGGTCCACATTCTTGGTTACCAACTCTCGGACTCTTCGGTCTTCTGGAAACGGAAGGCCGGTGACTCTGAGTGAAAATAAGTTGGTAATAGTCGGGCACGTACGTTGTCGATAGCGACGTGTCAGATTATGAGCACACGTGCACATCGCAAAAGTGATTGGTCGAAACATCAATCACGCTGATGTGCCGTACCCCCCGTTTCTCGAACGCATGCGTTCTTACGAGTTATTACAAGCTAAGACCGCGCGTACGTTTTTACGAGAAACATTCATTACAGTAATTAAAAAATATGGTTGATATTAAAAACCTCACAGCGACGAAAATTGCGGTTGGCGTTCTCGCCCTCGCAATGACCGTCGGAGTCTTGTTTACACTCGCACCGCGAGTGCAGGCAGCAGCTCTCACAGAAGCGCAGATCCAGAACATCATTAACTTGATCCAGGGATTTGGCGCTGACGCTGCAACAATCGCCAATGTCAACGCATCGCTTCACGGCAATGCGCCGACGACCCCGACTACTCCGTCAACTTCATCAGCGTGTCCATACAAGTGGAACACCAACCTGAAGATCGGATCGACTGGAACGGATGTCATGAAGCTCCAGCAGTTCTTGAACTCGATGAGCGGTACTGTTATCGCAACATCGGGCGCAGGTTCAGCAGGAATGGAATCGACATACTACGGTGCCAAGACTGGCGCTGCGGTCAAGAAGTTCCAGGAGATGTACAAGGGTGAGATCCTCACCCCGGTTGGTCTTACCTCAGGAACCACGAACTTCTTCTCATCGACTCGCGCAAAGGCAAATGCACTTTGTGTTGGCGGATCGACAGGCGGAACGACGACTCCTCCGGTGACCGGCACGGGCACAGGCCTCATGGTCTCATCTGCTTCACAGCCGATGAACTCGAGCGTCCTCAACGGTGCAGCTCGCATCCCATTCACGAAGTTCACCGTGACCGCAGGTAACGACGGCGACGTCGTTGTCAACAGCGTCACCGTGAAGCGCGTTGGCCTCGGCAGCAATGCTGCATTCGATGGCATCGTCCTTCTTGATGAGGCAGGCATGCAGGTTGGTATCTCGAAGACCTTGAACTCGAACGATCAGGCAAATGTTGGCGAGAATGTGACGATCCCACGCGGAACGTCGAAGACATTCACCGTCGCAGGAAACATGATCTCGAGCCTCTCTGCATACCAGGGCGAGCAGCTCGCGCTCTCAGTTGTCGGCGTCAACACGTCAGCAACGGTGACCGGCTCTCTTCCGATCATGGGCGCAACGCATAACGTTAACTCTACCCTCGTCATCGGTACGTTGACCGTACAGCGCGGTGCACAGGATCCAAGCACTGATCAGACGAAGGAAGTCGGTGTCACCGGCTACAACTTCTCATCTGTGAAGGTGACTGCAGGTTCTGCAGAGAACGTCTGGGTGAAGTCAATCCGCTGGAACCAGGTTGGTTCAGCAGCGGCTGGCGACCTCAAGAACGTGAAGACCACTGTCGACGGAGTTGACTACGACACTGTAGTTTCTTCAGACGGCAAGTACTTCACGACTTCGTTCGCAGGAAATGGTGTCAAGATCGACAAGGGTGTCAGCAAGGACTTCACGGTCAAGGCTGATATCGCAGGTGGCTCAGGCCGCACCGTCGCCTTCGACATCGCGAAGAAGACTGACATCTACGCAGTTGGCGAGACCTATGGATACGGCCTTACGCCCCCAGCAGGTTCAAGCAACTGTGCATCTGATGCAAATGACTCTTCGTTCTGTACAGGTGAAGATCCTTGGTACAACGGTTCTGAAGTCACCGTCAACACTGGTTCACTTATCGTGAGCACGTGGCCGACTGTGAACGCACAGAACCTTGCTGAGAACGTCCTCAACCAGCCAATCGCAGGCTTCTCTGTTGAAGCACGCGGTGAGCCAGTGACGGTCGGTTCGATCAAGATCTACCTCACAGAGACTGGTTCTGCAGCAGACCGCGCAGACCTCACGAACCTTACCCTCGTTGACCAGAATGGTTCGGTCGTCGCAGGTCCAGTTGACGGATCAGCTTCAAACGCATACGTCACCTTCTCTGACTCAATCACGTTCCCGACAGGCGTTACCAACCTCACCCTCAAGGGTAAGCTCGGTACCGACTTCGCAAACAACGATACGGTCAGCGCCTCAACGACTCCGACTGACTGGAGCAACGTGAAGGGCGACACGACTGGAAAGACCATCACGCCGTCACCAGCATCTACCCTCACTGGTCCTACGATGACCATGAAGGCAGGTTCAGTGAACGTCTCAGTCTCGTCAGTTCCGACTGCACAGACTGTGATCGCAGGCGCACAGGGCTTCTTGTTCGCAAACTACATCATTGATGCAACAGGATCAGGAGAGGACGTCCGCGTCACTTCAATCCCGCTCGCATACGGTGGTGCAAACACTGCAGTAGCGACAAGCCTCACGGCCTGCCAGCTCTACGATGGCTCGACTTCGGTCACTTCAGGCTCAAACTCGAAGAACCCGTCGTCATTCTCATCGTCAACGCAGTTCACATTCGATGGTTCAGGCCTCATGGTTACCAAGGGCACTTCGAAGACACTCGCACTCAAGTGTAATGTCTCGACTGGCGCAACTGGTTCTTACCTCTGGGGTATCGATGACGCGCAGAACTCAAGCCTCACATCATTCTCTGGTGTGACCAGCGGTACTACGATCGTCGAAACCTTCACTGACTCGAATGGTCAGACAATGAGCATCGGTACTTCAGGCACGCTTACTGCGGTCCTCGATACCAACAGCCCTGGATACAAGATCGTATCTGCTGGCTCGACTGGTGTTGAACTCGCACGCATTAAGTTCTCTGCTTCGAATGAAGATATCGACCTCAAGCAGATCGCGCTCCAGCTCTCTTCAGTTGCTTCAAACACCCCGACTGACCTCGTTGGTCGCCAGGTGACCCTTTGGACGACTGCAGGAGTACAGGTTGGTACCGTCGTCTTCCCAGCGGGTGACAATGGTACTTCAAGCGCAATCTCGAACTTCCGCATTCCGAAGGACGGCTCGAACGTTCTCGTCGTGAAGGGCGACATTGCAGGTATCTCGAACTCAGGTCCGTTGACCTCTTCAGGTGACCTCCTTGTTGTCGACTACGACGGCTCGAACTCAGGCCTCAACGGTACATACGGTACTGGCGTTGCATCAGGTTCAACCGCAACTCCTGCTTCAGGTGACACGGCATCTAACGGTGTCCGCATCATGAAGGCGTACCCAGTACTTGCGCAGGTCGCACTCTCAGGCAGCAACCTCACCCTCGTATCGGGCGGAGACAAGGTTCTCTACCGCTTCAAGGTGACTGCTACTGACGGCGATGTTGCGCTCTACAAGTTCTCGTTCAACATTGGTTCTTCTACGGTATCCGCAACGACTTCTGCTCTTGCAGCATACGTCTACACAGACAGCTCGTTCAGCACAGCTGATACGACCTTCTCGTCAGATGGTAAGCTCAACGTTCAGACAGCTCCGGTGCAGACGCTCGCAGGCACCAACTCGATTGACGTGAACATGCTCTTCCAGAAGGCATCAGGCGGTAACACGACTTACATCGTGCCTGCAGGTGCCACTCGCTACTTCGAACTTCGCGCAACTGTTGCGAATGTCGAGACTGGCACTGGATCTGAGTCGATCAGCGTGAAGCTCCTTGGAGATGCAGCATACCCAGTGAATGCAGCAACTCTTATGGACACCGCTACTGGTGTTGATGGTGATACGAACGATGACTTTATCTGGTCACCGATCTCAACCACGACCCAGAACACGATCAACGATCTCGACTTCACCAACGGTTACCAGGTGCAGGGCCTCCCAAGCGTCAACATGACGTCGGAAACCCTCACCTCGACGAACTAAGCTTTCTAACGCAAGTTAGGACTTACTTCGGAAGTCAGAGTTGATTAGCCAAGCCCCCGCATGCGCAAGCATGTGGGGGCTTTGGCGTTTCCGGACTGCAAACAAAAAACCGCCGGCACAGAAAGTGCCGGCGGTTTTTTGATGCATATCGCCAAAATATAAACGTGGTAAAATGGAGAAGTATGGAAAATGAAACAACAGAAATTCGGAATACCCCTCTATCCTCTAAAAATAAGAAGGCTCCAGTCCTTGTTATCGCAGTCGTCGTACTCGCGCTCCTCGGCGGCGCCTATTACGCGTGGCACAATCGCAATCCCGAGGTAGCAGTCCTCAATAAGCCATTCATCGTTCCTGACCGTTTCGATCCAACCATCAAGGCGGAGATGGAGGCGAAGGTGAAGCAGGCGACCGAGGATCTCCGCGCCAATCCGGAGTTGAAGAACAGCTGGCTTGAGATCGCGGTATACCGCAAAGCCATCGAGGACTATGACGGAGCAGAGGCCATCTGGCTCCATGTCGCCGACCACTGGCCTGAGGATACGATCGCGTTCAACAACCTTGGCGACCTCTACGCGAACTATCTCAAAGACTACCCGAGGGCGGAGAAGTATCTCTTGAAGACGGTGGAGCTCAAGCCCGACTACATCCCCGGCTACCGCAACCTCTACGACCTCTACCACAACAACTACAAGCAGGATACCAATGCGGCAACGGACATCCTCCTCAAGGGGCTCGAGAAGAATCCGAAGAGTACTGATCTCCTGATCTCGCTCGCCGTCCACTACAAGGAAACGGGGAAGACCGAGGAAGCGCGCACCTACTTCGAAAAGGCGCTTACCGAAGCGAAAGCCGAAGGGAATACCTCGCTCGAGACCACGCTCCGTGCCGAGCTCGCGGCGCTCAAATAAAAGACACCAGTCCTCCATGTCGCTCTTCAACAAGACATTCTTCAAATTCGCCTTCGGATTCCTCGGTATCATCCTGCTCAGTTTCATGGTGATCGGTTTCTTCGGAGGTGATGATCCCGAAGTGAACAGCGACGGCACCGCGGTCGTCCATACCAACTAACCCGCATCCCATGTTGCAAGACGACCAAGATTTCTGGAACCTCACCTTCGGCCTCCTCTTCCTGATGCTGTTCGTGAACGCGCTCGTCATCCTGCATGTCGTCGCCGGCATCGTCCCGCGGTACATCCCGCTCTACGACTTCGCGCTCCTCGCGCTCGCGACCTTCCGCCTCACGCGCCTCTTCGTGTATGACAAGATCATGCAGCACGTCCGCGACCTCTTCCTCGACAAGACTCTCCGCATGGGCGACGACGGCGAGCGCATCGTGCTCCGTCAGAAGCCTTTCGGCGGCCCGCGCCGCACGATAGCCGACCTCCTCTCTTGCCCGTGGTGCATCGGCATGTGGTTCGCGCTCTTCGTCTCCTTCTTCTACTTCCTGACGCCGTACGCATGGTTCCCGATTCTCTTCCTTGCGATCGCGGGTGTTGCCTCATTCATCCAGGTCGCCGCGAACCTCATCGGCTGGAAAGCCGAACTCCTCAAAATGCAGGTGGAGGATAAGTAGGGAAGGCCTAAAGATAGGAAAGAAAAAGACTCGCAGGGCGAGTCTTTTTCTTAAAGTTTCCCAACTTTAGCGACCCGATGATCGCACGAACATTCTAACTCTGAAAAAAAGGATGACAATGGCCTTGCCGCTATTTCTGTGGCTAACGAGGCGCAACGTTTTTGCGAGTATGGGAATCTTGCCGACTGATTATTGAGGTCCATAATACTAGGGCATCAGGGCTGTTCGATTCAAATTTGCTCAGCCAGTTTGAGATAGATTCGGACTCCGAGCAGCCTTCTTAGAAGAAGAAAATATTTATGGCGCAATCCTACGAGGATGTAAAGAAATACATAAAATTCCTTCTATCTGAACTTCCTAGCCAGAACGGTCACTTCACTTTCGAAGAGATTTGTAGGCACTTTTCACGCCAGCGGATAGGGGTAAATGTTTTGCCCGCAACAGGGCCAGTGGCTGCAGGTGGAGATCAAGGAAGAGATTTCGAGACTTTTAAGGTTTTCTTGAAGGATAGCGGCAGCAGCGATACTTCTTTTTATGCAGGGTCAGTCTCTTCGAAAACACTCGCCTTCGGTTGCACCACCAAGAAGGACGGACTTCCTTCCAAGATAAAAGCAGATGTAAAGAAGATTGTTGAACAGGGTACCCCCGTAGATGGAGCGTATTACCTTACTTCCAATGACCTCCCAGTCTCTGAAAGAAATAAGATAAAGAAGTGGGCATATGATATTTACAAAATTTCCCTAGACATCATTGACGGTGAAGGCTTATCAGAGCAGTTGGCAGAGAAGGAATTATTTTGGATAGCGGAGAAATATCTGAATGTCTCTAGCAAAATATTCCCGCCTATCGAGGACGCAGAATACGAGAAGCTAAAGGCCAAGTGGAAAGATTACCTCCCCGATCACCAAAACTTCTCTGAGTTTGATGATCTGAAGTGGGTGGCGCGCGGCGCGCTATTTAGGGAGCTCCTCAAACACGACCTCCTTTTTTGGGTTGAAAAGCTCGAAGCTTATTCTGAAATCGAAGGAGATATCCCTTTGAAACGCAAAGCAGCATACGAGGCTATTGCAGTACGCATGCGCGGAACTCGCACACTTAGCGGCAAAGAGGATTTCGTCCGTAAATATTTCTCTCATGGCGACTTCACGAGTCCGATAGAAGTTGAAGACGCGCTGGTAGTTCTGAATTATGCAGAAGCAGGCGCAAGGTTTGGAGTTGCTGAGTTCACTCAGGAAGAGCTCACAGAATGGCGTAGTCGAATAGAGTCGTGTGTAGATGAGAGGCTAAAAACAGAAAAGAATGTAGCTATCCAAGCGATTCTCTACGAAACAAAAGGCCAACTCACAATCAATAACCCATACGCAGACACTTTGGATGAAGGTATTGGGTGGTGGTTGAAGCTAACTGAACTTATTGAGCGCACTCCCACCTTTCCGCTTGAAAGATTCTCAAACATCTTGACTGCGCTGGTGCCTTTCATTGGCGATCATCCTCAGTTCGATGAGCTCACCAAGCGTACCGATGACTTGCTTAGTAAGCGCATGGGTGGATTTGCAGCCGCGGAGAAAAGCCGTGATCGCTCCCTTGAATTCTATAAGAAAAAACAAATCATCAAGGCGATAAAAGAACTGCATAAAGCGAAGGAGCACTGGTTCGCAAACGAAACTATCAACGGATCCCTCATTGCCATGCTCTTGCTTACTGAATGGTATTCAGAGCTTGGCCTGACATACGCTTCGAAATATTACGGCATGGCCGTAGCCTATATGGCTGCAAGAGGTCTTGATGAAGAAACCAAAGCCTACTTTCCAAGAGGTCTGGCACAAGTTGCCTCAGCAGAGTATGAGCAGGGTAATTGGGCAAGCTTCCTAGAGCGAGCAGAAATGGTACTTCGTGGCATGGGTACCTTCTCGCCAGATATGGATGAGGACAAAACCACTCAGAAAATGTTCCAGAAGATTCTCTTCTATACGGGCAACATCGCTGGTTTATCTAAAGTGGTTTCTCCAGATCTCACTGGCTTTGTAAAAGAACGAGTTGCTTCTTGGGGAATCCCTGACTGGACTGACGAGGTTATTCAGATGGCTGAAGAAATTTGGGAAAAGCGACCACTACCTGAAACCATTGAAATTCTTGAAGAAAACCTTACTGGGAATCCATTCGCTGATGCGGGAGAGGAAAGAACTGCTGAGTGGCAACAGCTTGGAATCAATTGGCATGTGAATTGGAAGAACGGCTTCCTCGAAACTTCAAAGGTAGAACACTTCGTTGCAGTTCTGCAAATTGTGCTTGCAGATTTGGCTCGTGAAGAGCTTTATCTACTACCAGTTGATGCGCACATCACAGTAGAGCTTGAAGACAGGGAGAAATTCCACATAGAGCAGCAGCACAGCAATGAGGAGTACAGGTGGAAAGTGAGTCTACGAACTGCAGTTCCCAAGGGGCTGGAGGAGGTTGGCGATTTCAATATGGAGATCTTTGGTATAGCTGTTGCGATACTTGCTGAAATCTCTCTGCTGCCAAACGAGAAGGTTCTAGAGAAGGTGAAAGCGGCGGCACAGGATGGTCTCACAACGAAGACCTTTACGGTGAGCTCCTACGAGACAATGTATCGAGACCTGACGTCAGGAGAACTCTTTGATGAAGCAACCAAGCTACCTAAGCCAGAGTTCAAGCTAGACCTAACAAAGCGGGTACATACTGAATTGGCATGGAGAAGTGATCTGGTTCCCGCTTATAGCAAAGAGAGAAGTGATAAGGGTATCAAGAATCGCTACGAACGCTCATTGAGAGTGGTAGGACTTACACTTCCTAAGCTAAATCAAACTGCGGAGTTCAAAAAAACGGTTGCCGAACTTCGTGCTGCTGGTTGGAAAGACTGGCATATTTTGATGGCGATAGGTTCGATAGCGATGAACTATCGAATGCAAAACAGCGGTGCACGAACTGAGGAGGCGATGAAGCGTTCGATGACTGAACAACTCAACGGCCAAGAAGACGAGAGTTCGTTGCCAGTCCCTCTCTCAGAATTCTCAAAGAAAGACATCGAGCTTCATCTCTACATGACAATGCCATCCACCCTGAGGCATCTAGATCTTGATATAAAAAACGGCACCCCGCACAAAGAAGGCCTGAAGAAGTTCTTGGGAGAAAGGTACAACTACTGGTCTGACGATATAGAGCACGATAAATTGTTTGATTGAGCTCATTCCGAGGAGAAAATTAAAAGAAAAATCCCCCGCAAGCTTGGCTTGCGGGGGATTGAGTTCGTGGCGGAAGCTGTCAGCACCGGAAAGAGGTGGAGGAAGAGATGCTACTCCTCCTCGTCGGAGGCGTTTTCGGTCATCTGACCGAGGAGGGACTTCCAGCGTTGTGTGAATGCTGCGATGAGCGCAAGGCTCTCGCGACGCCAGGTCTGGTGCGCATTGGATCTCCGGCGGAGGATGCGGACATAGGCTCCGACTCCGTCCGGGCTGTCTTCGACCTCGGGTTCATCGCGCCAGAGATCCTGGTCGTTGAATTTGGGAAGGCGGGAGCGGAACCGTATCTTGGCTGCTTGGATCCGCGCCGCCAGCAGCCTGGTTTGCTCAGGAGTGATCGGGTCCGGGTCCTCTGCCGCAGAGAAGAATGGTGGGTCCTCGCCGTCGATGTTGAGCGGTTGTCTATTTGCACGATCATATTCGCGCAGCAGGTCTTCCATTCGGAGGATGATGGGCATTTCTGGCACCTCGTGTGGTTGCTTTTAAAGAACGGCGATGTCGCCAAAGATATTGCCACGACCTGTTCTTATTGTCAATATTCCGTACCTGTTGCACGGCCTATCTCGGCCCTAGAAAAATACATCTTCATCTTTCCTTTATATCTCCTGTGCTTTGATAGGCGTTGTTACTCGAATCCATGCCCGGGAGGGCCATCATCCCTATTAAAGATATGGAAACACGCGGACTCATCGTCGGACTCATCGTCTTCTTCTTGTTCATTGGAGGCGTATTCTTCTGGCTCTCCTCAGGCACGAAGGTGTCCGCGGTCGAGCCGGAGATCGCGAGCATATCGGTGGAGCGGCCGAACATCGTCGTCGAAGGGAAGGGGCTCACCAAGGTGGAGATCTGGGGCGTGCCCACGGGAACCGAAGTGACTGAGGATGCATTCAAGCTCCTCGGCGAGGCGAAGTATCAGGCGACCAATGCTGCCGGCGTTGAAATCTGGATCTTCCCGATCCCGGAAACGCCGCTCCTCATGACCGGTCTCATCGCCAAAGGGTACGGGCAGGACGGCATGCTGGCAGGACAGGTCAGCCTTACCGAAGTCGGGGCGACGTCCGTCTACAACCTCTTGTGGGCGACCACTACCGACTCGAATGCATCCACCACGCCGCCGAAAGGATAGCCGCTTAATGATTGCTTCACGCCCGTTCTTTTAGGATTGAGAATGTCGGACGATTTCTGGATTACCCAATCACACAACCGCCATGAAACAAATCACTATTGGAATTTTCGCGTCGCGGGCGGATGCC
The DNA here is from genome assembly GCA_964567265.1 of uncultured Candidatus Saccharibacteria bacterium. Taxonomy (GTDB): domain Bacteria; phylum Patescibacteriota; class Minisyncoccia; order Phycocordibacterales; family UBA12088; genus CAYPKR01. Next base: position 12,197 of record CAZMLK010000002.1, on the reverse strand, counting down.
GAGAAGGCGCTCAATCATGTGCACAACGAGCTCAATATCCCCGATGAGGATCTCTCGTTCATATATCGGAATACCGAAGGCGAAGTGAAGGAAGTAGACTCGATGGACGTGACCACGAGTACTCCGGCTGAGGGCGCGGTGACCGGTGCCAGCATCGGCGGCGCGCTTGGCGCGCTCGCAGGAATCGCGGCAGTTGCTGGAGTCTTCCCGGTACTTGGCCCGCTCTTCGTGGCCGGCCCTTTGGCGACCGCGCTCGGGCTCACTGGGGCCGTCGGCGCGACGGCAGCCGGAGCGCTCACAGGAGCAGCAGCGGGCGGCGTCCTGGGGGCGCTCGCGAGCATGGGCGTCGGCAAGGAGCAGGCGCAGGAATATGTCGACCGCGTGCAGGCGGGTAACATCCTTGTTGCCGCGAATGCACCGAAGGATGTGGATGTCGTATCGGTGTTCAAGAATTGCGGCGCGATCGAGACTGAGATTTACGCGCTCAGAGTGTAGGCGTTCGGGCATCTCTCGAAGAGGAGGTGCCCACACCTCACGCCCCACGCATGGCGGATGGGGCGTGCGGCGTGGGAATCCTGGTATCTGGGAAATGAGAAAGGGCCGCTCGCGGATGCGAGCGGCCCTTCGGTATTCGGTGGAGTTCAATGCAACAGCCACATTCCGGCGGCGTGCGTATGCTGGACGGGCCCGAGGAGTTTCCTCCGCCCGACGAATACACTGTGAAGCTTGCCTTCGATATTTTGTACCCAGAAATCGAGGAACTTGTGGAGCTCCGGGAACTCGGGAGCCAAATCGTAGTGTTGCCAGATTAGGATCTGGAGCAGGGATGGATGGTCGGGAAGATGATACGTAATTTCGGCGGTCGCGAGGCGGTAGCCGCGCAGTTGGAGTTCCAGGGCCGGTGTCTTCACGGGTGGTGATGGTGCAAGTACCAGGGACATAGGGAGTCTCCTGAAAAAGTGCCTACTCATGAGTAAATCGAAAAGGGGGAGGGGTGTCAATGAATGCCGGGTGCGCGGGGATATTGCCAGCCGGCGGGCGGGATGGTACAGTCTTACCCAAGCACCGAAGAAGCAGGCACCTCTCAGAAATGAGGGAATAAGCCCTGCGGAGGTCGATATCTCATCCTGCCCACATCCCTCGGGATCGGGCGGAGTATCAGGTGCCTTATAAGGGCCTTTTTTATTGCCCGGCCGCCCGTTCGGGTAGGTTGGAAGAAAAGAAAGGTGAACGAAACTGTATGGCAATCACCCGTTCAAGGAAGGAAGAAGTCGTACGCGAAGTCTCTGATGCCGTTGCGGGATCGGAAAGCGTCGTGTTCGTAAGCTTCAAGAAGCTCACGGTCGCCGAGACGAGCGCGATGCGCAAGTCGCTCCGCGCCCTCGGCGTCCGCTACCTCGTCGCCAAGAAGACGCTCGCACGCCGAGCCTTCGAAGCAGGAGGATTCGCGGGAGAGCTTCCCGAGCTTCCCGGAGAATTCGCGCTCGTGTATGGAACTGACCCGGTCGCTCCCGCACGCGAAGTGAACGTCTTCGTGAAGAAGAACAAGGATCGGTTGTCCATCGTCGGCGGCATTTTCGAGAAGAAGTTCATGAACGCTTCCGAGATGCAGACCATCGCGATGATCCCACCGCTCCAGACGCTGTACGCGCAGTTCGTGAACGTCATCAATTCTCCGATTCAGGGATTGGTGTTCGCGCTCGACGCGATCGCGGCGAAGAAAGAATCTTAATCAGTACTAATCAGTATTCCTATGGATGAAGCAACGACAGGAGCAGCTGAGGTATTTGAGGTCCCAGCAAAGTTCAAGAAGCTTGTTGAGGAAATCGAAACCATGTCTGTCCTTGAGCTCCACGAGCTCGTGAAGGTATTCGAGAAGAAGTTCGGCGTGTCTGCAGCAGCAGTTGCAGTCGCTGGTCCCGCAGCAGCAGGCGAGGCGAAGGAAGAGCAGTCTACCTTTGCCGTCCACCTCGCAGCAGCAGGCGAGCAGAAGATCCAGGTGATCAAGGTGGTGAAGGAAGTCCTCGCCCTCGGTCTCAAGGAAGCGAAGGACCTCGTCGATGGCGCGCCAGCGCTCATCAAGGAGGGACTCAAGAAGGAGGATGCAGAAGCACTCAAGAAGCAGATCGAAGACGCAGGAGGCAAGGTGGAACTCAAATAATCCACGAAGCCCCGCAAACACAAAGGCCGCCCCTTCGGGGCGGCCTTTGTGTTTGCGGGGCTGGTCTCGAAGGCTCATATTTCACCATAAAATTTACTTCATGTACATTTAACCAATAATAAGGTATCTTTCTACAAGTCTTTCGGGTTCTCGTAAAGGGGCTCGGAACCGCTCTTTGCCATCACAGCAGAAAGGAATACCGCTCATGTGTGGAATCGTCGGAGTCATCGGGCGCCGTCCTGCGGCCCCACTTCTCCTCGAAGCGCTTCGGCGTCTTGAGTATCGCGGATATGACAGTGCCGGTATCGCCACGTTGGTCGATGGAAAGATCGTGCGTCGTCGTGCGCCCGGGAAGCTGATCAATCTGGCAGAGCTTCTCGAAGCCGAGCCGCTTGGTGGGTACACGGGCATCGGCCATACACGCTGGGCGACGCATGGGGAGCCGAATGAAACCAATGCACATCCGCACGTCAGTGCGGGAGTCGCCCTGGTACACAACGGCATCATCGAGAATTTCCAGGCACTTCGTGCTGAACTGGTTGCCAAGGGTCACGACTTTGTAACGCAGACCGATACCGAAGTGGTCGCACATCTTGTGAGCGACGGGCTTCGTCGCGTCGGCCCGCTCGAGGCAGCGACTGCTGCTATCCGACGGCTCGAGGGCGCATTCGCGCTCGCGATCCTGTTCGAAGACTACCCGGATCTCCTGGTGGTCGCTCGGAAAGGGTGTCCACTCGCGATCGGGCATGGAGACGGCGAGATGTTCGTCGGATCCGATGCGCTCGCGCTCGCCCCCCTCACTCGACAGATCCAGTATCTCGAGGAAGGGGACATCGCGTTCCTAAGCGGAGAGGGCGTCGACATTGTCGACGCTCGCGATCGGCCAGTCACGCGCGCGATTGTCCAAACCGAGCAGAGCGGTGCGGCTCTTGGAAAAGGGAATCATCGGCATTACATGCTGAAGGAAATTTTTGAGCAGCCCGCCGTCATTGGCGATACGCTCCGTTCCTTCGCAGATCCCGTGACACACCGCATTACGCTCCCGGAACTTCCATTCGACATGGCGACAGTCACCCGCATCGCTGCAGTCGCCTGCGGCACGGCATCGTATGCTGCACTCATCGCGAAGTATTGGTTCGAAAGCCTCGCAGGGCTTCCGGTCGACTGGGATATCGCATCAGAGTTTCGCTATCGCGACGCTCCGCTCGTGCCCGGACAGATCGGACTCTTTGTCTCGCAGTCGGGTGAGACTGCGGACACGCTTGCGGCAATGCGCCACTTGCGCGTCGCCGGTCACAAAGCGCTCGCAGTCGTCAACGTACCGGAGAGTACGCTCGCCCGCGAAGCGGACGCACTCCTCCGGACCCTCGCCGGTCCCGAGGTCGGCGTCGCCTCAACCAAGGCCTTCACGACACAGCTCGCGACTCTCGCCTGTCTTGCTATTGGTACAGCGCGCGCCTGCGGCCGGCTGACTTCCGAACGCGAACATGCACTCACGCTTGCACTCGACGAGCTTCCTGCCCGTATACTGCAAGTCATCGAAGGCCTGAACGCGAAGATACGGACCATCGCGGACAGGCTGAAGGATGCACGGGACGTTCTTTATCTTGGACGGGGGACGAGTTTCGCCGTTGCCCTCGAAGGCGCGCTGAAGCTCAAGGAAATCAGCTACATCCATGCGGAGGCTTATGCCGCAGGCGAGCTGAAGCACGGGCCGATCGCGCTCATTGACGAGAACGTCCCGGTCATCGTCGTTGCTCCCCGGGACCATTTGTTCGAAAAGACGGCCTTGAATCTGCAGGAGGTTGTCTCGCGGGGTGGTCGGGTGATTCTGATCTCCGACCAGGAGGGCGTAGCTCAGGTCACGGCTGAGCTCGGTCCGGACCGGAAGCTCTTTGCTTCCATCATTCTTCCGACCGTCGACCCGTTCGTCGCACCGATTCTCTACACCATCCCGGTGCAGCTCCTTGCCTACCACACGGCGGTCCTCAAGGGGACCGACGTCGACCAACCACGGAACTTGGCGAAGTCTGTCACTGTTGAGTGACACCTTCCCCCAGCGCCGGACCCATTCTTGGGTCCGGCGCTTCTTTTTTGCCTTGTTCCCACTTTTCTGGAAAAAGTCACATTGTTTTTTGGCCAAAATATAGTCTAATTGAAGGGTACTCTGCCGCACGTCCAAAGGAGTGGTGTACGGAGTGACGCATGACCCACAAAGCCCGGCGCCCATGGCGCCGGGCTTTGTGTTCTACTAATGCCCATTTCTAGCGTGGCCGAAAAATGACTGATACAATGTCGCCACATGGATACTCTCGGTAAACTTTTTGGAAGTCCTCAGCGCGTCAAGATGCTCAGGCTCTTCCTCTTTGCCCCCGAGACCCCGTTCGACCGCGACGATATCCAGAGCAGGACAAAAATCTCCGATTCCGCGCTCGCGTCCGAGATCCGGACCCTCCTCGCCATCCGATTCCTCAAGCGGAAAGTATTCCACAAGAGCGTCACCGTGAAGCGCGGCGGGAAATCAACCATTCTTCAGAAGAAGGTGAATGGCTTCCTGCTCGATGAGCGGTTCCCGTTCCGCCGTGAGCTCCGCCAGTTCATGCTCGCGACCGTTTCCTTGAATGACCAGGATATCGCGCGGAGGCTCGGCAAGGCCGGGCGGATCGCGCTCGTCATCGTCGCGGGCTCGTTCCTCGATCCCGAAACCGACGCGACCATCGACCTCTTGGTGGTGGGGGACCGCATCAACCGGCCGGTCCTCGAAGCCGCTATCAAGAACATCGAGATCGAGATCGGACGCGACATCCGCTACGCGTTCCTCTCGATCTCAGACTTCGCCTACCGCCGCTCCATCCATGACCGCCTCATCCGGAACGTCTTCGACTATCCGCACCGTGCGGTCTTGGACCGCCTGAGCTTGCTCTAGGGCACCGGCTCCTTTATCCACACGGAGGGAGAAATGCGCCTGTTCCCGGTGCTATCATTAATGATGTCTTTCGACTCCGGAAGGAGCTGTTCTCAGAAGCGCTTATTCATTTAGAAACCGTGTCCTCGCATACGCGTGCGGGGAAGCAATGCATATGATGATAGAATCCTGGTCTGATGTGCTGATACGCTCATTCCAAAGCCTGTGGGTAGGAGTGATCCAGTTCATCCCCAACCTCGTCGTCGCGTTTTTGATATTCCTCGCGGGCTGGCTCGTCGGTACCGCGCTCGCGCATATCGTCTCCCAAGTCGTCGCTTCACTCAAAGTTGATAACGCGCTCCGGAGCGCCGGCTTCGAGGATGTCCTCAGCCGCGCAGGCTTCCGCCTCAATTCGGGGAACTTCCTCGGCGAGCTCATCAAGTGGTTCGTGATCATCGCGTTCCTCGTCGCGTCTCTCGACGTGCTCGGCCTCAACCAGGTCAACATCTTCCTCCAGGAAGTCGTACTCCTCTACTTGCCGCAGGTGATCGCTGCTGTCCTCATACTTCTTGTTGCAGCAGTGATCGCAGAAGTGAGCCAGACCGTCGTCGTCGGCGCCGCGAAGGCAGCCGACATGCCGTCCGCGCATTTCCTCGGCAACGTGACGCGCTGGGCAATCTGGATCTTCGCCTTCCTCGCAGCGCTCAATCAGCTGTCGGTCGCGTCGATCTTCGTGCAGACCCTGTTCACCGGAGTGGTCGTGGCAGTATCACTCGCGCTCGGGCTCTCATTCGGGCTCGGCGGCCAGGATGTCGCGAAGCATTATCTTGAAAAGATGCGGGATGAGATGAAGCGCCGGTAATTCCGGACTTCACGCTCATATGGCAAAGCCCCCGCAACGACGTTGCGGGGGCTTTCATTTCGACTCACTTCGGGAACTGGGAGTCGGGGAGCGTGACAGAGCGTTCTTCTGTCGGCGGGCTCCAAAGTCCGAAATCAATGACGACGAGTGCCGTGACGCCGGCGAGTATAAGGAGGACGATGATGGCGAGGATAGTCACGAGTATCGGCCGCGCATCACCGCCTCTCCTTGACGACCCATTTCCGAATGCGCTCTCGGATCTTCTCTTCAATGACACTACTCCTACAAGACTTCGATTAGAAGCCTACCGCGCCATTGCCGCTGACGCAATCGGAACCTGCTTCATGAACGGCATCGCTTGTCAGAAGAATCATTTCTGCCATACTCAAAAAACCTTCACGTATATGGAATCAAAAGAACCTCTGAAGAAAAGAAATGTCTCCATCAGGCCGGTACTCAGGCTGTTCTGGAGCACCGCAAGAAGCGAATGGAGGCTCGGGCTCGTCATCTTCGGGACGGCGCTCGCGAACTATCTTCTCAACCTCGTCACGCCGCTTTTCTACAAGCGGTTCTTCGACACGCTTGCGAGCGCAAACGGTGTACCCACCGATGCGCTCGCGACCACGCTCATTTCCATCATCATGTCGGTCGCGATGCTGTACTTCTTCTTGTGGCTGCTGTGGCGCATCCACGAGTTTTCTGCTGGAGCGTTCTACGCGCGCTCGATGACCTATCTCGTCAACACTGCATTCGGAAATCTCATCTACCACTCCTTCTCATTCTTCACGAGCACCTTCACTGGCTCGATCGTCCGCAAGGTCACGCGCCTTCCGCGGGCGTACCAGCAATTCGTCGATATCGTCATCTACAATATCCTCCCAGTCCTGGTGCTCCTTACCGGCATCCCGTTCGTTCTGGCTGCACGGAGTGTGTGGCTCGGCGTCGGGTTCCTTGCGTTCTCGGTCACGCTCATCACCTTCCATATCCTGATCGCGAACTGGAAGCAGAAATACAACATCGCGTCGACCGAGAAGGATTCGGCGCAGACCGCGGCGATCTCCGATTCTGTCTCCAACGAGTATACGATCAAGCTCTTCGCGAGCGAGCGCCGCGAAATCAACCTGGTAGAGCAGGCGAGCCGTGCACTCGAGCGCGCCCGACGTACTTCGTGGAATATCAGTTACACCATCAACCTTATTCAAGGTGCTTTCATGATGGTGACCGAGATTGCGCTGATGCTCGTCACCATCAATTTGTGGCGGCAGGGCCTCGTGACGATCGGCGACTTCGCACTCGTGCAAGCCTATCTCATCACGGCATCGAACCAGCTCTGGGGATTCAACGGATCGATCCGCGGATTGTATGAAGCGATCGCGGATGCGACCGAGATGGTGGAGATCATGGAAACGCCTCACGAAGTCAGGAATACCATCCAGTCGGAGCCGCTTGAAGTCACGAAGCGCGAGATCGAATTCAAGGACGTCACATTCGCGTTCAATAGTACGCGCACTGTGCTCGATTCGTTTTCGCTCATTATTCGGGGCGGCGAGAAGATCGCGCTCGTCGGTCCCTCCGGAGCGGGGAAGTCGACCGTGCTCAAGCTCCTCTTGCGCCTCCATGACGTGACCGATGGAAAGATCATGATTGATGGAACGAACATCAAGGACGTCACGCAGGAATCGCTCCGCGCCGCGATCGGATTCGTGCCGCAGGAGCCGATCCTCTTCCATCGGACGCTCATGGAAAATATTCGCTATGGAAACATGGACGCGACCGACGAGGACGTCATCGAGGCGGCGAAGCAGGCGCACTGCCACGAGTTCATCGATGCGCTTCCAGAAAGATATGAGACATATGTCGGCGAGCGCGGCGTGAAGCTCTCGGGCGGTGAGCGCCAGCGCGTCGCGATCGCGCGCGCGATCCTCAAGGACGCGCCGATACTCCTTCTCGACGAAGCGACATCGTCGCTCGACTCCGAATCGGAACACTACATCCAAGAAGCGCTCGAGACCCTGATGAAAGGGAAGACGGTCGTCGTCATCGCGCACCGCCTCTCGACCATCATGCGCATGGATCGCATCGTCGTTGTCGAAAATGGTACAGTCGCGGACCAGGGAACGCACGGCGAACTCTTGAAGCGGGACGGCCTCTACAAAAAACTGTGGGGCATCCAGGCGGGTGGATTTATGGGAGAGTGACGTGTATAGTTGCCGCCAGCAAACGGAGAGGTGAGAAATGAAAAACGATGTGATCGTGGATGGAGACGTGTTGCCTCCGCAACGAATGCTTCCTGCGAGACCGTATGCAAACGGGTGGCCGGGGTATCGTGTCGATCCCGACTACGGACCAACTATCCCCGATGCATGGATTGAGATTTCTATGCGGCAAGAAGCGGAAGCGCTGTACGCCGAGTGGCTTCGCGCGAACGATCCTCGAGCGCTTACGTCTGAAAAATTTCACGACCAGCGAGATTGCTTGGCTGAGCTCGGTATCTATCTTTCTCTGGAGGAGCTTCGTTGTTGGCTCCTCGAAATTGTCTACAAACACACGCCGCCGCCACGGTATCGGTATGCCTGACTCCATACTGGAGCCGCCGGCCCGATACATCGGGCCGGCGGCGAATCACATGCGCTGGGAACTGGTGAGCATGTCAGCGTTCGTGGATTTGGGGAGGAATACACGTCTTGTAGAAAGGGGGCGGTCATGAGACCCGGAGACCACGTCTTGATAACGCTCGCGGCGAAACGCGTCGCCAACGGGAGTCCGCAAAAGATTCCTGGTATTCTCACTGCGGAGGATCTCGAAGAGAAGCGGCGAGTGCTCACATCCTCCTTGCGGCGTGTCAGTCGAAGACACTCGCATTCGTGGTGGCGAAGAATCCTTATCCGTTTTCGCATCCTCTAGTGTGAACCAGCCGCCGGCCCGATACATCGGGCCGGCGGCTCCTGCTTTTTTGGCCCACTTTTGCCCCTGTTTCCCCCTGGGGAAGACGGAAATTTGACACTTTTTTGCTTTCCTATATACTACGGGCTACGTACTTATGTTGAATCTTAAGAAACCCACGAGCGCATAACAGAGCCGTTTTAGGGTTCTGGTATGCCGCTCACTGAGCGGTTTTTTTCTTGAAAACAAAGGTACTGGTCTTTGACAACTAAATCCCACCATTACTGTCAGGCGGCACGTTCCATTTCGGGGCGATGTTGCCAGGGTCTTTCTTCTGTATGATAAGTGCAGTTTAAAGGCAGTGATAGGTGGAGTGGGAAAAGCAAAATCACAAACAAAAAAATATCCGGGTCTGGCGCATATTCCAGGCACGGACGAAAAAAGCATAGATATGCGGTTTCTAGTTTTCCGAAGTTGGAAGCTAGAAGAGCACACGGAGGATGCCTTGGCTCCAAAGAAGCGATGAAGGACGTGGCCTAGCTGCGATAAGTTTCGGGGAGGTGCTAAGCAACCTGCGATCCGGAAATTTCCGAATGGGGAAACCCCTTCTGGTAAACCCAGTTGACTCAGATTTATTTCTGAGAGCGCACCCAGAGAATTGAAACATCTTAGTATCTGGAGGAACAGAGAACAATAAGCAGTTGTTTTCTTTCCGTACGCGAGCAATCGCAGACGGTGAGAAGACAACTCGTGATTTCCTTAGTAGCGGCGAGCGAAATGGAAAAAGCCCAAACCGAAGGAGGAGTAATCCACCCTCGGGGTTGTAAGATGACGGTGTTGCCCAGCATTTTCGGTTCGAATTTATTCGAACCGAAAATGCTGGGCGAGGAGAGTTACAAAATCGGTCGTTAGCAGAACGCGTTGGAAAGCGCGGCCCCAGCGGGTAACAGCCCCGTATGCGAAAACGATCAATCTCTCTTATCGTCACTCTTGAGTAGCTCAAGACACGAATAGCTTGAGTGAATCCGCCGGCACTAACCGGCAAGGCTAAATATTCTTGGAGACCGATAGTGAACTAGTACCGTGAGGGAAAGGTGAAAAGCAGTCCGGAAGGACAGTGAAATAGAACTGAAACCGTGTGCTTACAAGGAGTCGGAGCCCGTAAGGGTGACGGCGTGCCTATTGAAGAATGAGTCGGCGAGTTGATATGTGCTGTTTGGCTAAGGCCCTCAAAAGGCCGGAGCCGTAGGGAAACCGAGTGTGAATAGCGCGACATAATAGTACATATCAGACCCGAATCCAGATGAGCTTGCCTTGGGCAGGGTGAACGTCGCCGAAAGGCGGCGGGAGGCCCGAACCGGTTCGCTGTTCAACACGATCGGATGACCTGAGGTAAGGAGTGAAAAGCTAATCGAATCTGGTAATAGCTGGTTCTCTCCGAAACAGCTTTAGGGTTGGCGTCATGTGTTCCTCTTAGGGGTAGAGCACTGGAAGGGTCAAATAGGGAGCAATCTCGTTGACCCTATCAAACTCCGAATACTAAGAGTCAAGAGCATGGCAGTTAGACCGCGGGGGCTAAGCTTCGCAGGTCAAAAGGGAAACAGCCCAGATCGCCAGTTAAGGTCCCTAAATCGACGCTCAGTGCATCACAAGGAGGTGAGATTTCGTAGACAATGAGGATGTTGGCTTAGAAGCAGCCACCATTAAAAGAAAGCGTAACAGCTCACTCATCGAGAGATCTTGCGCCGAAGATAATCGGGGCTTAAGCGTCGTACCGAAACTGCGGGCTTTCATCTATTTCGATAGATGGGAGCGGTAGGAGAGCGTTCCATTCTGCGATGAAGGGGAAGGGTGACCGACCCTGGAGCGTATGGAAGTGCAAATGCCGACACGAGTAACCACATTCGGGGTGAGACCCCCCGACATTGAAATACCGAGGTTTCCTTGGCCATGATGATCAGCCAAGGGTTAGTCGGGCCTAAGCGGATGACGAAAGTCGGACGCGATGGACACATGGTTAATATTCCATGACTTCCATGAAATGCGACGGAGTGACGGAGTGTTGTACAGGATGCCCCTTATTGGATTGGGGTTCGTAGCGCGAGGACGACTCTTTGGCAAATCCGGGAGTTACCATCCGAGTGTCGCGACAATTTTGAGGCTTCGGCCGATGGAGAGATTCTAGAGCACGCTCCCAAGAAAAGCTTCTAAGCTTCAGTTTGATGGAAACCGTACCGCAAACCGACACAGGTGGTAGAGTCGAGAAGACTAAAATGAACGAGTGATTGCTCCTCAAGGAACTCGGCAAAAAAGCGGCCGTAACTTCGGGATATGGCCTGCCCTTCGCAAGAGGGGCCGCAGCGAAAGATTCCCTGGCAACTGTTTACCAAAAACACAGCTCCCTGCGAACTCGTAAGAGGATGTATAGGGGGTGACACCTGACCAATGCCAGAAGGTCAAATACGGGGGGTACCATTTCGCAAGAGATGTTGCTGATCTGTATAAGCCCTGGTCAATGTCGGCGATAACTATAATCGTCCTAAGGTACTGGATTCGATTCGTCGAATCCAGTAGGACTGGGACGATTGTAGAAAATACTAAACAGATCGAAACACACCAAGAAGCTGCCTCGTCTTACAGTAATGTGAGACTGGTCCTCAAATAGAACATGGCTATATGCTGGGAAGCGACCAAGCGCGATCGCGATCAGCAGGGAAGTCCTCGTGACCCCTCAGAGACCACACGCCGTGCCCCTCATTCGTGAGGGTGAAGATATGGTCCAAAGCATTCAAAGGAAGCTTTAAGCGAAATTCCTTGTCTGGTAAGTTCAGACGCGCACGAAAGGTGTAATGACTTGATAACTGTCTCGAGGAGTAGCTCGGTGAAAATGCAATACCGGTGAAGATGCCGGTTACCCGCAGATAGACAGAAAGACCCCAGGAGCTTTACTGTAATTTCGCATTGAAATTACGTTTCGACTGCGTAGCATAGGTGGGAGGATTTGAAGCGAAGATTTCGGTTTTCGTGGATCCGCCAGTGAAATACCACTCTTTTGAAATGTAATTTCTAACCAGTACGAAAAAATCGTGCTGAGACAGTGCGTGATGGACAGTTTTGTTGGGGCGACACCCTCCTAAAGAGTAACGGAGGGGTCTACAAAGGTCACCTAGGTGCGAATGGAAACCGTACCGATAGCGTAATGGCAAAAGGTGGCTTGACTGCGAGTCGTACATGACAAGCAGATGCGAAAGCAGAGCATAGTGAACCGACAGTTCGCATTAGATGCGGCTGGAGATTAACGGATAAAAGTTACCCTGGGGATAACAGGCTAGTTCCGCCCAAGCGTCCATAGCGACGGCGGAGTTCGGCACCTCGATGTCGGCTCA